>JAIFLU010000267.1 GCA_020048915.1 Bacteroidota bacterium | reverse complement strand
AAAATGGGTTGAAAGCTTTTTTATTCGAAAACTACCTTATAAGCTCTAACGCTTTGTTTTATAAGATTATTTATAAAGAAGGCTTTCGTCTAAAAAGCTAACTATTTTTTTATCAAGTGTCCAGAGTAACGCTTTTGATTCAATGGCTGCATAAATAATTGCACAATCTATTAGCCCAACACCTTTATCCCATAATTTATTATCCATCGAATACTTACCAGCAAAAAAACCAATTCCATTAATATTTACCTTTGGTAAAATTTCCCAAATGCCAATGATTTTTGATTTCTCCTGTTCTCTTGCTCCCTGCAAAAGCTCTCCAAAAATAAAATCCAGGGCTAATACTTTTTTCTCTCTCAAAAGATTGTCAATTATTATTTTATAGTTCTCGTTTCTTTTAAAATATTCTATCCAAATGGATGTATCCAATATAATCATACCCTCTTTCTACTATTTAATTGCCTGATTTCTTCGGCAGAACGATCAAACTGTAAAGGCTCATTATCGATCTCATTAATCAATTGCTCAATTTTTTTCCGATATACATAATCTTCGAGAGCAATTACAAGCCCCTCGGTAATATTTTTACCGTGAGAAAGCTTAACAACTGTTTGAACTAAGTCATCTTTAATTATAGCAGTCACTTTCATAATAATACGACATTTAATAATTATTTTCAACGTATCAAATATACGATTGTAAAATCGTATATAAAAATTAATTTAAACTAATCTTACTTTCCCTAAACTCTCGCAAGTTGCGAAATGAGTTAATCATTGGCATTAGGGAAAGTTTCAACTCGTTCAGCTATGTCCAGTAACATCTGCTACCAATTAGTGAGGCCGGGAGAGAAGTCAATTGATTGTCGTATTTCGACTCCGCTCAATATGACAATTAACTGGTTTCCAGCGGCCAGATTGAGCGAAATCGAAGCTTTGTCCTACTTTCGCCCAGCCTCTTTGCTCAAGATGTCAACTGAAATTTTGTTCTCGAAACAAGCAACCTCAATTATACATAAAACAAAAAAGCCCACTATTTTCGTGGGCTTTCAATTTTTTAAGTGTGTGCGACGACTATTCGGGGTGAATCGCTTCTACCGGACAAACATCGGCACAAGCACCGCAATCGGTACAAAGTTCCGGGTCAATTTTATAAATATCGCCCTCAGAAATAGCTTCTACTGGACATTCATTGATACAAGTGCCACATGCAGTGCAATCTTGGCTAATTTTGTGTGCCATTTTATCTAGTTTTTAAGTTATTGAATCCAATACAAAATTATGGCAATTTTTGAAACGTAAAAGGTTTTTTTGCTTCCCATCCTAATTTGAATGTATTTTAAATAACCATCTTCCTAAAAAGCAGGTTATCTATTTTAAGCTACATTTTAACTATTTAAAAACGAACAGCTCAACCATGCCATTAACGAAATGCCTGTTTTCAAAGCCTGTTCATCCACATTAAAAGTCGATGAATGTAAGGCAACAGAGGGCACATCCTTTGTCTTAACCCCTAACCTGTAAAATGTACACGGGTATTTTTGAGTAAAATAGGCGAAGTCTTCGGCAGTCATTCGAATATCGAGGTCTATCACTTTTTCGTCCCCCAAAAGCTGAGAAGCATATTTCTTTGCTAGTCGGGTTATATTCTCATTGTTGACTAATACCGGGTATCCCTTTTCAATTCTGAAATCGACTTCCGCCCCCATACCTGCAACCAGATTTTCGGCCAGGTGCTTCATCTTCTCGTGCGCCTGCATCCGCCAGGTTTCGTTCATGGTGCGGAAAGTACCTTCCATATATACTTCACTGGGAATTACGTTGGTAGCGCCATTGGCAATCACTTTCCCGATAGACAATACTGATGGTACAGATGCTTCGGCAAAACGGCTGACCACCTGCTGCAAAGCCACTATCAGATGTGCTGAAGCAAGCACCGTATCGGTAATTTGATGAGGCATAGCGCCATGCCCGCCTTTTCCTTTCACGGTAATAAATAATTCATCGCACGATGCCATGTAAATTCCCGGCTTAAAACCAACATAACCGGCATCCATTGTAGGCAGTACATGCTGAGCAATTACCATATCGGGTTCGCGGTCATTAAAAATCCCTTCTTCCAACATTAATTTTGCTCCACCGGGAAGCTTTTCCTCCCCTGGTTGAAATATAAGCATAATAGTACCTTCAAACTCCCCGCGTAACTCATTAAGAATTTTTGCCGTACCCAGTAACGAAGCGGTGTGAACATCGTGTCCACAGGCATGCATAACTCCATTGTTTATGGACTTATAAGGCACATTATTTTCTTCAACAATAGGCAATGCATCAATATCGGCACGTAAAGCTAATAATTTCGCTTCCGGGTTTTTGCCCCGTATATACCCAATAATTCCGGTAGAAACGATACTATTCTTATATTCAATTCCCCATTCCCGCAATTTAGAGCAAATAAAAGCCGAGGTTTGGAATTCCTCAAACGACAATTCAGGATTTTGATGTATATGTCTTCGAATATCAATTGTTTCGGGGTAAATTTTATCAGCAAGTTCAAATATTCGTTGTTTCAATTCCATTCCGGCATATTTAGATTAGATTCCAAAAATAACGTAAGATTACCATATCTATTTGATAATACATCTTAACAATTTGTTATTAAAGCATAAAATTATTTCCCCAAGAGCATCTTAACGCCCATTAGAGTTAAGAAAAGTCCAAAAATTCTCTTTAATGTTTTTTCGGGCAAATTCATAGCAAACATAGAGCCGAAGTAACTTCCAATAATAAAAGCTACCACGATTATAAAAACAAATTTCACATTTACATAATCGTTTTTATAGTAACTATATGCTGAGATAATAAAAACAGGCATTGTCATTACTCCCAAACTGGTACCTTGTGCCTGATATTGGTTAAAGCCCAGGAAAAAGGTAAGCATTGGTATTATAATAATAGCGCCACCGACTCCCAGCGTTCCGCTAACCAATCCCGCAATTATACCTGTTAATAGTAACAATAATAATTCGTTTACTGACATAGTGGACTATTTAGAACTGGCAAAGGTATTAAAAATCGGTACTTAGCGAAAAATAGAAAATCCGGGGAAGTACAATATTTTTTTCAACTCCCCATGCCCAGTCGAAACGCATGAAATAGCCTAACAATTGAGCCCTGACACCATATCCAAAGCCATATACAAAGGGGCTTCGGTTACTTTTCACATAAACAGTTACTTTGCCATTACGATCCACATCGTAATCGTAGGCATTTCCACCCGAGAAAGGAGTAAGTCCTGTCCAGGCGCTACCCACATCGAAAAAACCTACCGCCTGGAGACTGCTCCAAAAATTAGAGCTAATAGGATATTTGGAGAAATACTTTACAAACGGCCAGCGAATTTCGCTGTTGATTACACTAAAATTATTTCCATTTCGGATATTTTGCGAAAAACCGCGCATATTAGTTGCCACAGTCTGATAGGCATACTTCTCCTGGTCGTCGATACGAATGGAATTGTCAAAAGTCTTTACTTTCGACGAGAAGTTCATCCAGTTATCGACACTTCCCAGGTAGTAAATAAGTCTGCTACCTCCAAAAGAGGATGAGGCGGCAAAACGGTTCGCCCAAATAAGGTTGCGGTGAATTACCTGATAGTGCCTAAAATCGGCACCAAGTACAAACAAATCTGACTTTCCGCGGTTAACCTGCTTATACGCTTCTCCAAATATTTTAAAGCGGGTTCCACTATAAATATTTATCCCTAACGAGCGGGTGTTATCAAATATCAATTCCAACTTTAAGCCTGCCCATGCATTATTAAAATTGTTATAGTTTAATGCAGCAGTTTCAGTAGCAAGCACTGCATTCCGGTCGTGGCGAAAAGAAACGGTTCCATGAGCGCTTAGTACCTGCGAAAATGGATATTTCAGCACATAATAAACCTCCTGGGTAGTAGTTTTTATAAGAAAATTATCGGGAGTTACACTCTGAAACGACTGCCGATGATAAACATATTCCTTATCCCACTGTTTTTTAAGATTTTCGAAGCTTAAAAGATATTCATTACTCTCAAAATCGAATGAAAGACGAATTCCCCCAATTATTTTATAATCCTCGAAAAGGTCGTTGGTGCCAACTTTTATTAAGCTGTTAAACCCTGGATTATAGTAAACCTGAGAGCCATTAAATGCCTGGTAGGAAGCATTCAGGAAATTAAAATCGACCTGACTGACAAGGTTATTGATATAGAAAGCCGGCTGATAAATACGCTGTTTACGCTCTGGTTTTGACGGAACCGAGTCGGTTGGAACAATGGACGATTGACTTCTATTTGCCTGCCCCCCGTTCAGGTTTAGTTTCTCAATTTCAAAAACATAATGATCAATATCAATTTCATCGGAAGTGATAAGTTTAGCCGTGTCACTGAAAACAGGCGTTTGTTTCCGAATTTCCGGTGGCCTGACAGTTATAGGTTCTTTCTTTATTTGCGAAATGCTATCTTTACGTTGCAGCGATTTATTTAGCTCCTGCCGGTACTCTGTTTCTGCAAGTTTTAATGGCAGATTCTGAAATGGCTTTATTTTTTCCATAAACATAAACATCCTGCCTTTCTTAAGGCGAATATTGCCTGCATCGAGCGACTGTGGAACAACATTATGTTCCATTAGGCTTTCGTTGCTGTTTGTTGTTGGATATGATTTTGAGAAAAACCGATAATGAATGGTGGTATCAATAAAACTAATAAGGCTGTCGTAATCGGCAATATATCTATTATTAATACCGCTGACATCGCTTAAATAAGCATATCTGTTTTTCGAAATTTCAATAGGGTAAGTATGGTTGGCATAACGATTGTCGGTAATCCGCGACAAGGTATTCGACCGGGAAGAATAATTATACACAAACAAGGCATAAGCAGGCGAAAGCTCCTTTATTTCTGCAGTTTCGTTGCTTAATGTATCGCTGATTCGATTTGAACTAAATACAATTTTGGAGGAATTATCGGCAAAACTGGGGAATAAATCATCGGCCAGGTCATTTGTAATCTGCTCATTTGTTGCGGAGGCCAGTGTATGAACAAAAATATCCGTACGTCCTTGTTTCACAGCCGAAAAAACCAACCTCGAAGCATCCGAAGAGAACGAATAATCTACAATCTTATCAAAATACAATAGATTACGGGTAACTAATTCTTTGGTATCAAGCGTATAAAAGGACAATTTAACAAATCCCTTTTGTTCAGTGATAAACGATAGTATTTTCCCGGAAGGATGCCATGCAATTACTGGATTGGAGTAATCAACTATTTGATCGAGCTTATGTTCCCGCTTGTAAATCCGCTTTGTTTTTTTGGTAGTTTTATTGTATAACCAAATTTTATATTGCCCCGATTCGTTGGTCACAAAAGCAATATTATTCCCATCGGGACTTGTTTTCATTCGCTGATAAACCCTTGTTTTTTTGGGCTTTTTCAATAGTGCAATTTCGTCTTCGTTAACGGTAGGATTATCTTTTTGGTAGATACTTAAATAATATCCTAACCAATCGTTCGAAAGCTGTTTGATCGATGAACCCAGCACATATAAAAACCCGCTTTTTGCACTCTTTTGAATGCGGGTAATATAAACGATATTTGGAACTAAGTTGGCCCCATAATATTTATCGATATACCGCCAGAAGGAATGCCCGGCATACATGGCATCGTTTCCGGTAAGCCTGTTAAAATGGTTGTACTTTTTTGTAAGAATACCGTCTCGTACGCGATTTTCAATTTCAACGCTCCAATCTTCGGAAATGTAAGAGATCAAACCTTTGATAAACCAATCGGGCAGATTTATTACCGCCTGATTCGTTAAATTTTGCCCAAACTCGGCCCCATAAAGCATTTCGTTCAGGATAACTTCGGCGATTCCGGCGCTTATTTGTTTTCGATACGATTTTCGGTCGCCTTCAAAATAAACAAATATCTTGTTTTTAACAATCTTGGTTAACCCTCCCGTATTGTAATCCACGTTGCCGGTTACCAATCCGATGTTGCTCTGTCTAAAATCCGACATTTTATTATAGACTAAAAAGACAATACGCTTTTCAAGGGTATAGTCCAATAGTTTCTGAATACGCTCAATTTCCTGATTTGCAACCCATTCAGTATATAGGGCAAGATCTTTTCCGTATTCGTTAAAATAGGTATCAAATTTATCGTATCGGTAATATTGCCAGTAAAAGGAATTATACTGGACACGGTTCTTGCCAAAAGTCATTTGAAGGCCATTGTAAAACTGGCCATTTACCAATGCTAACTGCAGCAGTAAAAACGGGAATATTAGCAGTTTCTTAATATTCATTACAATCTTGAATTCTTTAATCGGTTAAAGGTAGAGATTTTATATCAATGTTAGGATATACCAAAACACGAAAACCCTATGTTTTGTAAAAAAAGTTAATGGCAATTTGAAAAATAACTCCCCTCCCATCTAAATTTTCTACCTTTGACTAATATTCATAATACGAAGCACATGAAAACGCTGGTTTTTCCCATTATCTTATCCTTTTGCATACTGTTTTCGTCATTTGCCCAGCAGCTGGGGCCAAACATCTCGTTTGAAAAAGAAACCCATAGTTTTGGCAAAATTCCGGAATCTCAAGGATTAGTATCATATACGTTTAATTTCACAAACACCGGGAGCGAGCCTTTAATTATCCAAAATGTGCAAGCTACATGTGGCTGTACCACACCCGAATGGAGCCGTGAACCAATTAAGCCAGGCGAGAAAGGGTTTATAAAGGCTACGTTTAATCCAGCTGGTCGGCCCGGCCCGTTCGAGAAA
Organism: Bacteroidota bacterium; assembly: GCA_020048915.1. GTDB lineage: Bacteria > Bacteroidota > Bacteroidia > Bacteroidales > JAAUTT01 > JAAUTT01. The sequence goes on along the minus strand of JAIFLU010000267.1, from coordinate 46,166 downwards.
GGTATAAGCATAACGAATAATTCGCCCCGAAACCTTGTTTCTCTAAAAATATCGGGCGAAGTTATTGGCAAGGAACCAACCTTAACCGATTTGTATCCCTTTGACATTAACAATCTACGTTTTAACACGGTATATGCATCGTTCGCAAAGCTATCGCCAGGCAAAACAGGCTCTCGCATACTGGAGGTTATTAATACCGGCAAGGAAGCTTTAACTGTTTCTTTCCCCTCGGTCCCAGCTCATTTAAAAGTCGTTGCAAAACCCTCTGTTTTACAACCCAAACAAAAAGGAATTATTGAGATTATATATGATGCTCAAAAAAAGAACGATTGGGGATTTGTAACAGATGTATTAACCTTTAACATCAATGGCAAGCCCGACAGTAAAAACCGAATAACCCTTTCGGGGACAATAGAAGACGATTATTCAAAAGCCAGCCCGGAACAATTAGCCTTAGCTCCCAAAATAACGCTCGATAAAAACTCTTCCGATTTTGGTAAAATAAAAGCCGGAACAAGTGTTGAGCTGGTATATAACTTCAAAAATACGGGTAAGACAAATCTCGAAATACATAAAATATCTCCCACCTGTGGATGTACTATCGTAAAAAAAAGTGACAAGACCATCAAACCAGGGGCCTCCAGTTCTATCACCACCGTTTTTAATTCTGCCGGACAAAAGGGGGTAATCAATAAAGCCATAACACTGATAACGAACGATCCGAAAAACCTAAACCTAATCCTTTGGGTCAGGGGGAGTGTGGAGTAATTCAAATGTCAGAGCAAATTATTTATTAGATTTGCAGCAAAATTTTATGTGATGTTCGAAAACGAATCTTTCAAAAGTGCATTATCGGTAAACGAAGGAATAGAACAGCCCCCTTCGGTAAGCAACGATTCGGTCAGGAATTTTGTAAATAAAGCACGTAAACGATTATCTGCTACTCAATATTTTGAAGGTATTATTAGTGGAAACCGCACTGTCTTAAGTCAAGCAATCACCCTTGTTGAAAGCTCCCTGCCTGCTCATTCCCAAATAGCGCAGGAAATAGTTGAAAAATGTATCCCCTATTCCGGAAAATCGTTACGTATTGGAATTACTGGGGTTCCCGGTGTTGGGAAAAGCACATTTATTGAATCGCTTGGCATTCACCTTACTTCGAATAACCACAAACTCGCAGTTTTAGCAATCGATCCATCCAGCGAGCGCTCTAAAGGAAGTATTCTGGGAGATAAAACCCGCATGGAAGCTTTATCGGCTGACGCGAATGCCTTTATCCGCCCTTCCCCTTCAGCTGGATCATTAGGTGGAGTTGCGCGAAAAACGCGGGAGACAATTATTCTTTGCGAAGCCTCCGGATTCGATACCATATTTATAGAGACCGTTGGCGTTGGACAATCAGAAACGGTAGTACATTCGATGGTCGATTTTTTTCTCTTGTTAATGTTGGCCGGTGCTGGGGATGAGTTGCAGGGAATTAAACGGGGTATTATGGAAATGGCCGATACCATTGCCATTACCAAGGCCGATGGCACCAATGTAAAAAAAGCAGAACTGGCAGCAGCCGAATACAGGAATGCCTTGCATTTATTTCCTAAATCAGTATCAAACTGGAGCCCAAAAGTAGTTTTATGCTCCTCCCTCGACGGCTCTGGTATTCCAAATATTTGGGATACAATTCTCGAATACACCCAACAAACTCAGGAAAATGGCTTTTTCAATAATCGTCGCAGGGAACAATCGAAATACTGGATGTACGAGACTATTAATGAAAGTATTCAAAAGCATTTCTATCATCATCCTATGGTGGAGCGCGAAATTCACCATTTGGAAGCAAATGTTCTGTCAGGGAAAATGGGCTCATTTGCTGCAGCCCGAAAACTAATTCAACTATATTTTGGTCATAAATAAATCTAAAAACTAATAAAATGCGCAACTTATTTATTGTAATGGCAATGCTTCTGGCTTTTGGCTGTACTAAAAAAGTCAATACTCCGGGTTATAAAATTTTAGGAAATGTTCAGGGGTTAAGCGATGGAAATGTCCTGCTCTACAGATATATCAACCAGGAATGGGTTCCGGTGGATACTGCTGTTTCGCAAAATGGGACCTTTACATTTACCGGAAGCGTTGAAATTCCGGAAATGTATAAAATTGAAGTGAGCGACACCTTGCCAGCTATTTCGGTATTTGTCGATAATAACGAGATCAATTTGGTAGCTAAAACTGACAGCCTTCAAAATTTCAAGGTTGCCGGATCAAAAACCCATGAAGAATATCAATTATTTGGAGGTGCACAAAAGGTTTATTCCCTTCGGATGGATTCTTTAGAGGAGTTAGCCAATAAAGCAGCAGAAATGAAAGATACCAAAAAAGCAGCACAACTGGATTCGGCCATGGAAGCTGTTTGGAATTCTCAAATAGAGTCGGTTCGAAGTTATGTAATTACAAATAAATCGAATGTATTATCGGCTTATCTGGCCTGGACGCGCCTTGCAAGCAGTTCTGATCTGCCTCAGCTGGAAACCATTCAAAGCAGCCTGGATTCTACTTTAAACAAATCAGTTTATGTAGCACTTTTGAATGATTACATTGCTGTTATGAAAAAAGTGGAAGTAGGCCAACCGGCAATTGATTTCTCCATGGCTGATGCCGACGGAAAACCGATACAACTCTCATCGCTATATGGTAAATATTTACTGGTCGATTTCTGGGCTTCCTGGTGTTCTCCTTGTCGTGCCGAGAATCCAAACGTTGTAAAAACCTATCTCAAATATAAAAACAAAGGATTTGATGTATTTGGGGTGTCGTTCGATAAAGAAAAAGATAAGTGGATGCAAGCAATAAAAGACGACAAATTAACCTGGAACCATGTTTCGGATTTAAAAGGCTGGGGCAATGCCGCCGGAAAACTTTATGCCATCCGCAGCATTCCATCCAACATATTACTTGATCCCAAAGGCATAATTATTGCAAAAAACCTTAGAGGCGAAGATTTAGAAAAGAAATTAAAAGAGTTGATGAAATAAATAAGATATGCCCTAAGGCTGTTTCTTAAAACACCTTTATTTTACAATCTTGTTTGAGGAGATGAATATATAATAGCTGAGCGTAGTCTGAAACTACCTTCAGCTATTATTATAAAACAGTTTTTGAACACTCTATCCTTTTTTTCAAATGTTTATTTTCTATAGCAACCACTTTTAACTGTAGAATTATAATTTCTATTATTTTTGTTTCCCAAATTAACCTAAACGAATGCTCTATCTTTTAAAGAAAGAAATCACTTCTTTTTTTTCGTCCCTCACAGGCTATCTGGTAATTATAGTATTTCTGATAGCTAACGGATTGTTTATGTGGGTTTTTCCGGGAGAGACCAATGTATTGGAAACCGGATATGCTACCCTTGACACCTTTTTTATGATGGCTCCGTGGGTTTTTCTTTTTCTTATTCCTTCTATTACCATGCGGTCGTTTGCTGAAGAAAAAAAGTCGGGGACGATGGAGTTTTTGCTTACCAAACCGCTAACACCCTTAGAAATTGTATTGGCAAAGTATTTTGGGGCACTCAGTCTTGTTATCCTCTCCCTGATTCCATGCTTAATATTTTACTTTAGCATATCTGCTTTAGGGAATCCTCCGGGAAATTTAGATAAAGGCGCAATTTGGGGCGCATTTATCGGCTTATTCCTGCTGGCTGCAATTTATGCCGCAGTAGGAATATTCGCATCCTCTATTACCCAAAACCAGGTGGTTGCTTTTGTTATAGCGGTTATTGCCTGCTTTGTACTTTACATTGGCTTTGATTCGCTGGCCCAACTTGAATTTTTTAATAAGATTGATACATTTGTTTTAAACCTTGGAATAAACGAACATTACAAATCGATAAGCCGTGGGGTGGTCGATTCGCGCGATTTAATATATTACCTGGGAATGACTGCCATATTCTTATTGTTTACAAAAATCCGGGTGCAGGCCCATCAATGGTAAACGTTTAGTTTTGTACCTATTTTAAATGAAAGATATAAGAAAAAAATTTCACAAACACCTGGTAATAGAAATCGTTTTAACGCTTTCTATTATTATCCTTTTATGGATTGTTGGCTCGAAGGCTTATTTTCGTGTCGACCTTACAACTGAAAAGCGATTTACCATTTCTACCGAAACTAAAACTGTTCTCCGTAAACTCCCCGATGAAATATTTATAAAAGTCTATCTGGAAGGAGACCTGCCAGCAGGATTTCGGAAATTTCGCAATTCGATTAAAGAAACACTCGACGAATTCAGGGTGTATGCTGTGACAAACATTCAATACGAATTTATCAATCCTGCCGAAAACCCCGATACTAAAATCAGAAATCAGCTATTTGCCGATTTATATAACAAAGGTTTAAGGCCCACTAATATTATGATTCGTGATGAAGAAGGAGGAAATAGTGAAAAGCTCCTTTTCCCGTGCGCAATAATTAGTTATAACGGAATTGAACTTCCTGTAAACCTGTTGAAGAACAATGTAGGAATATCGGCTGAAGAAAACCTGAACAATTCCATTCAAACGCTGGAATACGAGCTCATAAAACCTATCTATAATTTAACAGCCCGCCAATTCGACAAAATAGCCTTTATCGAGGGGCATGGCGAATTGGATAGCTATCAGGTAGAAGATATTACCAAGGAACTGGCGAATTCTTTTCAGGTAGACCGGGGCGCCATAAACGGAATCCCACATTGCCTCGATGCATATAAAGCAATAGTTATAGCGCGGCCTACCAAACCTTTTAACGAGGCCGACAAGCTTGTGCTTGACCAGTATATTATGAATGGAGGAAAAGTTCTTTGGCTCATCGACCAGGTGAATGTTAATCCCGACAGCCTTGCAATTGGCTCCAGCTTTGCGTTTGTGAATGACCTTAATCTGGACGATCTCTTATTTACTTACGGTGTGCGTATCAATCCTTCCATTGTTCAGGATATTCAATGCAATGTTGTCCCTGTTAACACCGCTGTTATAGGAACACAAGCCAAATGGACTCCAATGCCCTGGGTTTATTACCCAATAATTTCCCCACTGGTGGAACATCCTGTTTCGAGAAGTTTGAATATGGTGTTGACAAAGTTCCCAAGCAACATCGATACGGTTGGCAACAACGGAAAAATTATAAAAACCTCACTACTAAAAACATCTCCGAATACCCGATTAGTGACAGTTCCAGCGCTTATTAGCCTGGAAGAAATTCGGCGTAAACCTACCCGAAACGATATGTCCTCCGGAAACAAAGATATTGCCGTTTTATTGGAGGGTGAATTTCCTTCAGGTTTTCGCAACAGAAGCGCAAAAGCTATTATTGAGGCATATCCCAACCAAGCCATAAAAACAAGCAAGGCAACTAAAATGATTGTAATTGCTGATGGAGACATGATTCAGAACGACGTTCGTGTAACTGCAAATGGCCCGGAAAGCAGCCCGCTGGGTTATGACAAATATACCCGGCAAACATTTGGAAATAAAGATTTCATTCTAAATAGTGTTCAGTATTTAACTGACGAAGCAGGACTTATGGCTTTACGCAGCAAAGACTTTAAATTACGGTTACTCGATAAACAGCGCATTCGTCAGGAAAAAACGAAATGGCAGCTCACAAATACTATATTGCCAGCTTTGTTAGTTATACTTTTTGGAATGTATTACAATCGCCGAAGAAAATTTATATATAATAAATAGTTATCCCATGAAGAAATATTCCTATTACATTTTAATAATAGCAATCCTGGTCACCATAGTCCTGGTATTGGTTTTTAACGATAAGCCCGGCACCATCACCGGGAGCGAAAAGAATTTTGCTATTACCGACACTTCCAATATCACCAAAATACGGTATATCAAAAACGGTGAAGTAATGGAACTTAGTAAACCCAGTTCTATTTGGATTGTTAATAAAAAATATCCGGCTAAAAAACAGTTGGTAAATGCTACATTGCAGTTTTTGCAACAGTTCAATGTTATTTCGGCAGTTCCCAAAGAAATGACAGCTAAGGCAATTGAAACGCTTAACGAAAAATCGCTACAGGTAACTGTGGAAGCTGAAAATAAAATTTTAGTGCAATACCGTTTCTGCGAGATAGACACTGCTCCTTCCAAAGCATGGATTATTATGGAGGGCAGCTCCAAACCTTACATTGCGAACCTGATTGGTTACGAAATACCGCTTTTCACTATCTTTCCAACGAGTGAAATGATGTGGCGCGATACCAAGGTTTTTCGTACACCGATTTCCGATATGTTAATGGCTGGCCTGGCCTACCCCAAACATCCCGAAAAAAACTTTTCAATCTCCAGGAAAGACAGCTCCTTTCAACTCAAACAAGGCGATTCTATTGAGAAAAACATCGACAAGGAATCTATCAGCCAATTCCTCATGAGCATCAATAATTTAAAAATCGATCGCTTTGCAACTTATTCGGACGATATAAAATATTCGAGCATAAAAAACGAAATTCCGTATGCCGAAATAATTGTCAAAAACATCGACAATAGCCTCGAAACTATTAAGGTTTATCAAATAATTTCGAACGTTAAAAATGCACCAAAAACTAATCCCGACAATTTACTTGGAATAATTGGATTGGATACAATTCCGGTGCTTCTGAAATATATCGATTTCGACCCTTTGTTAAAGGTGAAAGAAGATTTTTTGGGAAAATAAAGGATGAATAACACGCGGCGGCTTCTTTTTTTTTCGTATTATTGAACCCTGAAATTCCTTATACAAGTTATTGAATAACAATATTATTGACCATTTAAAATAACGACACATGAAGTTTGTTGTATCCAGTTCCGATTTATTAAGCCATTTGCAGGCAATAAGCCGAGTCATTAGCAATAAAAACACTTTACCAATCCTGGATAATTTTCTTTTCAAAATGGATGCCAGTGAATTAGAGATTACTGCTTCCGATTTGGAATCTACTTTAATAACACGAATGAGCCTTCAAAATGCCTCCGAATCGGGAAGTGTTGCCATTCCTGCAAAAATTTTACTTGACACCCTGAAAGAATTTGCCGACCAGCCTTTAACGTTTGATATTGATACTAAAACTTATTCCGTAGTAATCAATTCGGAAAATGGACGGTTTAGCGTAGTTGGCCAGAATGCTTCTGACTTTCCGCAGCTTCCAGCCATTAAATCCGATCGCAAAAATGCAATCAGGGTTGGCTATGAAGTATTACTTAATGGAATAAATAAAACGCTTTTCGCCACTGCCGACGATGAACTTCGCCCGGTTATGAATGGTATTTTTATTGAACTGGCAAACGATAACCTTACGTTTGTTGCATCCGATGCCCATAAGCTGGTTCGTTACAAACGCAACGACGTGAAGCCTGGCACCAACGCTTCGTTTATTCTCCCAAAGAAACCAGCCTCTTTACTCAAGAATATCTTACCGAAAGAATCGAATGATATTTCGTTAGAATTCGACGATAAAAATGCAGTTTTCACACTTACCAATTACACCATGGTATGCCGTCTGGTAGAAGGTAATTACCCAAGTTACAATACCGTAATTCCTGTTGGCAACCCAAATAAACTCAGAGTTGATCGTTTAGAATTCTACAATTCGCTGCGCCGTGTTTCGGTATTTGCCAACCAGGCCAGCAATTTGGTAAAACTTCAGTTAACCGGTAACCAGCTAACTGTATCGGCTCAGGATATCGATTTCTCTATATCTGCTTACGAGCGCATTAAATGCAACTACGATGGCGACGATATGGAAATTGGCTTTAAGTCGGTGTTCCTAATCGAAATCCTATCAAATCTTGCTTCGGGTGATGTTATTTTTGAATTATCCGATCCATCGCGTGCTGGTATTATGGTACCTGCCGACACCGAAACCGAAGGGGAAGATGTGTTGATGCTGTTAATGCCAATGATGATCAATGTTTAATTGAATAAATTTTAAAACCACTGTAAGAGGGTGTCCTAAACCGGCATCCTCTTTGTTTTATATACCCGTTATGAATTTAAATCTTAAAAATCCACTGATATTTTTCGATCTCGAAACCACCGGTCTCAATGTTGTAAGCGATCGTATTGTAGAACTTACCTATTTAAAAATTTTCCCGGATGGTCGCGAAGAGTCTAAAACATATCGGCTGAATCCTACGATACCAATCGACCCCAAAGCAATTGCCATTCATGGTATAAGCGATGAAGATGTAAAAGACTGCCCCACCTTTAAAGAAATAGCACAGAAGCTGGTAAACAGCTTTGAAGGATCGGACTTTGCAGGTTATAACTCCAATAAATTTGACCTTCCGCTACTTGCCGAAGAATTTTTAAGGGTGGATATTGATTTTGACCTCAAAAAACGAAAATTTATTGATGTTCAGGTAATTTTTCACAAAATGGAACAGCGCACACTTGGAGCAGCGTATAAATTCTACTGTGAAAAGGAACTGGAAAACGCTCACTCATCAGAGGCAGATACCCGCGCTACTTACGAAGTTTTGAAATCGCAGTTGGAACGATATACAAATCTTGATAACGATGTGGATAAACTGTCCGAATTTTCGGCTCAGACACGCAATGTCGACTTTGTAGGAAGAGTTATCCTAAACGACAAAGGAGTGGAAGCTTTTAACTTTGGAAAATATAAAGGGGTGCCAGTGGAAGAAGTCTTTACCAAAGATCCCGCCTATTACGGCTGGATGATGAACAACGAATTTCCATTATACACTAAAAAAGTACTTACTGCCATTAAACTCAGAGGTTTTAACCAGAAGAAAAAGAGCTGAAAACTGAGGGGTACTAAGCTCAAAGTTGAAGGCTCAAAGCCTGAAACATAGATTAGGCAATACTTCTGACTAAGTAAATTGAAATGTACTTATAAGCATTGATAAATAAATACTTTTAATTATTGTTCTTATTAGAGAATTAATTTACACTAATTCCCATGAAACATCCATTTAGATTAGCTAAACAAACAATGGTATGACTATATGGATGTTCCATCTGACCTAAATTTAATAATCAAAAAACAGACAGATGAAAATAATAGCCATAGGAAGAAATTATGCCGATCATGCCAAGGAACTCAATAATCCATTGCCATCGGCCCCGGTTTTTTTTATGAAACCCGATACTGCCATTGTAAAGAATAACAAACCTTTCTTTTTACCCGATTTTTCAGAGGATATTCATCACGAGGTTGAAATTGTATTGCACCTCAACCGGGTAGGAAAGAATATTTCAGAACAGTTTGCCCACCGTTACTATACCGAAATTGGCATTGGCATTGACTTTACAGCGCGCGACCTGCAAAATAAATGCAAGGATAAAGGATTACCATGGGAAATAGCCAAGGCATTCGACAATTCAGCCCCTATCGGAAAATTTTTACCGAAAGAACAGTTTTCTGATTTTAACAATATCAATTTCCGCTTGGATATTAATGGGATTGCTGTTCAAAAGGGTAATACCAGGGATATGATCTTTAGTTTCGATAAATTAGTTTCGTATGTATCGCGCTACGTAACTCTAAAAATGGGCGATTTACTTTTTACCGGCACCCCGGCGGGTGTTGGGCCAGTGAAAATTGGCGACCGCCTCCAGGCGTATATTGAGGATGAATGTTTGCTCGATTTTTATGTGAGGTAGGTGAAGTTTTCAGTCCATAGTATATAGTCCATAGTCTTTAGTAATATGGACAAAACTAAGACATTAAAAGCTGGCGCGGTTTTGTAATCCTTACCCTGCATTGAACTTTTCTTACGACTTACGACTACTTTCTTATGACTATTAAATCTCCTTTTCCAACCGTTCAAAAAAGTGGGTCACATAGAAATCGCTTGATATAAGAAGGGCGTTTTTACACGTTTCGGGCAAATGCAACTTTTGACGGAATATTAGTTCTTTAAAGAAGTTGATCACGCCAAGCGGTCCGGTATAATCGGCCGGATCTAAACCGGTTTGCTTAAACTGAAAATTTAAATCTTTAAAAAAGTCCCGCGTAATCATATACCGTTGGTTTTGCGATTTCAGGTAATGAGGCGAAAAAGCCAGATAATTTTTCATATGCTGAAACCGGCCCTGAAGATTCTCGAGAATAGCATCCGAAATATCTTTAACCGCAATATGCCGAAGCAAATAAATTTCGGAATAGCGGTAGGAGCCAATGATACCCAATGCATCCAGATCGTCGCTGATATTGAGGAGTGATTGTAGGGTAAATTCAGGCTTCCCAGCCATGTTTGCCACACTGTAATCCTTTTTGTCGTGATGCTCAATCGCTTCAAAAATATCTTCCAGTTCGATTCCATGAAGACTTTTATCCTTCAGAAAATCCTTTGCTATGCGACGGCTGATCTTCCCATGGTCTTTCTGAAGTGTTTCGGACATTCCGGTATCGTGAAAAAATACCGATATAAGGAGCTTTTCTATTTCAACTTCATTGAAAAGAATCTTCTTTTTGGCTAACTCCAGCAAAAGAGTCTTTGCATGCTGCCATACCCGCGCATGGTGGGTTTCGTCGTGCGAAGGGAGGTGAACTCCCAAAAAAACCTTCCGGCATTGATCCTGTAATTGTTCAAGCCACTTGGCTTCAACATTTTTGATAAGTCTTTCGGTTGTTTGCATAGGTTTACACGTAACTTACTTTAATCATATTTGTTTGGCCCCGCTCTTCAAAAGGAGTACTCCCCGAGTGAACCACCACATCGTTGTCTTTGATATATGATTCGTCCTTTAGTACTTCAATAGAGTGGGTTATTGCATCGTCTATATTTTCATGGTTCTCGAAATAAAAAGCACGAACCCCCCAAACCAGCGATAACTTTCGCAGCAAAGCAGGATTGCGCGAAAACGCGAAAATGGAAGCCTGGGGTCTGAAACTAGATATTTTGTAGGCAGTATATCCCGAATTTGTGAACGTAACAATTGCTTTGGCAGCAGTTTGACTCGCCAACCGGCACGAATTCAAACAAATTGAATCGGGTAAAAAGGTTCGGGTATTGGGTACCGGTAAAGTTTCGCGGTTATTATGGAACCCTTTTTCGCTCCAATCAATAATACGCTGCATCGCATTTACCGATTCTACGGGATATTTTCCGGCAGAGGTTTCGGCACTTAGCATAAGGGCATCGGCACCATCGAAAACAGCATTGGCTACATCGTTAGCTTCAGCACGGGTAGGACGAAAACTTATTATCATACTTTCGAGCATTTGGGTGGCAATAATAACAGGTTTAGCTTTTGCGATACAACGGGCAACCAAATCCTTTTGAATAAGCGGAACCTGATCAAACGGGACTTCCACTCCTAAATCGCCACGGGCCACCATAATCCCATTCGACATATCGATAATATTATCAATATCGCTCAAGGCTTCCGGTTTCTCAATTTTGGCTATAATACTGGCATTTTTCTTTCGTTGCTTAATTAAATCCTTTAAGGCAATAAGGTCGCCAGCGCTTCTCACAAACGACAGCGCAATCCAATCGACCCCATTGTCGAGCGCAAAAATAGCATCTTCAATGTCCTTTTCTGTGAGACTAGGTATGGATACTTTTGTATTAGGCAGATTGACTCCTTTTTTTGAGGACAAAACTCCACCATAAATAACTTTAGCCGTTACTTTATCCTTTCGGTTCGTGCTTATTACTTGTAGCTTCAGTTTACCGTCATCGACCAGAATGAAATCGCCAACTTTTACATCGCCGGGAAATTCCTGATAGCTAATATAAAGCCGCTCTGCAGTACCTATGCATTTTTCGGTTACAAAGTTGACTTCAGCCCCTTCCACCAGGTCTACTTTATTATTTTCGACATCGCCAATCCGGATCTTGGGCCCCTGTAAGTCGGCCAGCAAAGCTACATTGGTTTTTAACTCCTTATTGAGTTCCAAAATATTTTTAATTACCTGAAGATGATCAGCATGTGTTCCATGCGAAAAATTCAAGCGGCAAACATCTACACCTTCGTGAAAAAGCTTTTCTAAGACTTCTTTGGATGATGATGCCGGTCCAATTGTAGCAATAACTTTTGTTTGCGAACGAGTATGTCTCATGGTTCGTGGTTCTTTTTAGTTTCCTTCTGAATTCCTCATTATTTAAGAGAATTGCAATAACTAATTTAATAAAAATATGCGGAATTAATCTACTGACCAATTCTCCAATTTCAATGCAATCCTTATTTCTTAATACTGAAATGGAGAAAAGCACCTTTTCGTTGCTATTGGAAATTTCGAAAGACTCAACGGCCAATAGCGATATGGTGTGCATGTGATTCTGCCTATGAATCTAAATTAAATATGCAGGACCAATTTAGGAATTCCTCATTTATATATATATCATTTAGCTGTTTTCTGCGCCCTGGCAATGCTATCTTTAGCACTATCAATAGCAGCAGCAATAATTTCCTGCTTAGCTAATTCTATCTGCGAAATTGAATCGGCAAAAGCTACTGAATCAGATTTGACATTTTCAGATTCATTTTCACCGTTATTACCCGATTGACATGAGATAATTCCCAGAATAACAATAAATATTATAACTGAAAAATACTTAATACTATTTCTTAAATCCATACCAACCGTGTATCTATAAATTAACTTCAAAAAAACAACCTAAAAATCAGTACCGCCTAAAATGAGTAAACATCATACTTTCATAACATAAATCTGCCCAGTTTCGTATCGGGTAACTTTCACTTTTTGACCTGGATTTATGTATCCGATTTCACTTACGGCATCAAACATTTCCCCGTCAATGTCGACTTTACCAGAAGGGCGAAGAATGGTTAAAGAAATCCCTTCCTTTCCTATAACAAATGAATTGTCCGCGACCCCCACATAACCATCTGAACTTTTTTGATCTGCTTGCAAGGCAATCATATTAAACCGGTTCGATTTAATTATTTTACCCGACAAGTAAATGGAAATAAGCAATGAAAATAGCATGGAGAAAAGGACAACAAAAAGTGCCCTAAATATTTGCAACATGGCAAATTTAAAATCGAGTTCAAAAACAATATTATTGAGCAGACTTAAAGTAAGCCCGGTGACGACGAAAACAATGCCCGTAATGCCTGTTACTCCAAAACCGGGGAAGGCAAATATTTCGACCACAATTAACACGAGCCCAATTACAAAAAGCGCAATTTCCCAATGTTCTGCTAATCCTTCGAGGTATGCCGGAGCAAAATAAAGAACAGCTGCTGAAGCAGCAACTATTAAAGCAAAACCAATACCTGGAGTTTGGAGTTCAAAATAGATACCGGCAATAATGAGCATGATTAAAATACTTCGAAAATACGGGTTGAGCAAAAAGGCCATTATCAGCTCAAAATTGGTCAGCTTATATTCTTTCACCTCGTAATTAGAGATACCCGCCTTTGAAATTACCTCATGAACATTGGAGGCTTTCCCTTCGCAATAGCCATTTTTTATTGCTTCTTCAGTTGTAAAAGTAATTACCTTCGTACTATCGTCAATCCCTTTTACAACAATGGTTGGGTCTACCATTCCTTCGGCAATTTGCGGATTGCGTTTCCAGACAAAAGTAGTATCCAACCCTCTTATTATGGTATCTTTTCCGTGCGATTCGGCAGTAGAGCGCATCATGGAACGCATAAACGACTGATATTTATCGGGAAGCGCTTCGCCAGTCTGATTAACGACAGTTGCGGCTCCGATATTCCCTCCTTCGCGCATATAAATACGATCGGCTGCTATTGAAATAAGCGCTCCGGCAGAAGCCGCGTTATTATCAATAAAAACATATACCGGGATTTCGCTGTTCAAAAGAATGGTGCGGATTGAGTCGGCAGCATCCAGCAAACCGCCATAGGTATTCATCCGAATAAGCACCAGGTCAGCTTTCATCGATCGTGCTTCCGAAAAGCTCTGTTGCGTTACCCGTAGCATACCCGGGCCAATTTCTTTGTTTATATTAAATACATAAACTAAAATTTTCTTTTTTACATCTTTAAAACGCGAATCGGGTCCCCTCTCAATAGCAAATGACATTATGAGCAATAACAAAGGCAATCCTATCCATAAAAATTTTTTCATATATACTGAATTTGGTGATTTCAAATAAGGTTTTTAAACAAAATCCTCTCGTTTATTTTAAATTCAACAATATTATTTCATTATAATTCCAAGGAATTATGAAATCGATATATTTTTTTGAGTATTTCAAAATACAGCAAATTATGTAAAATAATAAATACCCTGTAAAGGTATCACATCCAAGTGGTTTTTAACTAGTCAAAGATCATATTTTTGCGTTCGTTTTGAAACAACGAAGTAAGTATTATTTTTTTACCTTTGTAACCTTATTTTAAAAATTAAGAATAGGTTAAATGTACTGTAATTAAAACACTTGCACTCAAAAACTATTCTTATATTTTAAACATTAAAAACGAATTTTTGAATTATACCGACCTATGGAAATAAAATTATTATCTGCCATTTCTCCTATCGACGGCCGTTATCGAAACAAAGTAGATGAACTTGCCGTGTATTTTTCGGAATATGGACTTATTCGCTACAGGGTGTTTGTTGAAGTGGAATATTTTATTGCGTTAGCAGATTTACCTTTACCTCAGCTTCTATCTTTTAATAAAACCGCTTATCAGAGTTTACGGGATATATACAATAATTTTTCTTTGGAAGATGCTCAGCGGGTTAAGGATATTGAAGCCATTACAAACCACGATGTAAAAGCGGTGGAGTATTTTTTGAAGGAAAAATTTGATACACTTAAGCTCGAATCTTTCAAGGAATTCATTCATTTTGGGCTTACCTCTCAGGACATTAACAATACTGCCATTCCATATTCGCTTAAGATGGCCGCTGTTGAAGTTTATTATCCGGCAGTATCCGAATTAATTAAAAAACTCAGAACCCTGGCAACCGAATGGGAGAGCATCCCAATGCTGGCCCATACCCATGGACAACCTGCCTCTCCTACCCGTCTCGGTAAAGAGTTCGAAGTATTTATTGAACGTCTCGAAGTTCAATATAAACAATTGCTCTCCATACCCTATTCAGCCAAATTTGGTGGCGCTACCGGCAATTTCAATGCGCATGTGGCGGCATATCCCGAAATTGACTGGAAAGCATTCGGGAATGCTTTTGTAGATGGCGTGCTTGGATTAAACCGTAGTCAAACTACCACTCAAATTGAACATTACGATAACCTGGCAGCATATTTTGATGCCCTGAAACGTATAAATACCATTCTGATTGACCTTTGCCGCGATGTATGGACGTATATCTCAATGGAATATTTTAAACAACGGATTGCTAAAAATGAGGTTGGTTCCTCGACCATGCCGCATAAAGTAAATCCGATAGATTTTGAAAATTCCGAAGGAAACCTGGGAATTGCCAATGCCATTTTTGAACATTTATCCGCCAAACTTCCCATTTCGCGGATGCAGCGCGACTTGACCGATTCGACTGTTTTACGAAATATTGGAGTTCCTATTGCTCACAGCTTACTCGCTATAAAATCGTTACAAAAAGGGTTGGGCAAACTTATTATAAACCAGGATAAGATTAAAAAAGACCTGGAACATAACTGGGCTGTGGTATCCGAAGGTGTCCAAACGATTCTTCGCCGCGAAGGGTATCCAAACCCTTATGAAGCATTAAAAGAACTTACCCGCACCAATACCTTTATTGACGGAGATGTTATGAATACGTTTATCGACACGTTAAATGTAAGCGAACAGGTTAAAACGGAACTTAAAAACATCACCCCTTATAATTATACCGGTATTTAAAACATATCCATGAAAAATATTTTTTCTCTTTTTCATTACATATTGCCTTATAAGAAAAATGCTATTTTGAATGTTTCATTTAATATTTTTTCGGTAATATTTTCAATTTTTTCCGTAGCAATGCTAATACCCTTTTTGGCGATTCTTTTTGGAACTCAGGATCTCGTAGTTGAAAAACCAACCGATATTTCCATTTTGAATTTTCAAAAGCACTCCTCATATCTATTTAGTATTATAATTCAAAATTATGGAAAGGTTAATGCTTTGCTATTAGTGAGCGCAAGTATGATTTTCTTTTCGTTACTCCGTAACCTGTTTGCATATTTATCACTTCATTTCTTAGCGCCAATGCGGGCTGGGATAGTTAAAGACATTCGTAATAATCTTTATGTTAAAATATTAAGTTTACCCGCTTCCTATTTTTCGAATGAAAAAAAGGGCGACCTTATGGCAAGGATGACCAACGATGTGCAGGAAATTGAATCGTCAATAATAAGTTCGCTCGAAATGGCTTTTCGCGATCCATTAACCATTTTAATTTATTTGGGGTTTCTAATAATTATGAGTCCTCAGCTTACGCTATTTGTGCTGGTATTGCTACCAATTAGCGGTTTTATTATTGGACGGATAGGCCGCAGTTTACGAAAAAAATCATTTAAAAGTCAAACAAAGCTTGGCACCTTATTATCGCTAATTGAAGAAACACTTTCGGGATTGCGGATTATTAAGGCTTTTACAGCCGAAAAACCTATGACTGGCCGTTTTATGATTATCAACGATGAGTTTACCAAATTACAGATAAAAATTAACCGTCGAAGAGGCCTGGCAAGTCCGGTAGGTGAATTTTTGGGCACTGTGGTCATGGTTATCATTATGGTTTTTGGTGCTACGCTCATTCTGAATGGTAAAACAAATATGCAACCGGAACAATTCCTTACGTATCTCGCAACTTTTTATCTAATAATAGCGCCTGCAAAAAGTTTTTCAACTGCTTATTATAATATTCAGAAAGGGATGGCCTCCGCCGAGCGCATCGATTTCATTCTGAAAGCTGAAAATAATATTATCGAAAAAACTGATGCGCTCGCTAAGAAAGAATTTGCGGGAAATATAGAATACAAAGATGTATCGTTTAAATACGACCGGGAATTTGTTTTGAAGAATATTAATCTGAAAGTTGAAAAAGGAAAAACGATTGCCTTAGTTGGACAATCGGGATCGGGCAAATCGACACTGGTCGACTTACTTCCCCGTTTTTACGACATCGAAAATGGTGAAATACTGGTGGATGGCATAAACATTAAAGAATATAAAATAAAAGATCTCCGCCGATTGATGGGTATTGTAAACCAGGAACCTATCCTGTTTAACGATACATTTTCGAATAACATTATGTTTGGCCGCGATGAGGCTACACCCGAAGACATAATAGCAGCCGCTACCGTTGCTCATGCCAATGAGTTTATTGCGGCTACAAAAGGAAAATACAACCATAATATTGGTGACCGGGGCGGAAAACTATCAGGCGGTCAACGCCAACGGGTGAGTATTGCCAGGGCGGTATTAAGCAATCCCCCGATTTTAATTCTCGACGAAGCTACCTCAGCGCTGGATACCGAATCGGAACGCCTCGTGCAGGATGCCCTCACCAACTTAATGAAAAACCGCACCACCATTGTAATTGCGCACCGGCTTTCTACGGTTATCCATGCCGACGAAATTTGTGTATTAAATGAAGGACAAATTGTTGAACGCGGCAAGCACGATGAACTTATTCAGATGAATGGATACTATAAAAAGCTCCACGATTTGCAGATGTTTTCGGCTTGATTAGTTTTTCTAAGTAAACATTCTGACAGAGGTTGCATCTACCTTGAATTAGGTTCATTGATTTTTTATAATTTTTATTGCCGGCATTTATTTTAAATTGTATTTAATCCACCTTCCATATCCTCAATTAAATCGTCAATATTTTCAATTCCCACGGAAACTCTGATTAGCGAATCTGTTATTCCAGCTTCTTGTTGTTCCTGTTTGCTCATCGAAACATGTGTCATGGTAGCAGGATGTTCAATCAGCGATTCAACTCCCCCCAAACTTTCAGCCAGAATAAACAGTTTCAGGTGCGAAAATAAGTCTCTTACCTTTTTTTCTCCCCCTTTTAATTCAAATGAGATCATTCCCCCAAATCCCCGGGCTTGTTTTATTGCCAGGCTATGTTGCGGGTGACTGGCCAGTCCGGGATAATATACCTTATCTACTTTGGGATGTTTTTCAAGGAATTGTGCTAAGGCTAATGCGTTTTTTTGATGAGCTTCCATCCGCACTGCCAGTGTTTTTATACCACGCATTACCAGATACGAATCAAAAGGAGCGAGAACACCTCCTGTAGCTGTATGGACAAATCGTATTTTTTCGTATAACGAATCATCATTCAGCATAATAGCCCCATTTAAAACATCGCTATGCCCTCCCAAATATTTTGTGCCGGAATGAATGACAATATCAGCGCCTAAATCCAGAGGATTCTGAAAAAATGGGGTGAGAAAAGTATTATCGACCACTACCAAAATATTATGTTTATGGGCAATCTGTGATATTTTTTGGATATCAGCCAGCAACATCATGGGGTTAGATGGGGTCTCGATCCATATAATCCGGGTGGTAGGTTTAAAAGAAGATTCAAGATTTTCGGTGGCTGTTAAATTGATGTAACTCCCTTCGATATTAAAATTATTAAACACCTTATCGACAAGTCGTTTGGTCCCTCCATACAAATCGCTGCAGGCAATTATATGGTCACCAGCTTTCAGCAGCGACAACAGAATAGTTGTTTCTGCAGCGAGACCCGATGCAAAGGCTATTCCGTACTTTGCATTCTCCAGCTTTGCCAACTGGTGTTCGAGCGAATTACGGGTGGGGTTGTCGCAGCGAACATATTCGAACATGCCGGGCTTGTCAATCTCGTCACGCGAATTGGTACTTGAGAGGTGAATAGGAGTTACTACATCTCTGCTGTATAATTTGTTTTGATATAACGAATCGCCCGTTCTGACAACTATTGTCTCTTTCTTCATGATAAAAAATAAATAGTGATAAGAATAAAGGATACAAAAATCCTAAAATTAGTTGAAATTAAAACCCCAAAAGGAATGGATAGTTTACGAATTAGTAATATTCGTAGGTGAATTTATACAAAACGAAGAATTTATAGGAGGCAAAATAGCAGTCCATAGAGGTATAAAGCCCTTTGTCGTTATAAATATATTTTTTAAACGATTCGTCAGCAGAATTTTCTTTTCGCCACTTTTCTTCGAGGATGTTCCCTTTTGAATCGTACCCGTAATTATTTGTGATTACCGATTTGCCGTCATTTTTAATGTCTTCAACCTGAGTAAGGTTGCCATTGGCATCGTAGGTGTATTTCTTTTTATAACCAAAATTTCCAAATTGATGCTTGGTTTCTTCAATTACTTTTCCTTTTGGATCGTACTGGTATTGTTTTTTCTGGGTGACATCCTGATTGGCAAAACGCGCCTCTTCAATCAGGTTCTTTTTAATATCGTATATGTTTACTTCTTTAGCAATAACCTTGTCGTCAGGACTTTTAATTAAAATCTCCACCTGCGTTCCGGTGTATTTAAAGGTTCTTTTTTCAGTGAGTAAATTGTCGGTAGTATATTTTATTTCGCTGAGTTTTCCGGCAGTGTATGAGAAACTATTCATGAAATTACTGGAGCCATCAAATCCTGATTCGGAAAGTTTATTGCCGGTTGCATCGTACGAAATTTTCTGGCTATAGGTCATCTTTTCCCGGTTTCCTTGAAATCTGGTATATGAGGTTTTATTACTTTTACTATCGTATGTGTAATTTAATACCGACGTAATCTTTCCGTCGGCTTTGTAATTAATAATTTCAGTGGCATTGCCATATTTGTCATAGGCTGTAATGCAACTAATATAACCGTTTGCAACCGGTTTGCCATTTACATAGTCGTAAGCCCATTGAGTTTGTTTTTTTACTTTGTTGGCAGCCATGCGCTCTTTTTCTTTCAACTCTAAATTCCCCTGCCCATAACCAACTGTTACACTAAAAAAAATAACAGCAACCAATAATAACAAGTTCTTCATTTTATATCTCTCTTTATTACTTATGTACGAACTTAATTCAAAAAAAGTTATAAACTACTCATTTCACCAAAGGTGACTTAAATTTTCTTTTTTAAAAAATGGTCTGTCACTATCAAGTTTAACCTGCTGAATATTCAGAAATGTATTATCTGAGATTATTTTGCAGATAAACAAAGTTAATAAGAATATTTTAAAATATAGCTGAAAGCATCGTTCGTTTCTATGCGGGAATCTTTATAGTGTTTCAACAGGTTCCTTTATTTGGAATTTACAAAAGGAAGCTTTCAACAGCTATTTAAAATTATTTTAATTGAATCTAAATAATTTTATATTTGTGGTGTATCAATACGACATAGCATGAAGCGATATATTTTTCTTTTTTTATGGGCGTTTCCATCAGTATTCTACGCGCAAGTTACACTTACATCAGAGATAACCCAGCCCGATTTAAAAAAACATCTTGGAATTCTGGCTTCCGACTCCCTTGGAGGCCGATTCCCTGGCAGTTATGGCGGAAATGCAGCTTCAAAATATATAGCCTCAAGTTTCAAATCGGCTGGTTTAATGTTATATAATAAAACCGGATTCCAGCCATTCGAGGTATTGACCAATCAGGAACCAGGTAAGAATAATATGTTGCAGGTTAGTAAGAAGAGATTTAAAATGCATAGCGATTTTTTACCTTTCCCTTTTTCGAGCAATGGAACTGTTAAAGCTGAAATTGTTTTTGCTGGATATGGATTGGAAGTTAAAACAGATAGTTTTGAATGGGCCGATTATGCAAATGTAGATGTAAAGGGAAAAGTAGTATTATTATTGCGGGGAACACCGGAAGCAGAAAAGTATCAACAACTATTTTCGAGCTACAGCGATGATATTGTAAAATCGATTATTGCCAGGGATAAGGGGGCTGTAGGGGTTTTGTTTGTGTCGGGCAAAAAATATGATGAGAAAGAACCCCTTGTTGAAATGAATCTCAGGGAAAGCGCTGCGGGAATTCCAGTTTTTCATATAAAGCGCGAAGTTGCAAATGCGATTCTTCCAAAGGAACAGAACATCGAAACTCTCGAAAATCAAGTACAGACGAAGCCTTTGTCGTTTGCCATTAAAAACCAGGTATCCCTGACTTCTCAAATTATTAAACATAATGCCCAAACGAGCAATGTTATTGGTATTGTGTATGCTCCTGATACAACTTTGGTTAAAAGTTATGTAGTGGTTGGTGCTCATTACGATCATTTGGGAATGGGTGGCCCCGGTTCTTCTTCGAGACGACAAGATACAACAGCCGTACATAACGGTGCCGACGATAATGCATCCGGGGTGTCGGCTATATTGGAAGTAGCGGCTAAACTTAGTCAGGTTAAGGGTAACCTGAAACAAAATGTAATATTTGTTGCGTTTGGTGCCGAAGAAATGGGGATACTGGGATCTAAATTCTTTTTAGACCACCCGATAGTTCCTGTTTCGTCTATTAAAGCAATGATTAACCTCGATATGGTAGGCCGTTTAAGAGAAGATACCATGTTGCAGGTAAACGGGACTGGTACTTCAAAAGAAGCAGTAGATCTGATAATAAATACAAATAAAACATATAATTTCAGCCTTCGAATGTCTGCTGAAGGTTATGGGCCCTCTGATCATGCTGCATTTTATAGTAAAAATATTCCGGTTTTTTACCTTTCTACGGGTGCTCATGCCGATTATCATACTCCAATTGACGATAGCGAAAAAATAAATTTTCCTGGATTAGAAAAAGTTAGTTTGTTTACTTTCGACTTATTAACAAAATTAGCTTACAGCGATTCCAGGCTTTCTTTTCAGGAAGCAGGTCCTCAGCAGGCTTCGAGCGGAGGGCGCCGGTATAAAATTACCCTGGGTATTATGCCCGATGTAAATGCAACTACTGACAATGGTTTGTTAGTTGAATTTGTCACCAAAGGGAAACCTGCCTATAATGGAGGAATGTTGAAAGGGGATATCATTACTTCAGTGGACGGAAAACCTGTGAAAAACATTCAGGATTATATGGTACGACTTTCGCAATTAAAGGCCGGAAAATCGGTTCATGTGGAAGTGCTTCGCAATGGAAAAACAGAACTTCTCATTATTCAATTATAGAACTATGGTAAAAAAGATTCTCATTTGGTCACTTGCATTGATTATAACATTAGGAGCGGCAATTTATCAGCGAAAGACCGGGCCCACTTATCCACAATCGTATAAAATAAAAATCGGCGATCAGGTATATAAAGGTAAATTGTTACGCACCCATGCTGGCGAAATAGAATGTTTAATCGAGGTTCCTATTGACGACAAGGAAATTATTGGTTTTATTAATTATAAGCGTTATAAAACAAACGATCCCTATAAAAAAATTAAGTTAGTTCAATATCACAACGAGTTGTGCGGAGTATTGCCACATCAACCGCCTGCCGGAAAACTGGAATATTTTATTGAACTTACTAAAAATAAAAAAACATATTATATTTCAAAGGAAGAGCCTACCATTATCCGTTTTAGAGGAGATGTGCCAGCCTTTGTTATTATTCCGCATGTATTATTGATTTTCCTGGCAATGTTTTTTTCTTCCCTATCGGGATTGTATATCCTGTTTAAGCAAGAGAGCTATCGAAAGTATGTACAATGGGCATTCTTTACGATGCTGATTGGTGGATTTATTTTCGGGCCCCTTATGCAAAAATATGCCTTTGGTGAGTTCTGGACAGGTATCCCTTTTGGGTTTGATTTAACGGATAATAAAACCCTTTTTGCTTTCTTGTTTTGGATTTGGGCATACCTGGCGAACAGAAAGAAGGCTAGTCCGGTTCCGGTTTTAGTTGCCTGTGTTATGACATTGGTTATTTTTTCGATCCCGCATAGTTTTATGGGTTCCGAATTGGATTACACCACCAATAAAGTTAAAACAGGGATGGTGCTCATGAAAGGTTACTAAGATTTGTTATCTGCCTTTTTGTTAAGAAATATGTGAGCTTTGCATATAATTCTTCTATGTTAAGGGGCTTTGAAATATAATCGTCGCAACCGGCTTCCAGGCATTTGGTCTTATCTTCGGTCATAGCAAAGGCTGTTTGTGCAATAACAGGAATGAGCGGGTGTTTCTGTTTCAATTGTCGTGTAGTCTCGTATCCATCCAATATAGGCATTTGAATGTCCATAAGTACAGCATGTATGTGGGGGTGTTTTTCATCCAGGATATCCAATACCTCCTTCCCGTTGCAGGCTCTGCAAACATTGATTTTGGTTTTATTTAGCGCTATTTGAATTAGTTTGTAATTTAAATCGTCATCCTCGGCCACCAGTATTGTATAGTTGTTCCAGGATAGAGTAGGATTAATTATTTGAGGAACCTTGGGTGTATCGGAAACCAACAATTCGCTTACTTCCATATTCTGGTAAGGCAGTGTAAAATAGAAACAGGAACCAGCCCCTTCTACAGACTCAACCCACATCGATCCTCCCAGCATTTCTACTAAATTCTTTGAGATAGATAAGCCGAGTCCTGTTCCCTTATATACCTTACGGGAATTATCGTGCACCTGCCCAAAGCGTTCGAATACCAAATCTGCCTTACCTTTTGGGATACCTATGCCGGTATCACGAACAAATAAAAGCAGTTTGTCATTCAATACATCGAACCCAAACTCAATTTTGCCTTTATCGGTAAATTTAAAAGCATTATCGAGCAAATTGGTCAATATTTGACGTAAACGTATGCTATCGGTAACTAGCGAGTAATTTTTAGAAATTGATTCTGGTTTTGCAATGAGCTGAATGTCTCCTTCTTTGCATTTTTTGTGATTTTGGAAGTAAACATTTAATTCATTTATTATAGAATTAACAGAACACTGCATTTGGCTTATTTTAAGCTGTTTTGCTTCAATTTTGGCAGTGTCGAGAATATCGTCAATTAAATGAAGCAGGCTGATACTGCATGAATTAACGTAGTTTACATATTCGTTTCGCTGTTGATGGGATATTTCCGGATCTTTCAGGAAATTCGAGAAAGCAAGAATGGCATTCATAGGAGTCCTAATCTCGTGCGACATGTTTGCCAAAAAAGCAGTCTTTAGTTTGTCAGCTTCTTCAGCAGCTTTCCGTTCGAACATTTCTAACTGAAGCTCGTTGGTGCGCTGTTGAACCTGATCTTCAAGTTCTTCCTGATGTTTTCGGATCAGGTTTTCGGCTATAGACTTTTTTCGATATGCCCAAATAAGCCCGGAAAGTAGAATAGTAAGAAGGATTATTCCACCAAGATAAATGGCGTTTTCGTGTTTCTGTGCATGAAGCTGAAATTCTTTCTTTTGAATTTCAATATCTTTTAATTCCCCGTTAAATTGAGCTTCAATGCTGGCAAGCTTTTTTTCGGAGTTCACATTCTCTAACGAATCTTCTATCAGGCTTCCTAATTTATAGTTACGGAAAGCTGGTTCGTAATGCCCCATTTCTTCGTAAAGCGAAGCCAGTTCTTTATATACAAATGCCTGAAAGTCTCTTATTCCAACCGAGTCGGCATATTGTAGGCTATACCTGTAGTTTGATATGGCTATTTCGTTTTTATGCATTCTCCGGTAGAGTGAGGCTATATTGTCGTGTATGTAAGCCAGTCCGGTACGCGAATTAATTTTTCGAAAATTCTTAAGCGAATTGTTATAGTGAACCAAGGCTTTATCAAATTTCAAAATCCGTTCGTAGGTTAACCCAATATTGTTTTCTACTGATGCAATTCCGTCGAGGTCTTTCAGCGAATTAAAAACTTTCAGCGCACGGTTATAGTATTCGAGCGTTTTGTCATACTTTTCCTGGTTCGAATAAATAACTCCGATATTTTGCAAAACAGCTGCTTGCTTTTTTTTGTTTCCCAATATATTGTACAAGTCGAGCGCCTGATTATAATATTTCATTGCCATATCGTCGCGGCGGTTGTCCGATTCGATTATCCCAATATTCTGCAATACTTTTGCCTGCCCATACAAATCGGATTTTACCTGATACAGTTGGAGGGATTCTTTATAAAACAAAACAGCATTGTAAACATCTGAAAGACAGTCGTATCCCCGTGCAATATTAAACTTAAGATTTGCCAGGCGATTCGTATCGGCAATAAAATAAGGATGTGCCAAACAAATTTTATAATCCTTTAACGCCAAAGAGTAATTTTCTAGTGCAGAGTTTGCTTCAGCGCGCAGATATAAAGCTTTGATAAAACCAGAAGACGTTTTATTTGTTGATGTATTTAGGATAATCTGATCGGTAAGTTGAATAGTATTCGAAGGCGAAATTTCTAATTTTTCTTCGGCCTTCAAAAGCAGGGTGTGTATTTTTGTTGAGTCTAAAGGATTCTGGTCAGGTTGAATTATCGAAAATACCCCTCCCTGAACAGAACATGTATTGAAGAGTTCGTATAAAAGGATAAATCCTGTTATTATGAATTTATTCATATGTAATTTCAAGGGATTAATTGAAGCTCCTTAGTTTTGAATTGAGCCAAATGTAATGTTTGAGAAACTTTTATACAAATTATTTTTAAACGAACCT
Organism: Bacteroidota bacterium; assembly: GCA_020048915.1. GTDB lineage: Bacteria > Bacteroidota > Bacteroidia > Bacteroidales > JAAUTT01 > JAAUTT01. The sequence goes on along the minus strand of JAIFLU010000267.1, from coordinate 20,688 downwards.
CAAATGTTTTAATAAAATAGTTGTTTAATAATATGAAATTCAGTAGTATGTTGAATTTCTTAATATATTAGACCATTAATGTTATAAGTTGGGGGTAATATTCAAAAACATTAAAAGGGATTAAACTATTAATAACAAAATAGTGTTCTTATTTAGGTGGTTAAGATTTTTTGCTAAATTAGGTACGCTTAATAAAAGGTTGGTTATGGGGAAAGTGCTTATTTATTCCGGATTTATTTCCAAAAGATTAGAATATGTCCTGGAGGTTGTATTGACTCAACTTTTAGGGCTTAGGTATGAGTTGGTAAGTGATTTTGAGCATTTTAAGAATTCGGAGCTTCCTAAAATTAATTACTCAACTCGGACATATCCCAATTCGTTAAATATTATTCCAGCGGGGTTGCTTTCTCAATCGGGAATTGTCCAGGTTGAGGCTGGTTTCGGTAAGTGGGAAAATACATCTGTACTTTTCATCAGAAACGCATCGGGAGAATTTCCCTTTGATATTTTTTCAGCTACGTTTTATATGTTAACCCGGTACGAAGAGTATTTACCTTTTGTGCCCGATAAGCATGGTCGATTCTCTTCCAAAAATAGTGTGGCATATAAAAATGGTTTTTTGGAAGAGCCGGTTGTACAACAATGGAGTTTACTATTGATTAAAGCATTGGCTCGTAAATTTTTTTTCAAAACAAAGCCAACAGGCCAGTTTAAGTTGGAGCCAACTTTTGATATTGACACGGCTTTAGCATATCTGGGACGGGATTCATACAGAATGGCGGCTTCTTCAGCAAGAGATTTTCTATTATTAAGGTGGAAATGCTTATTCGACCGTTTTAGGGTCATATACTCGTCTAAGCACGATCCATTTGATACGTATAGTTATATTGTTGAAATTCATAAGAGGTATGGGCTTCAACCCAATTTCTTTTATTTGTCCGGGAATTATGGGGAATTTGATAAAAATATTCCGATAGACTTGTCGGTTGTACAGGAAATTCTTGAGTTTTTAGAACAAAATGGACAAATTGGTATTCATCCTTCTTACCGGGCACATGAGGAATTAGAAACTTTAAAAGAGGAACTTTCAGGGTTGAATCTCAAACTTATAAAAAATGTAATCTCCAGTCGTCAGCATTATTTGCGGTTGTCGTTTCCAAAAACATATCACGAACTTATCAGCGTTGGTATTTTGCACGATTATTCCATGGGATATCACGACAGACCTGGGTTTCGTGCTGGTATTGCTGTTCCTTACCCTTATTATGACCTGACAACAGAATCGGTAACTGCCTTAATTATCCATCCGTTTATTTTTATGGACAGGGTTTTAAAAGACAGATTGAAATATACTCCTGATGAGGCATTAATGAAAATTCAGGAATTAATGGGCAAAGTAATTGCTGTAAATGGTACATTTGGCACATTATGGCACAACGATTCCGTTAGCGATTATGGGGAGTGGAAAGGATGGCGAAATGTTTATAATGTAATGCTTTCTATTGGTTATCAAGCAGCGAATAATCCCAAACGAACGTTTACCTTGCATCCGGATACAGATACAGAATTATGATTCTTCGGCTTTCGCATAAACAAATCGATAAATCTAAGTGGGATAATGCTATTTCAGAGGCCGATACAAACCATGTGTACCTCTTGTCGTGGTATTTGGATATTGTATCTCCCAACTGGGAAGCTTACGTTTGGGGCGATTACAAATATATCATGCCATTACCTGTTAAGTATAAATTTGGAGTTCCTTACCTTGTTCAACCCAATTTTTGCCAGCAGATTGGCATTTTTGGTGTAGGGGTGACAAAGCCGATCGCCAAAGAATTCTATAAAAAACTATACTGGCAGTTTTTGTACGCCAATATTCAAATCGAAAATTTTTGTGGGTTAGAAAATCGCAAGTATTTAAACGGCCGAATAAATTACACACTTGATTTATCCCCTTCCTATGATGTTTTGAAGCGCGATTTCAATGAAAATGCCCATCGCAACATTAAAAAAGCTCAAAAAGCCGGAGTAGTTCTTCAAAATTGTTCCCCTTCTCAGTTTATGGATTTTTTTAGCAAACACGGTGAGGGATGCACCGGGAAACTCTTTGATGAATTGGCGAAAATAATTGAAGTCTGCCACGCTCGAGGCCTGGCTAACATTTTCCATGTATGTTCAGACGATGGGGAAGTATTGTCAGTAGGGTGCTTTGTTTCCTGGAACTGGCAATTGGTATATCTTGCGGGAGCCAGTTCTCCCAAAGGGAAAGAATCTTCGGCCATGTTTTTAATGTTCGATTCTGTTATAGGAAAATTCGCCGAAACTGGCTGGCTGCTTGATTTTGAAGGGTCGATGATTGCTGGTGTTGCAAAGTTCTTTAAAGGGTTTGGGGGCAAATCGGGGTATTATTACAGCTTAAAGAAATATCTGTTTTTCTATCGATAAATTATCCTACATATATTTCATAAACACTTCTTTCATAAATTTTTCTTCGAGTAAGCGACCAATGCGGCGCGCCACCGTGCGGCGAATTTCGAGCTCACGGGGTATTTTGGGGTCATGGTGGGCCGGATTTAAGCGTGTGCCAATTACCATGTGAATTTCGTCCGATTCGAGCAGTAATTTAACAAGCTGATCTGCCGGACCTTTATTAAGCTTCGAAGTGGCATTGTAGTTTTTTAGTATTTCGTTTACTTTACTCAAGGTGAGAATACCTTCGGTTACTAAATCAATTCCGTCCATAAATGAAATTGGAGGCAAATCGGGGTCGTCAAAATGCTGGCCTTCTATAATCTTTACTCCCAACTGGTGGGCAATAATATCGCTGGTAGTGGCTCCGCAGATAATCTTAGTCCCTTTAAATTCTTTTACAATCTGAGCCATGTCGGCATCGCTGTAATCCTCATAGGGTGGGCCGCTGCATACTAATAATTTTCTGGGCTCCCGAAGGTAAATGGTGGCGCACGATGTGTCGTCCTTTGCTTCGTAGCCATCGTTCTGGTGGGCTATATTTACCAGTTTGGTCGATATTTTTTTTGCCGAAAGGGATTGGTCATTTGCAATTAATCTGGCGATATAACTTTTTATATTGTCTATCCCCCAACCCATAGGATATTTGGCACTTCCTGTTCCCGACTGCAAAACCCCATCGCTGAAAAATAAAATCCGATCCTCCTTGTGCGATTTAAACGTACAAGTTCGGATTTCCTTCCCTGCATTTTTTATGCTGGTAAGAATAATACATTGCCACTCCGGTTCAAAGGGGATATTTCCCCGAAATATAAGGCATTCGGGATTACCATACTCTAAAATCTGGGTTGTGCCGTCGAATTCAATGTTTATAATAGTAAAGGTCGAATAGCTTATGTTGCGGTCGCTACACACCGGAAGCGTATTCATTATAATTTCAGCAATGGTATTGGGGTCTTCGTGTTCAATGGTAAACCGCAACGCCATAGTTGAGGTTAATGTTGCCAAAACGTTTGCTTTTACCCCATGACCCATTCCATCTGAGAGAACTGCTACCACCCTGTTTTCTTCAGGAATTCTTTTTGAGAGAAAAACATCGCCGCAAATACGCTGACCTTCATAGTTACGTTGCTGACAATGAACTTCTATATAAAATTGTTCTGTCATCAATAGTCGGTTTTGTTTTTTAGGTTTTGGTCGTCCTGTTTGTTGAAGAGCGATATATTACCCTTATATAATTCCACGATGGTATTGAGCATTTGCTCAGTTTCGGCAGCACTTTCGCCAAGTAGAAACCCAATTTTCTGAACCATTTCCAGGTTTTTGCCAATTACTTCATCAATCCGTTTGATAACTTCCTCTTTGCGAACTTCGGGAGAATGGATATCTACCATTATTGCTCCTACAATAGATCCTTTCCGAATTGTGAAAACCGATATGTTATAAAGTTCGTCGTTGAAATGGATATCGCGCTTTTGAATGTCTTCGCCATTTAACAAAACATAGGAGAACAAGTTGTAAATAGGAAAGGGAAGAAGTGTTTTAAGGTCGGCTCCTACCAGGCCCGGAATTACTTCGTTTATTTCTGCTGCTTCTGTTCCCAGCAACTTAATAAAACTTTCGTTGGTTTGAATGATGTGAAGTTTTTCGTCGACAATAATCAGGCTCGAAGGAAGTTTTTGTAACATCGTTTCCATGGTGGTATACGCCTGTTTTGCCAATAATTGTTCACGACGGGCTGCATTCTCCGATTCTTTTAATGCTTCTTTTGTTTTTTCGAGCTGTTCGTTTGTTTGCTGAAGTCGCTGAATAGAATCCTGACGGGTTTGAACAGCATGGGTAATACACATTTCGGTGGTTGTGAGGCCTTTTGCAACGTTGGTTGCAAAATCGTAGCAAGTGTTATATCCGCAAGCGCCACATCCAAGGTTATCTTTATATTCAGTTTTACCCATCGATTCCATAATTTCGCGGATTTTTTCGCGGGGCGGCTGTGCCATTCGCTGGTCGTTGGCTTTAAATGTCGCAGAAAGATCGAGTTGCATAAAATGCTTAAGGTCTCGCTCCCACTCTTTTTTGTTATAGTTTTTTAATCGTTTATTCGCGTAATTTATAACCAGCGTGCGGCGCAGAAAGCGGTCTCCCCCTCTGCTGGTTCCCGGGCCCATGATACATCCATGATCGTAAAAAATATTGAAATGCCGGTTAATTATCTGCTGATGGTCGGCAAATTCTTTTACAGCTTTCACCATAGTGCTTCGCCCTTCGGCAGTAATAACTGTGCCTGTAAGCAGATCTTCGCTGATGTCGGCCGCTTGTAAAAATCCATTACTGATAGGTAATAGGGCTCCCTTTTTTCCTAAAGGGGCATCAAATTCGCTGTATTCATATTTCCCTTCGGTTATGCTGAATTCGGCGAAGAGTTCTCGGAGTTCTTTAAACGTAATTACAGCATCTATTTTTGCATCTCCTTTGTACCGTAAGGCTTCTCTTTTATTGGCAATGCAGGGACCAATATATATGACTTTTGTGTCAGACCCATATTTTTCGCGAACCACCTTTGTGGCTGCAATCATTGGTGTGACAATCGGAGCCAGGTTGGGAACCAGTTCAGGATAGTATTTTTCAATATAAAACACCAATGCCGGACAATTTGCTGTCAGGTAATATTTCCCTTTGTTATTATCGAATAATTCTGCGTACTTATGCGCTACAAGGTCTACGCCAAACGAAGTGCCATTTACAAAATGAAACCCAAGTGCACGGATCATTCCAACAAATTTTCGGTAATCGGTAATGTCAGGGAATTCACCCGAAATGCTGGGGCCAACTACAGCAACAACTTTGGATCCTGATTTTAATAGAGCCTTGGTCTCCTCCTTCGAGTCGTGATAAACCACCGCTTCTGGCCCACATACGGTTACGCAGCTTCCACAGCCTATACAACGATTGTGGAGTATTTTTGGAAAATCGTCGGTTAAGTCCATTTTTACAGCCTTTACCGGACAAACTCTTACGCAAGCGTAGCATTTTACACATTTCGAGTTAACAATCTCAATCAGGTTCATTTGTAGCTTGTTTTATTCTCAAAGTTAAGGTATTAACAACAAATTGGCTCTATATTAATTCCGAAAATTAAATCTTCTCGTTATTTTAGTTGAGATTTAGTATGCTGGAAGTCGGAAGTCAGAAGACGGAAGATTGATGACATGGAAAACGAGCATTTGTGAATAATAAATTTAGATAGCTGGTTATTGTCATTATTGCCTTTATCTGAGTTAATCTGTGGAGAATATAGAAGATGGTTGTTTTTTAGTTTTTACTTCTGACTTCGGTCTTCTGACTTCATACTTGTGAATAAACTTTCATTTGGCTTGTGGTGAAATCATTTTAATATTTTTTTACTTCCTATACCAATTGAAAAATCTCAAACGTTAACTTTACATCTTAAACTAAATGATAAAAGAAATGAAGAGAGGAATCCTTATTTTATTTGCTGTATTTTTTAGCGTTTTACCTATTTATTCTCAATTCTCCGAGAGAAAACTCGTTAGAGAATTTGAACTAAAAATTGACACTTCCCACTATTTGCTTTCGAGAAATACAATTACAAAAGGAGGCGAAAACCTGCTTTTTTTTAATTTTCATAAAGAAGATGAGGTGTGCGAACTAAATATCTATCCTTTGAGCAAAGAGAAAATTAGTTCTTTTCAATTGTTGGATGCTGCGGATTTTGTAATGCTCGATTCAATGGTATTCATTAATAATGAGTATTATCGGGTAAGGCTTCGGTTTATCAATTTGTTTAAGAGTCCGTTTTTGAATTTTACTTTTTCGGCTACAATGGACGGAAGCGAAAAGCCGGTTATCGAAGAAATTAAGTTATTCCCATACACTAAAACAAGTGCTTCTTTTACTCCAAATACCGATGAGTTATTTATCGGAGAGGAAAAAGTTTTTGAGCTAATTACCAATAACCTGAAGAACATTCGGATTCCTAATGAATGGTCTACGGGAATGGATATTAATTACCGTATTGCCGAAGAAAACGGAAAGCTGATGGTGCATTTGGTTCCTAATTCGCCCGACATTAGAGATGTACGCATTAAAATTCAGGCAATTACCCCTTTTTTGAATGCTAACAAGCAGGTAGTATACGATTTACCCGAAATTGTACAAAGTTTTCGGGTAAAAACAAGCCGGTTAGGGTATCTGAACCTCGACCGCCAGGAAATAACATTTGATGAATTAACACGGCTCAATGGGGTAGAGGTACAGATGGAGAACCACCGTCAGCTGGTTTTGGGAAAAACCTACCGGCTCGAAGGCCAGGAACAAGCTGGCGGAGCCTTGATTGCGGAGCTATTTACCAAAAGTAACCTTACCAACGACCGGGTGTTGTGTATTCTCCGGCCTTATAATTTTCACCGGAAAACCGAAGGGTATTTATATATTAAAGATGGCGACCAGCCTCGCTTTGTAACCAATTGCGACATTACCCCAAAAACTACCATTAACAGTATGGTAGTGATGCACGAAGGGGAAGACTGGACCACTAGCCCAACTATTTATCCGGGCGAAACGGTTAATATAAAAATAGAAGGCGAGGGATTACATAAGGCACGCTTCCATTGGGAAGATGTTTTAGACGTGACTTCCGATACCATGATCCGAAGTGAAAACCTGTGTTTCTTTCGGTTAAAAATTCCTATGAATATTACCAAACGACGAATTAACCTATACAACAATGTTACCAATACCGGCATTACACTGAATGTTCGTGAGTATCAGGTTCCCCGAAAGATGGATTATGTAAACCTGAATTTTGGCACTGGTAACCGGATTCTTTCGACCATGGCCCCCACCATAATTCAACGAAGTACTATAAAGGATGTCACGTTTAATTTTGATAACAATAAAATTGATTCAGACGGAAAGCTCTATGGGAAGCAATATTTTGATGTAGATGTTCGGCTCATTGGCCGAAGGGGCGAATTAATTGAAATGAGAAGCATTAAAAGTGTAGTGGTTTGTCCGGGCGATAATTCGCCACGATCAATTTATTATAAGGATAAGGCTTGTGTTTCCTCACCGATTAGCCTAAACAGTTTGATGGGAAATAAAACATTCAATCTCGAAGATTTCTCAAAAGTGCAATTGGATTTTAAAAACCAAAACGACAAATATGGCGAAGCCGGCTACGAAAAACATGTTGAAATTGTATTGCAGCGCCCGGTTATTTTCGATATCGATGTATCGTTCCCTGCCGGGTTGATGATTCAGAATATTGGTTATACCGATGAGGAAAAAGCAGCAGATAAAAAATATGATGATGCTCTGGCCGAGTGGAATATTACTAAGGTGGGAGCGGAGCCTATAAAACCCAAAAAAGCTGCTTTTACAGATAATTTGGGCGGTATTAGTTTAGCGCTGATTGCCCAATTTAGTTTTCCGGATGCCGAAAAAGTAGGCAGGATGAAGCCATACCGTCTTGGCGCTGGTTTTTTAGCCATTAACACCTTCAATTTTAACGAGAACGCTAAGCGCGACCTGGCAGCAGTGGTACTTGCTAGTCTATACCCTATTAAGCCCGGCAGGATATTTAACCTGCCTATTCACTTAGGATTTGGATATAAATTTCAGGAGGGGATACCTTTCCTGATGCTTAGTCCGGGGATTGGGGTGAGGTTTTAAACGAGTTACGAGTTATAAGATACGGGTTACAAGATGCGAGTTACAAGATGCGAGTTACAAGATGCGAGTTACAAGATGCGAGTTACGGGTTTGAAGTTACATGAAGAAGGTTGCAAAACCCAAAACCCAAAACCCGAAACTCGAAACCCAAAACCCGAAAAAAAAAATACGAATCATGAAAAAAATAAAAGGCAATACAGTTGTTTGGGGAGTTATTGGAGCTGGGAGTGTGTGCGAAAAGAAAAGCGCCCCGGCCATGAATAAAATTCCGAATTCGCGGATTAAGTCGGTAATGCGACGCAATTATGCGAAAGCCGAAGATTATGCCAGAAGGCATGGTATTGAAAACTGGTACGATAATGCCGATCATATATTTAACGATCCCGAAATTAACGCGGTTTATATTGCTACTCCCCCCGATTCGCATTTAGAACTCACAATAAAAGCTGCGCATGCAGGAAAAGCCGTGTATGTCGAAAAGCCCATGGCACGAACCCATGCAGAATGCCTTGCCATGATAGAAGTTTGCGAAAAAGCAGGTGTACCTTTGTATGTTTCGTATTATCGCCGGGCTTTGCCAAAATTCTTAAAAATAAAAGAGCTGATAGAACAAAAAGTACTTGGCGAAATACGCATGGTGAATATTGAAATATATAAACCATTGGTTACCGAAAAAATCAGTCAATTGGAGAACAATTGGAGGGTGGATCCTGAAATTGCCGGAGGTGGTTATTTTTACGATTTAGCATCGCATCAACTCGATTACCTCGACTTTCTTTTTGGGCCAATAATACATGTGGCGGGCTTTTCGACCAATCAGGCAAAACTGTACAAAGCCGATGATATTGTTACCGCCTCATTTGCATTCGGACAAGGGATAATGGGCAAGGGAAGCTGGTGCTTTACAGTCAGTAAGGTGTCTGAGAAGGAGACAATAACTATTGTGGGAAGCGAAGGCCAAATGGAGTTCAGCGCATTTGGAGATTCTCCGATATTCCTGAATACGATTCATTCGGGCAAGGTAGAATTAAATTATATTGCCCCTGAGCATATTGCAGGGCCATTGATCCAAACTGCCGTAAACGATCTGCTGGGAACAGGAACCTGTCCAAGTACCGGAATTACGGGCGCTCGCACAAATTTTGTGATGGAAAAGATGTGTAATGAAATATAATAATAGATATTTCTTAGTCAGCAAATTAATAGATAAAGACCTGGTTTGGTTTTGCATAGGTAAACGTTGCAAACGCTTGCCAGCTATGAGGGTAAGGAATAAAAAACTTACCGGGTTACTTTAACACTATCTACAATGTAGCTCGATTCCCCCCGCCATATGAGTACTCCGTTTTTTTGGTAGTAATGGACAATTACGGTTTGTCCCTGAATGGTATCAAGCCTTTGAGCAAGTTTTTTATCGGTTACCGAAAAATTAAATTTCTCCGAAGCAAGGGCAACATTAACATTGCTCTTGATACTGCTTAAAATCATTTCTCCTTCGTACGTTTTGAAAACGTTTCCTTTATGCGAAAATTTCTGCAACAATCCGGCCCGATACCCTTCGCTATAGGTGAAATAATACTTCCAGTAAATGGTGAAGGCAATTATGACTAACAGAATTCCTGCAGTCCAGTACATGGCTTTTTTCATGGTTCGTTTTACTCCGGTCCAGACAGTTTTTTTTGCTGATATTGAGGTCGAGTCGTTTTTCATTTGTTGCAGGCTAAAGTTATTTTGATCTAAAAGTACGAAGATTTTTTTTATATGCTTATGAGAATCACCCTTATGAAATCAATAAATGCTTTCGGTAGATCAAAAATAGATATACAAACATGGCGATATAAGCTAAACTGTTTACAATTGCAGCTCCGGGAAGTCCCCATAAAGGAATTAACAAAAAGGCAAACCCGGCAGTTACAACAAAACAAATTAATGAACCGATTGCATTAATATAGTGTTTTCCCTGGCCCGAGAAAAACGGGCTAATAATTGTTCCGGCGCTTAAAAACAAAATACCTGGCGCTAAAAGCGAAACAATAAGTCTTGTATGATGAAACTCCGAGCCGAAAATTTTTGTCAGAACTGAAGCAGGAAGACACAAAAGAATTGCCAGACCCACAATGGTAAAAATGAAACTGGCCTGGATGGACTTCCTGGTAATTGAAACCCGTCGGTTGAACGATTCGGTGTTCGAAAAATAAGAATATTCAACAGTGGCGACCCCTTTGCTAAATATCCTCAATCCTTCGGTTAATTGCACTGCCAGCGAAAATTCCCCCAATGCTGCTAAACCCAGCCATTTGCTAATTAAAATATAGTTAAGCCGGTAGGCCAGTAATTGCATAATATTTCCGGTTTCGGAGAAAAAACCGAATTTGGCTATTTGCGATAAGGTATGCATAATATTCCATTCGGGTTTTTCAGGAGTTTCTTTTAGTACAATTCCGGAACTTCCTGCAAAGGCCATAAAATAGCTTATTCCGGAGGCAATAACATAATGCATGGGAGTAATGTTTTCTACCTTAAAAGCCAAAAGACCAAATACCAATGCCAGCAGAAATACCTGAAAAAAGCTGATAAGATTATACATTTCTACTTTTTCTTTCCCTAACATTATCGAAAGGTTGGTGGTATAAAATACATTAATTAAGGAAATGCTCAGGAACATGGGGAAGTATGCCGGATCAAACGGTTTGAAATATACATATACCGGAATAAGTAAAACATGTATGCTAGTTGCTCCAAAGTAAGATATCAGCATTAACGTTGCAACATTATGACGGGGTGTAAGGTAAACGAGCGCCCCGCCTCCGACAAAACTGCATATTTGCTGGTTGAGGGCAATGCACAGAACAAACAAGCTGGTAAAACCTAGTCCTTCGACCCCCAAAAACCGGGTACTAAGTAAAACAATAGCGAGATTTAGAACTGCTATCAGGTATCTGCTTCCAATGGTCACCAAAAATTTTTTGAGCATACAACGGAATGTTTTAAAGATCTTTAATGGAATAGCCCATTTTTAATAGGTTATCGGGTTGAACAATGGATTCAAGTTTTTGGTTGTCGATCAGATTCAGTTTTTGGTTTGCTTCGAATACAGTTAAGCCGTTTTTTTTCATTTCGTGCGCAAGTGTAGCTGATTTATTATACCCAATATAAGGAACTAATGCAGTTGTTATGGAAGGACTCTTATACAGGCGCATTTCGGCAAATTGAGAGTTGATAATTAACCCTTTGAGGAGGTTCTGTTTGATACTTTGGTTACAGGCAATCAGAAGCTTCAACGAATCGATTAACGCATAGCCAATTGTTGGGATGTAGGCATTCAAGTCGAGGCATCCTTTTGCACAGAGAGAAGTAATAAGGACGTCGTTAGCATAGATTTTTTGTGTGGCGCTAATTACAAATTCCGGAATTACCGGATTCACTTTGCCTGGCATGATAGAACTTCCTACCTGTTTTTTAGGAATCTCGATTTCTTTGTGGCTTAAATCGGAAGCTAATAAGCGGATGTCGTTTACCATTTTTTCGAGAACAACGGCATGGGCTTTTAAAATTCCATGAACTTCAACAAATGTGTCGGTGTTGGCAGTAGCATCCTGAAGGTTCTCCCCTCTAGTTACGGGTAGTTTTGTGAGTGTTTGCAGTTCCTGAATAACTTCCACGATAAAATAGCGGGGAATAGCAATACCGGTACCAATGGCCCCACCTCCGATATTTACTACTTTAATCCGTTCAAAGCATTTCGACACCCGCCACCAATCGCGCGATAAGGCTTCGCTGTATGTGCTGAAAAGTCGTCCAAAACTCGACGGCACCGCTTCCTGCATTTGAGTGTAGCCAATCCGTAAACTGTTGCGGTGTTCTTTCTCCAGCGACTCCATATCCATTCGTACCATGTTTATTTCTTCTTCCAGGTTATTGAGAAGAAACATTACAGCAATTTTTAGAGAGGTTGGAATAACATCGTTGGTGCTTTGAAAAACATTGGCATGTTCAATGGGGTCAATGAGTGTGTAATTTCCCGGCAGATTCCCCAGAAGTTGAAGGGCCCTGTTGGTAATTATTTCGTTTATATTGAGATTAATGCTGGTGCCAGCTCCTCCCTGAATGGCTGGCACAATAAAATGTTCAAAATATTTTCCTTCTGAAAGCTCTCCGGCACTTTTAATAAGTGTATCTATTACTTCCGGGTTAATCCAGATAGATTCTTTACCCAGATTTTCATTTTGAGCAGCCTGTTTAAATTTCACATAAGTTTTATAACAGGCTAGTTTTACAAGTGCAACAGCTTTGTACCATTCGAAAGAAAAAGCAGTGTTGTCGGGAAAATTCTCCCTTGCCCTTACGGAATGTATTCCGTATAGCGCTTGCTCCGGTATATTTTTTTCTCCAAGAAAATCAGTTTCTGCACGCATAAATCAATTCATAAGGCAAAGTAAAGGTTTTATCAGTAAATATATTTCAATCGGGAATAAAAACAATTAAAGAAATTGAACTTGCAAGCGATAACTAAACAAAAAAATTGCGTGAGTTTGTAATGCTTGCACTTGCAGTAAGGAATAGGTATTAAAAAAATTACTAATTTCACTAGTTGAATGCATATTCTTAAACCGGAACTATTCTTTTATCTTTACTACAAACTTAAAGATTATGAAAAATTTGATTGGAATTTTATTGATCGCGTTTATTGTTAACGGATTGACTCTGAATGCCCAGCAGCAAACTGGTACTCCCGACTCTAAAACAATTCAGTTGTTTAATGGTAAGGATTTATCGAATTGGTCCTTTTATTTAAAATCCCCCGGTGATGTTTCCAAAGTTTTTACAGTTGAAAATGAGGTTATTCATATTTTAGGAAATCCGTTTGGTTACATGCGAACCAATCAGGAGTACTCTAATTACAAACTTCATGTGGAATGGCGTTGGCCAAAGGAAGTAAGCAATAGTGGTGTTTTTGTACATGTTCAGTTACCCGATACCATTTGGCCGTCGTGCTTCGAAAGTCAGCTAAAAGCTGGTAATGCCGGAGATTTTGTATGCATGGGAGGTGCAACTATGAATGAAAAAACTGAATCGTCGCGGGTTGTTGCAAAAATGGCTCCATCGAACGAAAAAACACCCGGTGAATGGAATACCATGGAAATTACCTGTAATGACAATACCATTGAAGTAATTGTAAATGGGTTATTGCAGAATAAAGGTACTGGAGTTTCCCTGACGAAAGGGTATATTTGTTTACAAAGCGAAGGGAAAGATATTGAGTTCCGGAATGTTTTTATTACGAAATTATAGTTTTGTTAATACAATAAACGAAGGGTCTTTGCCAACGGCATAAAGTCGGAATCAAACGGAAACGTTGGGTTAAAAGATCTAAAACAATTATTTGAAATTCTTAAGATGGTTACAGATGCACAAATGAAATTCCTGAATTTTATTTGTGCATTCGTTATAAAATCATAACCGACAATCCCAATGCTGGCTAATGCTGCATTCGTATTCTCCGAACTTCTAAAATTCAAAATAATACAGACTTTATTTTTAACTCATTTTTCCACACCTTTTTTCTTTTCGATTGTTTAATTAGAAGAGAAAAACACTAAAACCCAAAAGTATGGAAGCACAGGTTAAATACTACGAAAATAAGCTTGCTTATGAAATAGATGCTTCAGATTTATTTGAAGCCCTGAACAATCTCGAGTCAATTACAGTTGTTGATGCCCGAAGTCCAATTGGTTTTGAAAAGGAATGTATTCCGGGGGCTATTAATTTACCGCACCGCGAAATGAACGAGGATTCGACTAAAAAACTGAATAAAAAAGAAGTACTTTATGTTGTTTACTGCGATGGTCTTGGTTGTAATGCATCTACAAAAGGAGCGCTTAAACTGGCAAAACTAGGCTTTACCGTTAAGGAACTTATTGGAGGTTTGGAGTGGTGGAAACGTGAAGGTTATGCAACCGATGGTGCACAAGGGGTTAACAACGGACTTCAATTAAAGTGTTATTGTTAGATTCCCTTGCTTTTCTTAGATGAAATTACCTGTTGCTTCGGTTAGTTCATTTATACCTTAAAAAATTGTATTGCTGCTTTTAGCTGGGTAGCTTCAGAAGCCAGTTGTTCTGCGTTACTGGCTAATTGCTCGCTCGACGATGCATTATGTTGTGTTATATCGTTTAGCTGTTGAACCCCATTATTAATTTGCGAAGTGCCTTCGGATTCTTCGATATTGGAAGCCGTTATTTCATCAATCATTACCGAGGCCTGTTTGACTTCAGGAATTACATCTTTAATAAGGGTCTCGGTTCGCTGTGTTAGTGTTATTGTTTCTTTGGCCAGCATATTAATTTCATCCGCAGCAATTTTGCTACGTTCGGCAAGTTTACGAACCTCGGCTGCAACCACGGCAAAGCCACGCCCGTGTTCTCCCGCTCTAGCAGCCTCAACTGCGGCATTCAATGCCAGAATATTCGTTTGAAAGGCAATGTCATTTATAATCGTAATTTTCTCCGAAATTTTATTAATTGCCGTCATGCTTTTTGTTGATGCATCTCCAACAGTTTGAATATCAGTTACCAATTTGTTGGTAATACTGTCTAATTGTTTAACATTAACAGTGCTATGCTGTATATTGGTGACCATCTGATCGATTGACGATGATATTTCCTCGAGCGACGAGGCCTGTTCGGTAGAACTGTCCGAAAGGGATTCTGCGGCCGAACTCAGTTCTTCACTCGAGGATGCAATGTTTTCGGAACCAGCGGAAATATTAGAAACGACTTCCCTGAGATGGGCAGACATATTTTGCATCGTTTTCAATAATTGTCCTATCTCATCTTCTGTTTCCTGAACAATATGCACCGTTAAGTCGCCTTCCGAAATGCGTTGAACAAACTCAATACTTCTATTCAATTGATCCGATATTTGCCTTGAAATATAATATACGGCAAGTATTATTAATGCTAGTACTATGATAAATGAAAATGATAAAATCCTTCCAATTTGGTTAAGGAAATCGTACACTTCACTTGAGGGAATATTTATTACTATATAGGCTTTAATTGGATCGTAATAATGAAAAAAAACCATAGTAGATTCTCCATTCATCTCAATTTCAGTGATGCTGTCTTTTAATGCATCTATTGTTTTAAAGATAGGTTCTTGAGCAATGTTTTTGCCTTCATCTGATGGGTGAACAATTAATTCTCCAGTTGTTGTAACAATGTAGGGAAAGCCCGATTCGTTATATTTTTTTGTTTTAAAGATTGCTTTAAGGGAAGCCATGTCTTTCTCTTTGGCTCCTACAAATAGCATTCCTTTGATACTGCCATTCATATAAATGGGTTCGTATGCTGCAAGATACCAGTCGTCTACAACATATGCCCGTCCCATATAGGTCGCCCCTTTGTCAATTGCCTGGGCTACGGGAGAACTTGATGGTATAAATGTTCCGTTAGCTCGGGAACCATCCTTTTTTATTACGTTAGTTGAGATACGAAGATATCCCTCGGGGATTTTCTGAAAGATTGTAGCAGCTTCAATGCCCAAAGCTTTAAGGCTATCTACAATGTCGAAGTTTTTTTGTACCGGGTTGGCATTGATTGACCATTGAGAAACCTCAAGTTCAGTTTTTCCCTGTGTTTCCTGATTAATTGCTGAAAATGGGATTTTCTGATCCGGGTTTTCAATTAACCGGCCTTGATTATAGAAATAATAATGAGCAGTTTTGAGGTATAGATTTACTTTTTTTTGACTTTCGCTCACCTGAATTTCAATCATATTTTTCAGGTCGTATATTTGGCCTTCAATATCATTGTCTATATCATGCTTAAAATGACTCCTCAGTGTTGTGAAAAGATATATTGCCATAATTGACATTACCAGCGCGATAATCCCAATAATACCGATGTTTAATTTTAATTTTATGGATAAATTATTGAACCATTTCATAGAATTTATTATAATGGGTTATTTATTTAATCAAAAATAAGGCAATAATATTCAGAATATTAATAAAATAAAGTGATGCAAGTTATTAATAATAGGTGATATTCCTTACCGGATATAAACCAAGTAGGATTTCAAGTAGTATATTGGCAGATATTTATAAAATTAAGCTGTTCAGAAATCAAGTATTATCATATTAAGTATCGGTGTGCATGGGCTGATAAGTTGAAATTCCAAAACAACATCCTTCTAAATAATCACCAAATTACAGAAAAGAAGATTTCTTTTCTGTAAAAATAAATCTCAGTTATTTGAGGTGATCTTCAAAATAGTCGGTAATCTTACCCATCAGGTGGATGCGGTCGTATCCCCTTACGTTGTGCTCCGAAAGCGGATATACAAAATAATCTACCGGAACCTGGTTTTTAATACACTCCTGGATAAAATCAAGGCTGTTTTGCCAAACTACAGTTGGGTCGACAGCGCCATGTATAATTAAAAGTTTTCCTTTCAGGTTTTTGGCTTGGGCCATTAACGAAGTTTTTTCGTATCCAACGGGATTTTCGGTAGGCGTATCCATATAACGCTCACCGTACATTACCTCATAATATTTCCAGTCAGTGACCGGTCCGCCAGCAACACCTGTTTTGAACATCCCCGGATTGTTCACCATCATGGTTAGAGTCATAAAGCCACCATAACTCCACCCATGAACCCCCAGACGATCCATATCTACAAAATTTAATTGTTTTAAAAGTTTAACCCCTTCCAGCTGATCCTGCATTTCAGTAACTCCGCACTGACGGTGGATTATATTCTCAAATACAAGTCCCCGGTTGGATGAGCCTCTGCTATCTACCGTAAGCACAACATACCCTTTTTGTGCCATCATATGATCCCATAAGCGGGCGCCACCAAGCCAGCTATTGGTTACAAGTTGTGTATGCGGACCTCCATAGACATAAATAATTGCCGGATATTTTTTGTTTGGATCGAAATCGATTGGTTTAATGAGGCGGTAATATAAATCGGTTTTCCCATCGGCGGCTTTTAAGGTGCTTATTTGCATCTCGGGCATATTGTAATTCTTGAGCGGGTTTTGCGCTGTCAGTATATTTCGCTCTATCTTACCGGTTGCCGAAATAATGTTTATACTGCGGGGAACCTGCGTACTTGAATAGGTGTCGATACAATATTTCGAGTTTTGATTTACCAGTACCCTGTGGGTGCCGGCATCGCGGGTTAGCTTTGCTTTTTGTCCTGTCCTGGTGTTTAATTTATAGGTATGCTGCTCAATGGGGCTTTCTTCTGTTGAGGTATAGAATAAATGATCGTTGCTGTCGAGAAGCAGGATATCGGTAATTTCAAAATTCCCAGAAGTAAGTTGGCTAACCAATGCACCTTCGGTAGTATATAAATAGGCATGGTTAAACCCATCGCGCCGTGACTGATAAATAAATTGGCCGGGTGTTTTATTCAGGAATAAGAGCGGGTTTAAAGGCTCCATATATTTATCGTTTTGTTCTTCGAACAATGTTTTTGCTAACGATCCGTCCTTTACACTGTATTTATTTAGTTTCATATGGTTTTGAAGCCGGTTGAGAACCTGAATATAAATACTGCTTTCATCGGGCGACCAGGTAATATTGGTTAAGTATTTCTCCGAAATGGTATCGTCTTTTTCGATGAATAGGCTTGAATTGGTTGAAATGTTATATACACCCAGGCTGATATGTTCGCTGGCCATTCCTGCCATCGGATATTTTATGTTTTTAAGTTCTGCTTCGCGTGTGGTGATGTCTACCAGTGGGTAGTTTTTTACTTTCGAATTATCTTTTCTGTAAAAAGCGATGTAGTTACCTGTAGGCGACCAGAAAATCCCGTCGTTTATTCCAAATTCGTTTCGGCTGACAATGTCGCCGTTCACAATGTCGGAATTTCGGTCGTTTGTAATTGCTTTGGGAATATTGTTGGTGCCAATTACAAATACATTATTTTTTAGTGTATATGCTGCCAGCTTTTTAGAATAAAACAGTTTGAAATTTGCCGCTTCTTCGGGGAATTTAATAGAGGCGATTACCTGTTTTTCGGGCATTTTTATGGCATACCAGTTGTTTTCGGCGATAAAGTGAAATTCATTTTCGTTTTCCCAGGTAATGTAAGGGATATTAACCAAGGTATCGAGTTTGTCTTTTTTTAAGGCTACATTTATTTCTGCGAGAGTAATTAATGTAACAGCATTGGCATTTGTAACCGATTGCTGGTAAATGGTATTATAATCCTGATACGTAAAATTTAACGATTTACCTTGCCATTGCAAATTTTGTAAGTAGGAAGGATAAAACTCCCGCCGGGCGCCCACTTCTACATCCTTAACAGTGAGTAATTTGTTCTGGGCGAATGTTATATACGAAATGCTTAAACTTATCAGGAAAATAATGGTATGCTTCATCGTCGTAATTTTTAAAAACCGCTCCAAATATAATATGGAATTGGATAGGTTAATGGGAAAGGCTGTAAAACATGTAAATTATTAAAGAAGGTAGTCGTTATAAAATATGTCTAAAGAGGTTTTGCGAGTTCAATAACTTAGCGCAACAAATAAATACTTTTAGATTTGTGGTAAGGAACAATAAAAGCCGCCATCGCTTCCGGGAAGTTTCATTTTAATTTAAAAGCGGAGTACAAGTTAAAGGATCGAGTGAAAATTATAATTCTTCAGTGGGAATGGAGAATAGTATAAAATCGGTTAAAGAAAACGGCCCAATTTCTCCAACAGTTGATGAATCATAAATAGTTCTTGTAATAAGCCATTTTATAATGTTACTGGTATTTTATAAAAGGAACTGTCATTAAAAATAAAGGACAGTTCCTTTTTTAATTCTCATTATCGGGTTCGAAAAATACCCACTGAATAGTACCGTTTATCTTTTTTAGATCTGCTTCGCAAGCGTTTATGTTTTCAATAAGTTGAGCGGCAGATTCTACAGTTGTCATTTTTGCTTTTATTGCAACCATTAATTGAGGCCCTAATTGTATTGTTATCAAATTAAGCACGCGCTCTATCTCCGGCCGGGTATTCAGAAACGCTTCTATCTGCAAGCGGGTTTCGTTATCTGTACTTTGTCCGATCAGCAAGTTCTTGACTTTGATGGCTATAAAAAAAGAAATAATGATTAATAAGGTACCGATGCCAATACTTCCAATGGAATCAAAAATCGGATTTCCGGTAATCATCGATAAAACAACTGAAATAAGTGCTACGAATAAACCCAGCAATGCAGCAATATCTTCGCCCAAAACCACTACCAATTCGCTTTGACGACTGTTTTTAAACCATGTCCAAAGACTTACATTATGCCTCAATTTATTGATTTGCGTTATACAACCATACAGCGAGGCTGCTTCGAGTACCATGCTGACAGATAAAACAACAATAGCAATTACCGGACTTTTTAAACCTTCGTGCGAACTCATTTTATGGATTCCTTCATAAATTGAGAACAACCCGCCCATGCTAAATAATATAAGGGCCACGATAAAAGACCAAAAATAGATTTCTTTACCATATCCCAGTGGATGTTCCGGGTCTGGCTTTTTTTTCGAAGCTTTTAATCCCAGAAACAGAAGGCCCTGGTTACCACAATCGGCATAAGAGTGTATCGATTCGGCCAACATTGCACCCGATCCGGTTATTATAGCGGCTATTGTTTTGGTAATTGCAATTCCAAGGTTAGCCAATAAAGCAAATAGTATTGATTTTACGGATGCATTTTGATTTGACATGTTACTGAATTACTATGAATTATAAAATATTTCGCTTTTATTTAATAGTTTGCAAATTAAGTAACTTCTGCAACATTTATATAATAACCTTTTGTTATAAGGTCTCACATCAAATTAACAAATTTTTACCAGCCACAATGACAAATTTGATTTTGACGAAACACATGGAGTTTAGGTTTTAGCAAAGTCAAACACCTTTTTTCTTCCAACATGCTACTATGTAATTGGTTTTGACTTGAATAAGAGAAACTAGAATGTGTGAAAGATGTAACTCTTTCCTAAAGTTGTGTAAAACATTAATGAGATAAGAGCTTCAACTTTGTCTTAATTTGAAAATTCATTCACATTATAAAAGCCTGAATTATGATGTACAATACTAATTATTTGGGAATGGGACTGATATGGTGGTTCGTTTGGATAATTCTACTATTTTGGATATTTGCACTTCCTTATAGTATTCCAGGTCAGCGATATAAAAAAGATTCACCTCTTGATATATTGCAGAAGCGGTTTGCTAAAGGAGAAATTACAAGCGAAGAATATCAGGAGAAGAAAAAAATCCTGGAAAAGGATTTAATAAAAAAACACTAAAGTGGTAAATAAGAAGAAGTTTATTGTCACTTCATCCGCTCAAAAACAAGCTATAAATCAATTTATTATGAGCCTAAAAAAGCAATTCAACGAAAAGAAACGAGTTTGTAAAGTGACATTTACACTGACAAAAGACTTTGCACATTCTGCCAATCAAATTAACCTGGCAGGGGAGTTTAATAATTGGGATATTGAAAGCATTCC
>JAIFLU010000149.1 GCA_020048915.1 Bacteroidota bacterium | reverse complement strand
TATAACTGGGCATTAATTGGTAGTTCTTCTCCAAAATACGTATGGATTTTGTGCCGCGATCCGCATATGCCCGAAGATACGTACAATATGATTTTAAATAAGATGAAAGAACGGGGCTACGACACCGAAAAATTAATTAAAGTACCTCAAAAATAAAAGGTTACTACTTTCGAATTATTTCAATTTGTCCTTTTAAACCAACTTTTATGATCGATGAAGGATTATTGGGGGTTTGGTCGTTCTGTCGCCATTGAACAATATAATCTACTCCGGTTTTTATTTCGGATGAAATTTCTTTAAAAAACTGGGGAGCATCTTCTCCGCTAATGTTAGCAGATGTTGAAACAATTGGTTTATTGAATTTAGAAATAAGTTTTTGGCAGAATTCGTCGTTGGTGATGCGTATGCCAGCTGTACCATCGGGGGCAATAATATTTTCGGCCAGGTTTAAGGCATCCGGATAAATAATAGTCATCGGTTGATCGTTCACTTCAATTAGCTGAATGGCTGCTTCGGGGATAGATCGCACATGACGGCCAATACGGTTGGCATTTTCTACTAATATCAGCATGCTTTGAGATTCTTCTCGTTTTTTGAGTGCGTAGATACGTTTAACAGCTTCCGGATTTGTAGCGTCACAACCTATTCCCCATATGGTATCAGTTGGGTAAAGGATTAACCCTCCTTTTTTTAGGACTTCCAAACAATGTATAATGTCGTTATCTATTTTTTTCTGATCGCCTGTATTGCTTTTTATAAACGGGGTATTTTTTGATTTGGGGAGATCGTTTTTCTTTTTGTTATCCATTGTTATTCAATGTGTAATTAATAAAACCAATAAAAATGCTGTGTTTTAAATTTGGAAGGTAAAGTTAGGGGAAAAACCTGAAGTTTTTGTTAGCGGCAACCGATTAATAAATTATCCCAGATGTAAGCGAGGGGAATGTTCTCGAATAGCATCGAGTAAATCTGCTTTTCTAATTGGCTTTGAAAGATATTTGTCGAAACCGGCCTCCATAAATTTTTCTTTTTCTCCACTAAGGGCATACGCTGTAACAGCAATAACCGGAAGGTCTATTCGCATTGATTTTATTGCCCGGGTAGCTTCCAGACCGTCTTTTACAGGCATTTTAATATCCATTAAAACCAAATCGATTTTGCTATTGCTTATACAGGCATCAATAGCTTCCTGTCCATTTCTCGCATGAACAACTTCCGCATTAATTGATTTCAAAAGTTCTGCAGCATATAAATAATTATATTGTTCGTCCTCAGCTACTAATATTACCAGATTATCTGATTGGTTCATTCCTTATGCTTTGTTGAACGTTTTACTAAATTCCCTAAAAAGGACTAGCTTATTAAAATTAGTATAATTTGTTCAGGATAAAATGTTTGGTTGAAATAGAAAAGCTAAATATGTGCTATATTCAAACCCTGATCAACATTAAAGGTAATAAATTATTAGAATTTCAAAATAAAATTGGGGAAATTTGTTTTTGCCGGGTTATTATTAAATTTCTTTGAAAGGAAGCGTAAATTTAAATGAACTACCTTTCCCTAAAACGCTCTCAACCCAAATTTTACCTCCATGTTTCTCAATAAAATCCTTGCATAAAATTAATCCCAAGCCTGTACCTTTCTCACCGCCAGTGCCAGTCGCTGTAAAATTGGTGTTCAAAGAAAATAAGGATTCGGCGTCTTCTTTAGCGATTCCTATACCATTGTCATTGATTGAAATCTCTGCTTCGTTCGGTTTCCTTTCTGCATTAATTTCAATAGTCCCCCCAAATCCGGTGAATTTAATTGCATTCCCTATTAAATTTCTTAATACGGTCTTAAGCATATACTCGTCTGCTTGAATTGTAAAATTCGAGGCAATGTTTTGTTTTATGGAGATGTTTTTTGCTTGTGCCGCATTGCTCAAAAGGTCTTCTATGTCCGACAGGATATTCTGAAGTTGAATTGATTGAGGAGTAAAATCCATAATATCCCGCTGCGATCGGGCCCAGTCCAATAGGTTCTCAAGCAACAGGTAAGTTTGTTTGGCACTTTTGTTAATTATTTGTATAAACTGCTTCCGCTTTTCGTCAGTATAAATTTTGTAATTATCATCTAATAAGGTCGTAAAATTTAAAATATTACTAAATGGGCCTTTTAAGTCGTGCGCAATTATGGAGAAAAATTTATCTTTCTGCGCATTTGCTTCATTTAATGCCATATTTTTTTCCATGAGTTCTCCCTGAGTTTGTTTTCGTTCGTTAATGTCGCGGGTGACTCCTAGAATTCCAATCGGGTTATTTTTATTGTCAAATACGAAGGAAGCTTTAATTTCAGTCCAAATCGATCCTTTGTCCTTTTTAGATAATTCTATTTCCATCACATAATCTTTCTTTGTTTCAGGATTTCCAAGGCGAGCTTGTTTAATTTGTTCATTTAAAACATTCGTTACCTGTTTTATTGATTCTCCTGAAATAGTAGATATAATATGATTCCCAATTACTTCAGACGGTTCGTACCCGCGTAATAGTTTTATTGAAGGACTCACATAGGTATATTTGAGATCCAGGTCTAACGTGAAAATTACATCCTTAACATTGTTGGCTAAAAGGCGATAAAGTTTCTCGCTTTCTTCAAGTTTTCTAATGGAACGGATTCTGGAAATAGCAAGATAGCACAAGTGCATAAAAGACTCCAGAAGTAACTTGTTCAGATGGGTGTTTTTATCCGAAACAAGAATATGAAGACTGCCAAAATAAGCACCCTTGTTTGCGATTCCAATAGTATATATTTCTCTGATTTGAAGAATCTTTTCAATAGACGTGGCTACAATTTCCGATAATGAACCGGCGCTGAATTCTGCTAAGCCACCTTCGAATTTAAATAATTCGGGTCGTGAATAGCGTATTCTGAACGATTCACTAACCGGATATTTCAGGCCAATGGGGATAACACCCATTATTTCGCTTATTTTAAAGACCAGCTTTTTTTCTATTCCCTGTATTTTTATTAGTTCCAAAAATTTTCCGTCGTAGCTGGCTTTATTCAAAAGTATACATGCATTTGGCGAAATTCTGGTCAACTCTTCACTAATAAGTTCGAAAACTGCATCTTCTTCCGAAATCTCTGAAAGCTTTGAAGCCGCGTTAATTAGTATTTGATAATCAATATTTTCATTCTTTAGTTGAGTTTCATTTATTTTTCGTTCCGTAATTTTTCGAATGTTTAACTGAACAGCAAATGGTTTACTTCCATCTTGCAGCATGTTGTAGAAAATTTTAAACCACTCATTTCTATTTGGACTGGGCGAAATCTCAAGCTCGAAAGGTTGTGGTAACTTTTCTTCAAGAATTAAATTAAAGATTTCAGAGAATTCGTTTTTTTTAGATTCGGGCCAGAAAGCTATTTCGTTAAAATGCTTTCCCATAAATTCCGTTTTTTCAAATCCTAAGATTTTTTCGGTAATTTTATTGCAATCCGATATAATTCCATTTAACTCAACAATTATTATTGCATCGGGAGAGCCTTCAAAAAGGAGTTTATATTTATCTTCTGTTTCTTTCATCTCTAAGTGTTCTCTTTCTGTATATAGAGAATAGAACTAGTTATTACCAACTACGTGAATTCACAATAGGCTAGTCTGTATTAAATATACGAAATTTCTATGGTTTTATAAAGGTTTGCATAGAATAACGGTAATTGTTGATTTTTAATATTCAGTTTGTTGGAAATCAGTTTTTTTCGAATAATATAATTTATTTGTTCTGGAAATATAGCCGTAAATAATTTTTGCAGGAAAAGGGAACCGAATTTGATTAGGAATTTCGAAGATAAGGGTGGAGTGCTTGTTTCAGAATGGAATTATTGAATGCTTATTTGTTAAAATTTTTATAAAGAAAGATACCCAGAAGCGTTTTCGTGTTTTAGAAGCCATTCTTTACGCCATGTTTCACCAGCATAACCTGTTAAACTTCCATTCTTACCAATTACCCTATGGCAGGGAATAATTAGTAGTAGCGGATTTGCACCATTTGCAGAAGCCACTGCTCTTGTGAGCAGTGAAGAACCCATACGCTTAGCCAGTTGAGCATAAGAAATGATTTGCCCAAATGGAATTTCTAATACTTCAGCATATACTTTATTCTGAAATTCTGTTGTATTTACCATTGTTGGCAAGTCGAATTTCAGGAGTTGACGGGTAAAATATAAATTTAATTGTCGATATGCTTCAAGCAAAATTGGAGTTGGTTGCTCAAGAGATGGTTTATCGGCCGTGTCAGTTGCAAATGCTACAGATACGATTGCTTTGGCAGTACACTTAATAACAATATTTCCAATAGGACTTGAGTAAACACCTGCGTGAAGATACATAACAACCTACGGGTTTATAATCTATAGACTACAGAAAAAGTGACATTAAATACTAGCACCTGATCTCCAAAACAAACGATTGGGAGAATTCATTTTATTTTAATGTACGTTAAACCTTCTAATCTTATGATTTAATAGTCCGGATTAGGAGCTAAAACCCTAGAATCCGAACTGTTTTTATCGTTTTATTTATTTAGGCAGAAACATTAAATTCTCTAAGTGCATCGTTAAGCGATGTCTTTAAATTAGTCGACTCTTTCCGCTTACCGATTATAAGTGCACATGGAACATTATATTCTCCGGAAGGGAATTTTTTTGTGTAAGAACCAGGTATAACTACCGACCTTGCGGGAACAACTCCTTTATACTCTATAGGTTCGGGGCCTGAAACATCAATAATTTTCGTCGATTGTGTTATAACAACATTTGCACCTAATACTGCTTCCCGTTCAACACGAACCCCTTCAACTATAATGCAACGCGAGCCAATAAAGCAATTATCTTCAATAATTACAGGAGCTGCCTGAATAGGTTCTAGAACGCCTCCAATGCCAACTCCTCCGCTTAAATGGACATTTTTTCCTATTTGGGCGCATGATCCAACAGTTGCCCAGGTATCCACCATTGTTCCCTCATCTACATATGCGCCAATATTTACATACGAAGGCATGAGTATTACTCCTTTGGAAAGATAAGAACCATATCGGGCAATGGCGTGGGGTACAACTCTGACTCCCAGCGATTTGTAGTTTTTCTTTAAGGGGATTTTATCATAATACTCAAAAGGTTTTGCTTCAATTACTTCCATTTTTTGAATCAGGAAATAAAGAATTACTGCCTTTTTTACCCACTCGTTTACTTTCCAACCATTACCGGAAGGCTCTGCTACACGTATTTTTCCGTTATCTAGGCTCAGAATTATTTCCTGAATAGATTTTTTTACAGCCTGATTTTCTAAAAGTGTCCTGTTTTCCCAGGCCTCATCAACTATCGATTTCAAATCCAAATTACTCATTACAATATTTGTTTTAATTTTAAAGTTATTAAATTATTTCTTTTGTTTCTGCGTTTTTAAGGAATTTCTTGTTTAAGTGAAATGTTCAGAATTGTTATTGGAATTATAACAATTGTTGATTATGATTAGATAAATATGCGATAAATTTACTAAACAATTAAAAAACTGCAAGCAACATGAAAAGAGTAACAACATCCGGGAAGGTACAGAGCCTGGAGGTCGCCGATTATGACAGCATTCTTACATGGTCGTATCAACTTGCCAGTAAATGGGTGCAGGAAACGCTTGTCCCCCAAGGGGTGGTATCTTCCAGGAAATTTGATGAATACAAGCGTAATGGGAAGTATTTACCTGCTCATTTTCCCAGAATTCCTGATGAGTATTTTCAACGAAAGGGCAATTGGAAAGGATGGTTGGATTTTTTTGGATATCCCAAACAAATTAAACGTAGCAGCTTTATGTCATACCCACAGGCAATGATTATTGCCCGAAATGCTAAAATTAAAAACTCGACCGATTATCGAAGTTGGAAGGAACGCCCTGTTAATATGCCTGCGCGACCTGAAATCTCCTACAAAGAATGGGAAGACTGGCCAGTATTCCTCGGAGAGAATTATCAGAAACCTGATCCTGTAAGGAATATTAAGCTAAAGCTTTCGGATGTCAGAATTATTAAACATCAGCTCCAGCTGGGGGTGCCAGGAGCCGTACTGGCCAGAATGTTTAATGTTTCTGAGATGCAAATTAGCCGGATACGAAGTGGTGAAAATTGGTCTGCCGTATAATGGTAAGTTTATTGTTTCCTTAGAATTGTTTTGGGGCTTACTACACTTATTATTTTATGTTTTACTTTTTGAACTTAAGCTAAGTTTTATGTATTTGTAGATAATAAGTGTCCTCTGTTTTGTAGTTTCTGAAGTGGCCAGTTGTTTTTAAAAGCAGTGTACCAGTAACGATCAGCCGATAAAAAAAATAAAGTCCGCTTATTTTTTTTATTAAATCGATCTGTTTAATTAATTTTTTAATTTATCTTTGGCGGCATTATTAATTAATATTGTTATGAAAGAAGGAAAAGTAAAATTTTTTAATGAAACCAAAGGTTTTGGATTTATTAAGGACACAGAATCAGGTAAAGAATATTTTGTTCATGTTTCTGGCCTGGTTGACGAAATTAGAGAAGATGACGAAGTAACTTTCGATCTTCAAGAAGGAAGAAAAGGATTAAATGCAGTAAATGTTAAACTAGTTTAGTTTACACTAAGATACAATTTAATTCTAAGGGCTTCACATATGTGTGAAGCCCTTTTGATTTTATATATGGACTGTTCTATTCCGATCGATAATACTTTTAACCAGAGAAAAACCAATAATTGCATTGATAGTTTTATTTTGATGTTAAAGCGATTTTAATGCCCAATGCAATAAGTAACCCTCCAAAAAAGCCATTAATAGCCTTTTCGAACTTTAAAAAAATTACTTGAATTCGTTGTTGGCTAAAAAATAATGCTACCAGAGTAAACCAACTAATTGCCGTAAATACCATTATTAATGATAATATAAATATTATATAAATTGG
>JAIFLU010000314.1 GCA_020048915.1 Bacteroidota bacterium | reverse complement strand
TAAAGTCCTTCGGACTTTTGTATGCTGAAAACCCTGAAAGGGTTAAATTTTAATAACCGTAGGTGTCAACCTACGGAAAATGAAACATATAATGCAGCAACCCTGAAGGGGTTGAATTTTTAAATACTCTGGATAAATAAATTTAAACAATTTCTAAATCTCTCAGTCCTTTTTTAGAAGGAGTTCAATGCAATAATGACACCTTATAGTATTTCAATTTGATTAGAAATTTTGATAGGATTTCATTTCAGGCAAATATAAACAACCTCTAAATAATCAAAATATTGCTATCCTTGTTTTCATGGTTTTTACAATAAAATTCCTTAACTTATTCTAGATATAGCACCAGGTTATCTTTTTAAATATAAATTAAAATGGAAATATTCAATAAGCCTAAGGTAATTGAAATACAAGGCAATTTGATTAATTTTTTTAGAGAAGGAAAAGGCGAAACCGTATTGTTTGTGCATGGAATTACCACCTATTCGTTTATCTGGAGAAAAATAGTCCCCTATTTTCAAGATAAATACGACTTAATTCTTATTGATTTGCTTGGCTGCGGAGATTCTGACAAACCTTTAAACGAAGATTTTTCTTTAAAACGACAAGCGCATTTAATCAAAGATTTTTGCTCAAAATTAGAAATTACCAAATTTCATATGGTCTGCCATGATGTGGGAGGTGGTGTTGGGCAAATATTTGCAGTAAATTATCCCAACTTGCTTTACGATTTAACACTTATAAATACCGTGGCCTATAATTTTTGGCCCGTGCAACCTATTATTGCTATGCGGACACCAATAATACGACAAATTGCAATGGCAACACTCGACTTTGGAATGTTCGAATTAATAGTAAAACGCGGCTTATATCATAAAACCCAATTAACCGACGAACTGATGGGGCTTTTTTGGAAGCCTATGAAAAATCCGATTGGACGAAAAGGCTTTTTACATTTTGCCAAATGCCTCAACAATAAAAATCTTACCGAAATAGAAAACGAACTACGCCAATTGCAAGTCCATACCTTAATTATTCGGGGCGAAGCAGATGTTTACCTGAGCGCTTCGATTTCAGAGAAACTACACGTTGAAATACCTAATAGCCAAATTTTTAAAATTGAAACCGGGGGGCATTTTATACAAGAAGACGAACCCGAAAAAATTTCAAAGGCAATTTTAAATTTCATAGCCAATTAATGGAATCAAACCTCGACCCCTATTTAATTGAACTCGAATCGAAGATTCAAATTCTTGAACGTGAAAACGAAACCTTATCAGCAAAAGCCGAAGAAAATCTCTTATTGAACAGGGCTTTTGAAGAAATTAATGTTTATGATGACATTGATAGTTTGCTGCTTAACACCCTCGAAAGCATTTCGGTTTTACTAAATATTCAGTTTTCGGGTCTGTTTGACCTAATCGATAAAAAATTTGTCTGCAAAAGCAGTTATGCCCTCTTTAGCAGTGAAGATACTGTAGATATTCAGCTCGAAGTTTCGGAAAGTATACTAAATCGAATTGTTTCGCAAGAGATATGTTTTTTAAACAAATCGGAGGAAAGTTTCATCTTTAACTATCCGGATACTGATTTTGAAGCCGATCACGCACTCATCCTTCCTGTTGAATCGGAAATTATAAAAAGTCGTTATTTTGTATTCATTAACGACATTACCGGTCAGGAATTAGAAGGCCGCTTACCCTTATTCGAAAAAATTATCCGGATTATTTCTGCTAAACTAGAGCGAATATTTTATCAAAATGAATTAAAAAAGCTCAACGAAGAACTTGAAAAGAAAGTTGAATTACGCACAATTGAGCTTTTTGAACAGAATAATGAATATGCATCGTTAAACGAAGAATATAAAAAAACCAACGAAGAATTGTGGATAGCAAAAGAAAAAGCCGAAGAAAGCGACCGGTTAAAAACTGCATTTCTGCAAAACATGAGTCACGAAATTCGCACCCCCATGAATGCTATCATGGGGTTCTCCAGTTTGTTAGTAGAGTATCAGGACAACAAGCCTAAATTGATTCAATTCTCGGAGATTATAAACCAGCGCTGCAGCGATTTGCTTGATATTATTAATGACATCCTCGATATTTCGAAAATCGAATCGGGCCAGTTAACCGTTAATTTAGAAGATTGTGATATAGTTGAATTATTTTCTGAGTTAAATTCCTTTTTTTCAGAACATCAGGTGCGTATTGGCAAACAACATATTAAGCTTAGTTTGGATTGCCTTTGGAATCAATCATGTTTAGTGTTTCAAACCGATAAGGTTAAATTAAAGCAAATTCTGATAAACCTAATTGGCAACGCCTTTAAATTTACCGAAAATGGTTCCATCGATTGTGGCTGCAAGCAAGCTGATGATGAACTTATATTTCATGTTTCCGACACAGGTATTGGAATCCCTGAGGATAAACATGAACTGACTTTTGAACGCTTTACCCAATTGCGGCAACTGGAAAATTATACTTTAGGTGGCACAGGCTTGGGTTTATCAATTGCAAAGGCTTTGACAGGGTTATTAGGAGGCAAAATTTGGCTTGAATCTAAACCCGATGGTGGCACTACCTTCTATTTTTCTATCCGTAGCAACAAATGGCAAATAGTGCAGAGTGAAATTAAAGTAACTGAAAACATTCAGGATTTCCACTATTCCAATAAAACAATTATGATTGTGGAAGACGACATTTACAATGCCCGATACCTTAAAGAAATACTCACCAATAAAGGATTTAATGTAATAATAGCCAAATATGGCAAAAAGGCTATTCAAATAATCTCCTCTCAAATTGTCGATCTGGTATTGATGGACATTCGCTTGCCCGACATGAACGGGTATGAAGCAACATATTTTATGAAACAGGCGAAACCTCAATTAAAAATTATTGCCCAAACAGCCTATGCCGCACAGGAAGAAAAACAAAAAGCTCTTGTGGCCGGCTGTATTGATTATATTAGTAAGCCAACCAAAAGAGATTTACTACTCGCCTTAATTAGTAAGCATTTGAGCATAAATGTCACTAAATGAGGTATTATAATTACGCCTTTTACACAAAACATAAAATCAAGCTATTAATCAATATCAGCCGCTGCTCCTATCATTGTATTGCTTGCTGCTCTGGCAAATAGAACTGAAACTATTTAACTATTCAAAAACCCGACGAATTATTTGGTTTGCATTACAAACTTAATTAAGTTTGTAATGCAAACTTGTTTTACTAACCAAACCTTTTTTTGTATGGAAACAAACCAACCAAATTCAGCGTTGTTCGACGAAAACCAATCCATTCAGTTTATTCGCGAAATGATTGAAGTTTCGCATAAAAAATTGAAAAACGATGGTATTCTTTTTATTTTATGGGGCTGGATAAGTTTTATCACTTATTTCATGGAATACCTGTCGGGAATAATAGCTCATACAAATCATATAAGCCAGATTAAGGGTTTCGCAACTATTGCCCTTCCAATTTTGGGCCTAATCTATACCATCTTCTATATTTACAGGCAAAACCGCAAAGTGACCACTTATATCGGCATTTCGCTCCGATATGTTTGGGGGGCGTTATTTGTAGCAATGGTGCTGATTAACCTCATTCAATTTAATGTACTGCACAAAATAATTTTCGAACTTCAACATCCAATCTTCATGGTACTAATTGCGTTTGCCATTACAATAACGGGTGGTATATTACGGCATAAACTGATAATGGCAGGTGGAATTGTTTTTGGAATATTAGCCTATGTTTGTTCATATCTTCCGCTTCAGCAGCAATTGCTGGTTGAGTCTATCGCCTGGCTGATTGCATTTATCATTCCGGGACATATACTTTATTCAAAACGAAAAAACTAATATTCAATGTTCGACGATTTAGATCCCATACTTCATTCACAGGTCCGGCTGGCAGTAATGTCCATTCTAATAAGCGTTAAAACGGCGGAATTTAGTTTTCTATTGGAAAACACTAAAACTACAAAAGGGAATTTAAGTTTTCAGCTAAATAAACTAAAGGAAGCCGAATATATTGAGATAAGGAAATCGTTTAAAGGAAGTTACCCACTCACCACTTGTGAAATTACCGAGAAAGGTATAATTTCCTTTGAAACTTATATAAATTCAATTTCCGGCTATTTAAATAATTTCAGGAAGCAAAATACTTAAAATCGTAAAACACCTAAAATCAACATTTATGAAAACTAACCCAGGCAAGCAATTCCTTGATACAATGAGTAAAGAACCCGGAAATTGGAAAGGGCCAATTTATTTTAACCGAAAAGATCCCCGTTTAATGGTTCCCAAATTTAATCCAGTTATGGGCTGGACGTTTAATTTTGCAAGTCCATATGCGTATATCACCTTGGGAGCAATACTATTAATCGTAGTATTAGTGAATGTAATTTAATGTTGTTCCGAAATAAAATGGAAAGAAAATGGAAAGAACACACACCCATTACTCTTAAAACATTGAGCAAGATTTTTTTTATTTTTACACCTTATCGATCAATTTAACTAACAAACAAATCGATGAAAAATTTAAAATACTATACTACTCTTTCCCTTATCTTTTTTGTAGCAAACAGCTGCCAAAAAAATGATGATAAATTGGATGTTTATTCGAATAAGGTTGAATTTAAAGGCATAATAAATGACAAGCAAGAAGTTTGGCGCCAACCAGATTACAATCCTCAACAAGGTGTAGCATCGTCTATTTCAACATCGGTGAAGCCATTTGATACTTTGCAATATAGTTTTCAGCTTTTTAGTCCTTATAACAGGTTATCGTTAATCCATTCCAAAAGATTTCATAAAAAAGATTTTTATAGTGAATTTTCTCCCGGAACCTATAAAATTGGGGAAGATTACCGGCTTGTTTTTACTATTAATAGGAGAACCTACTTTTCCGGCGAAAACGATACCGATTTTATTCAACTGGTATCGGCGCGAAAAATACATAATAAGAGTATTCTATGCTCCTACACGTTTGAGTGTAACCTGAACGATGAAAAAGGAGTATTTTACAGCCGGATAAAAAACGGCTCGCTTACCGTTGTTTTCCAGGATTTTGCTGATTATACCTGGCAATGAAAATTTATTGGGAAAGCCCTTAAATAAACTATGGAGAAAAGAGACAACCTAAAAAGAAGTATTAACTCAATAATTAGCCTCACAGAAAAAGAATGGTCAGATCTAACTGATTTCACAGAATTAAGAACCTTAAAGAAAAACGAATTATTTTTAAAAGAAGGCCAAATTTGCGATGCAATTGGGTTTATCAACTTTGGGGCGTTAATTTATTTTAAGTCGTTACAAAACGGCAACGACGTTACCACCGACTTTGCCTTCGAAAACGAATGGGTAACCAATAACCAGAGCCGTTTAAACAATTCGCCTTCGTTAATAAATATTAAAGCAATGGAAACCACAGAGCTTGTAATTATCAAAAACGACCATTTGAACAGGCTTTACAATAAAATCCCCAAATTAGAAAAACTGGGAAGGATACTTCTAGAAAATGCCTTTGTAAAAATTACCCAATTAAGCATCGATTTGCAGTTGTTATCGGCTACCGAACGCTATTTAAAACTGCTAAAAAAATACCCCGAAATCTTTCAACGGGTGCCCTTGTACCATATTGCCAATTATTTAGGGGTTGCGCCCAAATCGCTAAGTCGAATTCGAAACGATATTAGTGGTTTGGAATAATTTGGTAACAAATGCGGAGCAATTTAACTGAAAGGAATTCTGAATTTTGCATAAATTATTTATCAAAACTCAGAAAATATGAACAAATCAATTTTTACGAATAGAAAAAGCCTGCAAAGGGAAAACCAACAAGTGAGCTGCATCCTTTCCTTTCGGAATACACTTTCGCGGACCATTAAACAATTATTTTTTATTGTTGCCTTCAGTTATTTGACAACAAGTCTGTTTGCGCAGGCAGACACATCGGTTAGTACTTATTTAAAGCCCAAATTGCGAAACTATGAGGTAAAACAAGCATTTGAAATTGAAAGTCTGGTTCCCATGTTTTTCACCGGTGGGTATCATTATGCGGCCTGCTACCGTTACCATAGATTCAGGGTTAGGGCAAGTGTGATTAATGGGGGGGCGTATGATGCCGAATCAGCTGGAATCAGAAACTCGTCATCTGATTATAAAAGGTACTACAAAACATCCCCCGGTTTTTTTGTTGGCTATAACATTTGGAAAAACCTTGAAATGTATACCTACCTGGAGCTTCACACATTTGAGATTGAGCAAAAAACTTCGGGTTTAAAAAAGGATATCCACAGCACCGACTTTGGTGGCGGTATTAGTTATCAGTTTTTTATCGGCAGGCATTTATATCTGCAACCAGGGTTGCATATCTATTTACGGGGCAACAATAGTGTAGACTTTAATGGGAGCCGTTACAATATCCCCAATGCAGACCTGGCTCCTGTGCTGCGCATTGGGTTTAGGTATTGGAGCAAATACTAATTCATATTCAGTAACTTTTCCTTCGGATTGCAAGAAAAGATCGGTGTGATAAAAATTACACCGATCTTTTTGTTTAATTCCAACTCAGTGAGCGTCTTAATATTTTCAAATAACCCGATTGAGATTACGATTCCCCTTTTCTACCCAGCATTAGAACTTCCTGGGCAATTATTTCGGTAATGTATTGTTTTTTCCCTTCTTTGTTTTCGAAGTTGCGATAAACCAATTTCCCTTCAATAGCCACTTCACTACCTTTTTTAAGGTATTTTTCGGCCATAGTTGCCAGGTTGCCCCACACGGTTACGTGATGCCACTGCGTGTCGGTTACATACTTGCCGTTTTCGTCTTTATACTTATCAGAGGTTGCGATGTTAAGGCGGGCAAGTACTTTTCCGCTGTCAAACTTTTTTACTTCAGGGTTCGAACCAAGGTTTCCGATTAATTGTACGCGATTTTTTAGAGCATTCATGTTCGTAAATTTAAATTGTTAATGTTTCGATTAATTTGTTT
>JAIFLU010000085.1 GCA_020048915.1 Bacteroidota bacterium | reverse complement strand
ATGAAAAAAACTAACTATTACGATCGCTTTTCTATAAACGGGCGATTAAAAAAAATACTACTAACTATGAAACTCACACTATTAGCCATTTTTGTCTTTACGCTGCAGGTTTCGGCAACTGTTTATTCCCAATCAAAAACATTCGACCTTTCATTGAAAAATGTGAGTGTAAAAGAAGTTTTTAAAACCATTGAAACACAAAGCGAATTCCGATTCTTTTATAACGACGAACTGAGCGATGTTAACCGTCTTGTTAGTGTTGACCTGAAGAATCAGAAAGTGGAAGAAATACTAACTCAACTTTTCGATAAAACCCGGGTAACCTATAAAGTACTGGATAATAATTTAATAGTCATTACCCCTACCGGTTTAATGGCACAGAATCAAAAAATTTCCGGAACTATTACCGATGGAACCTCTGGCGAACCCCTGCCCGGAGTAAATGTTACTGTAGAAGGTACAACAATTGGCACCATTTCGGATATTTCGGGAAAATACACATTAGATGTACCTTCGCCCAATGCTGTGCTTCTTTTTTCGTTTGTAGGGTATAATTCCGAGCGGGTCGAAATAGCCGGCAGAACAATTGTGGACCTTAACCTTATCCCCGATATTAAAAAACTGGATGAAGTAGTGGTAATAGGTTATGGAAGCCGCTCGAAAAAGGATGTAACCACTTCTATTTCCACCGTTAACTCAGGTTCAATAACTAAAGTGGTAGCAATGTCGCCCGAATTGGCTATGCAAGGCCGTATGACCGGTGTTCAGGTTTCCGGTACCAGTGGTAACCCAATGGCACGCCCAACGATCCGTATCCGTGGAGTAAACACCTGGGGTGTTTCGTCTCCCCTTTATGTAATTGATGGAGTACCAATAACCGAGTTTGGAGCTGGTATTGAAGGCCAGGAAGATGCCCGTGCATCGGACGTACGTGGACCGTTAAATATTATGGCCATGATCGATCCAAACGATATTGAATCGATTTCGGTACTGAAAGACGCCTCAGCCGCTGCCATCTATGGCGTTCGTGCTGCAAACGGTGTTATTCTGATTACCACTAAAAAAGGCCGTGGCGATAAACCAACTGTGGAATTCAGCAGCCGTTATGGAATTCAAAACCTGACACAAAAAATTGATGTCCTAAATACCCAGCAATATGCCAAACATGTGCAGGATGTTTACGCATCTGACCCTACTATTACAATAGATCCGCTTAATAAAGATGTATTTGACCCAACCAGTTCCAAATACCTTGGCAATAATCCAACGTACGATTGGCAGGATGTAATGAAAAACAAAAATGCACCTACTCAGGACTATTCCTTACGTTTATCAGGTGGTACAGCAAAATCCGACTATTTTGTTTCAATTGGGTATACGAATATGGAAGGAACCCTTATTGGCAGTAAACTAGAGCGCTATTCCGGTTCATTTAAATTAAATACTCAGGTTAACAAGTGGTTAAAAACCGGTATCAATTACCGTATCACCTCGGCTAAAGGAAAAGACAATGACTTTATGGTCACCTATTGGCAGTCGGCTCAAACTCCTCCATGGCAACCTATCTACGACCCGGCTGGCCCCGGAGGTTATGCCCCAACGGTGGGAGGATTACAGCCCGATGGAACGTATAAGAGTGATAAGCTGTATGGGACAGGTACCCGTATAAATATTCCCGGGCAAATTGAACTGAACGATCAAGACTACAAATCGCTCCGCAACATGGGAAATGCCTATGTTGAAGTGGAGCCTCTCAAAAATTTAAAAATCAAGGCACAGGTAAGTATGGATATGTATACTACCAATCGCTACGAATTCAACAATTTTGCCTCCAGCGTTTTTAATTATACTGCCGGTGACCCCCGTTCAATTGGTGGAGGAAAATCAGTGGGTACTTATGGCGAACGCGATGTCTACAACAACAACCTGGTAAAGGAAATTACAGTGAACTATGCTAACTCCTTTGGCAAGCACAACATCGATATCCTTTTTAGCGGTATGGACCAGCAGTATAACAGCAAATACACCGGTATGTCTAGCGAATACATGACAACTACCTACGACTATCTGAGAAAACTGGGTGGCGAAAATAAATACACCAATGTTGGATCGGATATAAGCCGTTCCGCATTAGAAGGTTTATTAGGCCGTATCGGTTATAACTATAACTCAAAATATTATTTGGATATTACTGTTCGCCGGGATGGTAGCGCTCGTTTTGCTCCTGAAAACCGCTGGGGAACTTTCCCTTCCGCTTCTGTTGCTTGGCGCATCTCGTCCGAATCGTTTCTGAAGGACTTTAGCTGGCTAAACGATTTAAAACTCCGTGCCGGCTGGGGACAATTAGGAAACCAGGAAGTACGTAATCTTGCTTACTTATCCCCTATAGCAACCAACCCTTCCTTCGCCTGGGGAAATAACCCCGAAGCAATTGGGAAAGGATATTTTAGCTCTGCTGCAACTGTTTTCGGTCTCGCTAATCCAAACCTGCAATGGGAAAAGACTTCCACTACCAATATAGGTTTTGATTTGGTAGCGTTGAATAACCTAACGGCTTCTTTCGAATACTATAATAAATTAACCACCGGTATCCTTCAGGAAGTTTCGTTACCAAACAGTGTGGGTGTTTCTCAGCAACCGGTCGACAATATTGCCTCTGTTCGGAACTCCGGTATCGAGATCTCTGCTAATTATATTGGCGAAGTAGGTGATTTTAAATATACCGTTGGCGGAAATATTACCACGGTGAAGAATAATGTAGAAAAGACCTATAAAGACATACCACTCTGGAATATCGAAGAAGGATATTCGATGTATTATGTAAAGGGGTATAAAGTGGGAGGTATTTTCCAAACTCAGGAAGAATTGGATGCATGGAAATTAAAATATAAAGACCCTAGCTACCAGTTAGCGAAAGTTACTCCCGGAGATATGTATTTCCAGGATCAACGCAGCGCTCCTAAAAAAGTAGGGGAGTTTTATTCAGAAACAAAAGACTCCATCATTAACAGTTACGATCAGGTTTACTTGGGTAAATCTCTTCCCGGTTTCTTCTATGGGGTAAACCTTAACCTCGAATATAAAGCGTTCGACCTTGGTGCTCAATTTACCGGTGTAGGAGATGTGGTGAAATTAAATGAAGTACGTTCCAACATGGAATATACCCCCGGAACTGGAAATAACCTGTCAACCAGTATTTATGATTCCTGGACCCCTGAAAATAAATCGACAACAATGCCACGCGTTATTGGTGGAGACCCTGCCAACAATTTCCGCGGTTCGGACCGGTTTGTCGAAAATGCATCCTATTTCAGGTTATCCAACATTCAGCTGGGGTATACCCTTCCTGCCACTTTTTATAATTTTACCGGTAACAGTATTAGCAACCTAAGAGTTTATGTTGGCGCATCCAACGTGTTCACCATTACAAAATATACGGGATTTGATCCGGAGAGCGATAAATACCCTACTCCACGTGTATTCTTTATGGGTCTTAATGTTCGATTCTAACAGTAACTAACACCTTAATTTTTGAAATTATGATACAGAAAAAATATATACTAATAAGTTCGTTACTTCTCTCAGGATTTCTAAGTTTTACATCCTGCGATAAAAACCTGGATATTAAACCTACCAGCGAACTTGAATCGGTTTATTTTCAAACCGAAGAACGCATGCAACGGGGAGTTGGTGCTTCGTATGCTGCATTAACCAACCTGTATGGCCCTCAATTAAACGAATCTACCCAATATGGATTTTGGCTGCTCCCAGGTGATGATATCACAGCCGATGGTTCTGGGAATAATTTGGAAACTTTTTCCGGATTAAACGGTTCCTCTGGCCTAGTGGACGGTGTATGGAAAAGAATGTATGCTGTAATTGCCCGTTGTAATTTTATGCTCGAGAAAATAGCTGACCCTAAAGTAGCTGAAGTTTACGTAACTGAAGGCATGAAGGATGCTAACAGAGGCGAAATGTTGTTTTTACGTTCCTATGCCTTTTATAAACTGTGGGATTGGTACCGAAAAGCTCCTATACAGGACGAACGGGTAAAATCTATCACCGATGCTTTGCTTACACCTTCTGCAGGTTTTGAAATGCTGGATAACGCCATTGCCTCCCTGGAAGAAGCTGCATTAATATTGCCCGATTCATGGGACAGCAAAAACCTGGGTCGTATTACCAAAGACGGCGCCAATGGCTTATTGGTGAAATGTTATGTGATGCGTGCATGTTACGAAAACAAAAATGCTGAATATTACACCAAGGCTATTGCAGCCTTTAATAAAATCTCCAGCTCCAGAAAATTGGTGAAATTTGGTGACAATTTTGACTACCGCACCGAAAATAACGAAGAATCGTTATTTGAATTCCAGGCCAGTCATGCTCCAGCTCAGGATAATGCCTGGTTAAATAACGATTTTGGCGGCGACGTGGGGCAAATGGGCGCTTTTTATCATTACTTTGATGGTCACTGGGGAAACTATACCTCGGGAATTTTTGGACCAACACAAAAATTAGTCAATGCGTTTGACGCTGCCGATCCGCGCAAATCAGAAACCCTCTCCGACGATGCAGATAATGTAGGTTGGAAACTCTGGTGGATCACTCCTAAGTGGGATAAATTTAACGGTTACCAGATGGTGAAATACCGGAATGGAGCCAAGGGCGATTGCAACGATAACACATGGTCTCTTTCTTCTTCCAATAATCCACGAATCTTACGTTTTGCCGATGTTAAGCTTGCCGTAGCTGAAGCATACCTGGCAACCGGAAAAACCACCGAGGCCCTCCAACAGGTGAATGATATCCGCGAGCGTGCCCGCAAATCAACTGCCGACGGTGTGGAGGCTGCTGCTCCTGCTGCATTGGCTGCTGTTACCATGAACGATATTATGAACGAACGATTTCTGGAACTTGCCGGTGAAGAAGGCCATCGCTGGAGTGATTTACGCAGATGGCATGCTGCCGGTTATATAAACCTGGGCAGCTGGACATCCACCGACTTTGGATTCCCCTATGCTTCCAATCTTTTTGCATTTGATGTGAATAAAAACCTGCTATACCCTATTCCTATTTCGGAACTAGACAGAAACCCCAATATGGCAGCAAGTGGTAACAATCCTGGATATTAAAAAGTTAACAATGACAATGCATTTTTATAGTAGTTAGTTAGAAGCCTGGCAGGTGTGAATCTGCCGGCTTTTTTACTATTAAACGCAATAGAAAAATAAGCAGAAACAAAACAGATAGTGCCAATTAAAATAGAAAAGCCATTAAACGAACTACTAAACGAACTGAAATGACGCTGATAAAAAGAATCCTCCGGATAATCTTTATTTCCTTTTTTTTCTATTCAAAGGCAATAAGTTCCGATATAACCGAAGTATTGCCGCTAACAAAAAACATTGTGATGCTCCATCTAAAGGATGGATACGCCGTTTATCACAAAAATGGACAGGCACGGAGCAACGAAAGGGTTGTGGTAGAGCTGCTCAATACTGTTGAAGCGGCGAAACTTTCAAATTATACAATTTCCAGCTCCGATGATGTTTCCTATTCAACAACAACAAATCCCACCCAAATCGGAAGAAAAACCAAAGGCTCAGAGTTTACCTGGATGTGCCAAACATGGGACAACACTAAAGGGTGTATCAACACCGATCCCGACCGTGTAACCGAACATTGGATTTACCTTACGCTCCCATACGAAATGAAATCGGGAAAAACCTATACCATTAGCACCGGTTCCCTGGCAGGAAACGGCACATTTTGGACTTTTACATTCGACGAACATAAAATCCGATCGGAGGCTGTCCATGTGAATCAAATTGGGTATGTTCCCAATGCTCCTCAAAAATATGGATATGTTTATCATTGGATGGGCGATAAGGGATCGCTTGAATTGACTTCGTTTAACAATACACCATTTAGTCTTGTTGATTTAAATACAGGGCAATCGGTTTTCTCCGGGAAACTGACTTTCCGGAAATCAAAAACCAATCCCGAAACCTCCCAAACGACAGAAACTCCCAGTGGCAATTTTCTTTCGGCCGATGTATACGAATGCGATTTTTCGGCATTCCAAACCCCTGGTAATTATGTACTCGCAGTGGATGGCATTGGATGCTCCCTTCCATTTGCCATAGAGGCAGATATTTACCGAATGCCCTATTATACTACTATACGCGGACTATATCATAACCGGAGCGGCATCGAACTGAAACAACCGTATACCGAATTTACCCGCCCAGTCCCGCATAATCCCAATACTACCCCCGGATTTGCAAGTAAACTTCGATATACTTCTTCCCGATTTATCGATTGGAAAAGCGGAGACAACGATCCTGCCGATAAACCGGCTATTGAAGCTGGCGACAAAGGAATTATCAATACATGGGGCTGGTACCAGGATGCAGGCGATTGGGATTCCTATTATTCTCACTTAATAGTTCCTGGTTTGCTTATGTTTACCTGGGAAGCTGCTCCATCAAATTTCAGGGACAATGAATTATCTATTCCCGAAAGCGGTAATGGTATTCCGGATATCCTCGACGAAGCATCCTGGCTAATCCGTTTTTATTATCGTACCCGGCACGAAATTATCAATAAAGGCTATGGTACCGGAGGGATTGGCACCCGTGTTTTCGGGGATCTATGGGGAGGAGACGAAGCGACAAATGGAACAGGACGTGGTTCATGGCAAGATAATACCCGCACCTGGTATGTTTCGGGTGAAGACCCCTTTTCGACCTATAAATATGCAGCCCTGGCAGCTCAAATGGCATTTTGCCTGAAAAAAGGGGGATTAACAGATACCATCGACTGGAAAAAAGAAGCACAGGAATCCTATACCTGGGCGAAAACAAATACACGAAGCGGAGACGACGGCAAGGGACAGCTAAAAGAAATTCGGGCTTACGCTGCCGCCAGCCTATACCGGCTAACTGAAGATCAGCAATATCAAACCCAGCTTAAAACAGACGCTGCTTCGATTACTGCTGGTTCTCAGCTAAATGATGAAGCACGTTGGGCACCATATATTTACACATCTATGCCCGATACTATTGGAGTAGAAACCGATTTATATAACCGGTTAAGGGGAGCCGTAATTTCTACTGCCGATAATCTTGTTTCGACAGCCAGCAAAAGGGCTTGCAGATTTGGGGGCGATTTCTCCATGCCTATGTTAGTTGGCCAGGCCACCACCCCGATGGTATTTGAAGTAATCATGGGTTACAACCTTATCAAAGCAAGTGATGCCATAAAAGCAAAAAACTACTTGTCGTGCTTATATACTACAGCAGATTATTTTTTAGGATGCAATCCGTTAAACACCACCTGGATTACCGGTTTAGGGAAAAGGCAGCCGGAAAGGGTATTTCATATGGATTCGTGGTATAATGGAAAACAGGAAATGGCTCCTGGTATTACCCCTTATGGCCCCTGGCGGGTAGAGTCCTATACCACAGGGCAGGGTGCCTGGGATATGCGCTGGCCTTATAAGTCGCTTTATCCTTTGGATATTAACACCTGGCCGGGACATGAGCGTTGGTTTAACAATTATACCTGCCCCATGAATGCTGAATTTACCATTCACCAAAATACCGTGTTTAATGCCGCTGTTTTTGGATTTTTATGCCACACCGCCTCCCCCGATTTTACCCCTAACCGAAGGCCTGTAGTTGCTTTTACGTCTCCCGTTGTGAACAGTGAGGTGCAGCAAAACAAACTGGTGCAAATTACGGTTAATACAAATGACCCGGATGGAGATGCCACTATTTATAAAGTGGAATACTATAATGGCTGGCATAAAATAGGAGAATCCTTTAAAGCTCCCTATTCCCTTAACTGGGAAAATACCGTGAGTGGCAATTTAAAACTAACAGCCCGGGTTATCGATAATTATGGTCTTATCGGGAGAACCGATACTCTTCGGGTAGTTTCCAAACCGAACAACATCATCCTCCCTAAAAAAAACAGCTTCTCTATATC
The DNA here is from genome assembly GCA_020048915.1 of Bacteroidota bacterium. Lineage (GTDB taxonomy): Bacteria > Bacteroidota > Bacteroidia > Bacteroidales > JAAUTT01 > JAAUTT01. Next base: position 14,253 of record JAIFLU010000085.1, on the reverse strand, counting down.
TGCTTTCCCAAACCCTTTTAATACACAGGTAGCTTTCGAATATACGCTGGAAACCGATAGTAACATCATTTTTGACATCGTTGGCTTATCCGGGGAAAAAATTAAATCACTTCCACAAAAGAGTCAGAAAGCAGGTAAACATAGCTTTTGTTGGGATGGAACTAATAATGCCAATTCACGTGTATGTCCGGGGATATATTTCTGCCACTATACCGTAAATGCTAAAGAATTAAATTATAATGGCTTTTTGAAATTGTTAGTACTACAATCACTTTGACTTATAAAACACATAATGGACATATATTCCTATCAATGTAATAAAACTTCTTCAAGTATTAAAAACTTGGAAAGGTTTGAATGCGATTGGTGACCTAACAAAAAATGCAACGGCTTAAAAATTAGCAGAGATGCACATACGTAATTTGACGACTTTAATTGACTTATTATTATGCAGTGCATATTGGCAGGTATCCATACTTTGGCATTGCAAACGGACTAACTTACTTTTTTTACATTTATAACACTAACTATGCGCATTATTCAGCTATTAGTCATCTCATGTATCTTGTTTTCGTGCAGCGAAACCAATAAAAATCAAGCCTTTACTCCTGGCCAGCTTTGGCCGGATAACAAGGGTACTCATATCAATGCTCATGGAGGGGGAATTTTACACTTTCAGGGAAAATATTATTGGTTTGGTGAGCACAAAGGCAGTGGCGAAATAGGAAATACGGCACAGGTAGGTGTTAGTTGTTATTCTTCTGACGATCTATACAACTGGAAAAACGAAGGAATTGCCCTAAAAGTAGTCGAAAACGATTCAACACACGATATTGCCAAAGGGTGCATACTGGAACGCCCAAAAGTAATTTACAATGCAAAAACCAGGAAATTTGTTATGTGGTTCCACCTCGAATTGAAAGGTAAAGGGTATGATGCTGCCCGATCGGGGGTTGCTATAAGTGATAATGTATTGGGGCCATATACTTTTGTGAAAAGCTTTCGCCCAGAATCAGGATTTTGGCCTGTAAATGTGCAGCCCTATCATTTAAAACCTGTCAGCGATACCATAAAAAGTACCTATTGCGGGGGAAAAGGCTGTTTGCCGGCTCATCCCGATTCATTGAACATTCTGGGAAGAGATTTTAAAAATGGTCAGATGGCCCGGGACATGAACCTGTTTGTGGATGACGACGGTACAGCCTACCATATCTATGCATCAGAGGAGAATAGTACATTGCATATCTCTCAACTTACCAATGATTACCTTTCGAATTCGGGTAAATACATTCGGCTTTTCTCCGGGCGATATATGGAAGCTCCGGCAATGTTTAAACACAACGACAAATATTATTTATTTGCATCCGACTGTACCGGTTGGGCTCCAAATGCGGCACGTTCGGCAATCGCCGATTCTGTTTTCGGAAACTGGACAGAATTGGGAAACCCATGTATTGGCAAGGATTCGGCCTTGACATTTTATTCGCAGAGCACATTTGTATTGCCTGTGGCCGGTAAAAAAGATGCGCTCATATTCATTTCCGACCGTTGGAATCCTAAAGATCATACCGATGGAAGATACATCTGGTTACCCATACTTTTTGAAAAGGAGAAACCGGTATTGAAATGGATGGACACCTGGAGCCTCGATGTATTTGCCAACGAATAAATAATGCTGCTAATTAATCTAAAAAGTTACCTATGAAACATCCATTTAGAGAAACTCAACACACAAGAGTATGACTATAAGGATGTTCTATGTGGCCTTAATTTAATAATCAAAAAATAGACACATGAAAAAAAACGCTCTGCTAATTACCTCTTTTCTACTCATCTTTTTAATGATTATGTCCTGCTCCGGCGGTAAAAAGGAATGGTCCGTATCTTCCCCAGCCGGGAATCTCATGTTTTCTTTCCTTCTAGGAGAAGACAATCAACTTTCCTACCAGGTTTCGCTGGTCGATTACGGAATAAAGAAACAGGTTATTGGAAATTCGCCGCTGGGAATTCGCCGTACCGATGAATCGTTTATTCAAAATCTGAAATTTGTAAGCGCTGATTCCATAATACCTATAAATGAAAAATTTACCCTTCCAACCGGTAAACAATTAAATATTACGAATACTGGGAATGAACTTACCCTGACATTTAAAAACGAAAATGGTGCAAAAATTCAGGTGATTGCCCGGGTATATAACGATGGTGCAGCCTTTCGTTACCGGTTTCCGGAGACGAATACGAATTTGTTTAATGTAGAAGAAGAACTTACCGGATTTTCGATTCCCGCAGATGGTAAAACCTGGATCCAGCCATACGATAAAGTTACCATGTATTCTCCGGGGTACGAACGGTATTTCGAAAATGGCATACCCGTTGGTACCTCTGCTCCTACGGAAGAAGGATGGACGTTTCCCGCCTTGTTCCAAACCGAAAATGCCTGGATGCTCGTAACCGAAGCTGCGGTAGATTCATCCTATTTTGCTGCCCATTTGCAACCCAAGGCTCCGAAAGGGGTGTATACTATCCGCCTGCCCGAAGCTGCCGAAGCCAATAATACTGTTTCCAATATTCCAACTTCATCTCTTCCCTGGTCTACTCCATGGAGAGTTATTATTGTAGATAAAACCCTTGCCGGAGTAGTAGAATCAAATATGGTAGTAAAATTAAACCCTCCTTCGCTGATTGAAGACGAATCGTGGATAATACCTGGCCGTGCTTCGTGGAGCTGGTGGAGCGACTGGGCAAGCTCAAAAAATTATGCATCGCTAAAAAAATTCGTCGATTTTGCTGCCGAAATGGGTTGGGAATACTCCCTGGTAGATGCCAATTGGGACCTTATGGAAGGCGGTACTATTGAACAACTGGTACAATATGCGAATACTAAAAATGTCGGAATCCTGATGTGGTATAACTCAGGTGGTCCGCATAATGATGTTACAGAACGTCCCCGCGATAGTATGAACGACCCCGCTAAACGGAAAGCAGAATTCAAGAAACTTGCTGCATGGGGCGTTAAAGGAATCAAAGTAGATTTCTTCCAAAGCGATAAACCAGCCATCATCAAGCAATATCTCGACATATTAAAAGATGCTGCCGACAATAAAATTCTGGTTAATTTTCATGGTTGCACACTTCCACGAGGATGGAACCGCACCTGGCCCAACCTGGTGTCGATGGAAGCCATCCGCGGTGCCGAATGTTATGGTTTCGACAGTTTATATCCTCAAAAAGCTGTTTGGCACAATACGATCATTCCTTTTACCAGGAATGTAGTAGGTTCTATGGATTATACCCCCATCACCTTTTCGAACCAAAAGTTTGCACATCTCACCACATATGGTCATGAACTGGCTTTATCCATCGTTTTTGAATCGGGAATAGTGCATCTGGCCGATAAGGTTGAAGCATATAAAGCATTACCCGCCGCTCCCAAGGCATTTATGAAGAATTTGCCTGTAACCTGGGACGCTAGCTTATTACTACAAGGAGATCCCGGGAAGGAATGCATAATGGCACGTCTTTCCGGCGGAGTCTGGTACATTGGAGGGATAAACGGAACCAACGAAGTGAAAAATTGGGAGATCGACCTGGCACGCATGCCACTTAAGGACTATGGCGCTTTTGTAATTTCCGACGGTACTACCGGTAAAGAATTCTCTTCTTTGGAAAAAATACTGAAGTCGGGAGAAAAACTAAAGGTTACTGTTTTACCTTACGGTGGATTTGTGGCTACGCTTAAATAAAGTCATATAGTTCAATGTCGCTTAGTTAAGAGCTGAATAATTGAGCCTACTCCGAAAAGTCAAAATTCAATGATTTTCATCTGTTTTACCCCTAACCCCTCCAGGGAACCATCTGAAAATCATTGAATTTAAAGTACCCCAAATGGGGGATTAGGGGGTAAAAGACTTTTCGGAATAGACTCAAAATTAATACATACAGAAATCGCCCGTTGTGACACTATTACCAGTTAGTCAGGCTGAGCGGAGTCGAAGCCTGTTTCTTAACTAAACAACCCATGATATCAAATTAGATTCTTCCTGATATGACAATTAAGGAAGGAGTAAATGAAAGTAAATGCTATAACATTGGCGGCTTTATAATTTTCGATCATGAAAAAAAATCTACTAACGATTGCCCTTTTCCTTTCTTTTTTTAGCCTCAGAGCAGAGGTAAAACTTCCAAAAATCTTTGGAGATCACATGGTTCTCCAGCAGAATCATCCGATTCGTATTTGGGGTTGGGCAGATAATGGTGAAAAAGTTTCCATCTCGTTCAATCAACAAAAAAAGAGCATAACCACCGATAAATCCGGTAAATGGAGTTTTACCCTGGATGCTATAACAGCAGGTGGTCCATATATAATGGAGATTCAGGGTAAAAACCGAATAACCCTTTCGGATGTGATGATAGGGGAAGTTTGGTTATGTGCTGGCCAATCAAATATGCAATTCGATTTAAAAAGCAGCTTGAATAGTGAATCGGAAATCAAACAATCCACTAATCCATACATCCGGCAATTCGCTGTACCAAAGTTTACCAGTGCCAATCCGGAAGAAGACCTTACCGGAGGGAACTGGCAGGTTTCTTCTCCATCTACTTCAGGCGAATTCTCAGCAGTGGCATATTATTATGCAAAAAAACTCAGCGCCCGTTTAAATGTTGCAGTTGGTATTGTAAATGCCTCATGGGGCGGCACTTTTATCGAAGACTGGATCAGCTATGAGTCACTTCATAGTTTACCTGATTTCTCTACTTACCATGACTTAACACCCGAAGAACTTGAAAAATGGTATTCTCAAATCGAAAGAAAATACGATCAGCTTTTTAATTCGCTAGGAATTCCCGACCGGTATAACATCACCGAAGATTCTGCCAACTGGAGAAAACCTGATTTTGATGATAGTAAATGGTTGGCAGCGAGATTACCTGATCGTTTCGATTATGATTTGCTGCCGCGTTTCGATGGCGTAGTTTGGTTCAGACGGAATGTGGAAGTTACGGAAGAAATGTCAAAACAAGGGTTCACTCTCCATCTTGGAAGAATTGACGATTACGATATTACTTATATAAACGGGACAAAAGTCGGCGAAACAATGGGCGACCGGGATAAACGTCTTTATGTTGTTAAACCCGGGTTGTTGAAATCCGGCAAAAATTCAATTGCAATCCGCCTTACCGATTATTGGGAACGGGGAGGGTTTCTTAGTTCTGAAAGCGATTTCAAGATTACATTTGGAGAGAAAGAAATACCGCTCACCGGAGAGTGGAAAATGAATATTGGCAAAACAACATTCATGTGGCTGCGCTCTCCAAACGTTCATCCTAACTTGTTATATAATGGTATGCTGCATCCATTGTGCCGCTTTAATTTTCGGGGAGTACTCTGGTATCAGGGGGAGAATAATACCATGTTTGCCAGTCAGTACGAACAAAATTTAAAAACAATGATAACAGACTGGCGAAAAAGTTTCGCTTCCTCTCAATTGCCATTCTACATTGTTCAATTGCCGAATATGGATGGCTTTAATACAAACAGTCAACACGGTGGAAGTAACTGGGCTGAATTAAGAGAAGCCCAGTCAAAAGCTCTGGAATTGCCAAATACAAATATGGTGGTTACGATCGATTTAGGAGATTCCACCAATGTACATCCTAAAAACAAACTCGATGTTGGGAACCGTTTGGCATTGCTGGCCCTGAAAAATACCTATTTATTGCCTGTTGGCGAAGTATCATCACCCATGGTAGATTCCGTTGCTTTTGAAAACGATACCGTTGTTCTGTTTTTTCGAAATACCGGAACCGGACTTATTGCCCGCGACCGCTATGGCTATTTAAAGGGATTTGAATTAGCAGGTGCCGACAAACAATTCTATTGGGCAACTGCAATCATTGAGAAAAACCGAATCATCGTAACTTCGGAGAAAGTACTTCAACCTAAAGCTGTTCGCTATGCATGGTCAAGCAATCCTTCGGATGCTAATCTATATAATCTTGAAGGGTTGCCCGCAGCACCCTATCGGTCTGATGACTGGGACAGAGTTTCGAAAGACGAGAAATATACAAACTGGATAAAATAAATACCCGATTATGACACTCAAATCATTGAAATACCTTCCTTTTTTATTGATTATTTTAGTCATGGCTTCGTGTAAGCCCGTCGTTAAAACCCCTGAGAAAGCAGAACCCAAAAGGTTTTTTTCAGAGAATAGTTTTTGGAACCTACCGCTGTCCGACTCTGTCGAAATTGATCCGCAAAGCGACCATTACATTAATTTGCTAAAAAAAGATCATAGTGGCAACAATTTTGGAATCAATTTAGAAAAGTACACCATCCCCATTTATGAAGTCGATAGCAGTGTCCCATTTATAAAGATCGGGAATCACCCCGGTTTTAATTTTCGCCATCATCCCGATTTTGATAGTATAGGTGTGCCCATACCGGCCGAATTTAAACCATCACCTGGAATGGACCAGCATGCCACAATCATCGATTGGAAACGTAAGCTTGCCTGGGATATGTTTTTAGTTGAAAAAGACAGCTCAGGTAAATGGGTTTCGTGCACCGGGGTAATTGTGCCACTCGATGGTCCGGGAGTATTTAAAAAAACTGATTTCCCGGTAAAGGATGACGAATCTATCCATCAATATGGACCAAGCCGTGCCGCAGGCGTTCCATCGTTTGCCGGGACAATTATGTATGACGAAATCATGGCAGGAGAAATTAAACACAAACTTAGTTGCGCACTGCGTTTTGTAGCTTATAAAGAATATGTTTCTCCGGCTATCTGGACCGATGGAAATTTTAAAGGGGGTGTTCCCGAAGGTTCCATCATTCAGCTCGACCCAAATCTTGATCTAACTAAATTCGAACTGCTGCCTGGCGAGATCGTCGTGGCCAAAGCATTACAAAAGTATGGAATGGTGGTGGTCGATTTTGCTGCAGCCAATGTTTTGTATGGAGAAGGGCTATGGATATATCCCGATAAGTCGTGGAAAGGACAGCTCCGCGAATGGGATGGCGGAATAAGCAGTATTCCCCTTGATCATTTCAGGGTCCTCAAAAATCATGATATTCAATATGGAGGTGACCGAATCAAAGATTTCTTTCAAAATTTATTAAAAGGATGGGAGAAGAATTAATGAATTTTTAAAATCGTTCATTATCATTTATTATCACATAGGATATTGGTAATTTATAGCTATAACATAATTGCTTACCTAACATAATAGTAAAGGATGAAACCAACTAAAATATCGTTTATTCTTTGCCTGATCTTTGGATTAGGTGCACTTAAAGTATGGGCAGGAATGGAGCCTGGACAATTAAGGACTGATATGAGCGAAAAGCCCTTGGGTCTGGATTCCCAAAGCCCATTATTTAGCTGGATAGTGAACTCAACCGAACGTGGCACCATTCAAAAAGCTTTTGAAATTTGGCTGAGTACCGATGAAAAAAGCCTGGAAAACGGTAAAAATCTATTTTGGCAATCCGGAAAGATTCTGGGAAACCAAACCTTCGGGATTCCATACTCCGGAAAAGAATTGAAGTCCTTTACCCGCTATTACTGGAAAGTGCGCATCTGGAACCAGAATGGGGAACCATCGGCTTGGAGTAAATTATCCTGGTTCGAAACATCCATAATGAACCTTTCCGATTGGAAAGCACAATGGATTTCCGATGCAATACCGCTGCCTTCGAAAGATGAGGATTTTTATAAACCCTCTTCCAATACTCTTCTTCGAAAAGAATTCAACCTCAAAAAAGAGATAAGCTCAGCCCGACTTTACATCACAGGTTTAGGTTATTACACTGCCAGCATCAATGGCAGCCGTGTGGGCGATCACATGCTCGATGCAGCGCTTACTCAGTATGCAAAACAGGTAATGTACAGCACTTACGATGTTACCGCTCTGTTCCGGAAAGGACAGAATGCCATTGGTGTTTCACTCGGAAACGGCTGGTACAACCCAATGCCTATCCGTCTTTTTCAAAGTACCAACTTGCGCGATGCAATGACTGTAGGAAAACCATGCCTGAAAGCTCAGATAAGAATAATTTACACCCATGGCAGCGTGGAAACCATTGGTACCGATCATAGCTGGAAAGTCGGCGAGGGACCGGTGCTGATGAACAGCATTTACCTGGGCGAAACATACGATGCCCGCCTGGAACAAAAAGGGTGGAATATGCCCGGTTTTAACGACAGCCAATGGATGGCATCAACTGCAGTGAACGGTCCGGCCGGTAAACTTATCGCTCAGGATATCCCACCCATCCGCATCACTAAAATTCTGAAACCGGTGAAAATAACTCAACCCAAGCCTGGAGTGTACCTTTTTGATTTCGGCCAGGTATTTGGAGGCGTTCCCCGGCTTAAAGTGAAAGGCACCGCTGGAACTACGGTTGTCTTAAAAGGAGGAGAAGACATTCATGCCGATGGTACGCTCAATTACCTCACCGTTATTACCGGTCAGCTCAAGGCAATGTGGAACTTAAGAGGCGGACCCGGTTGCCCCGACAACCCCATTAACATCATCACGTACACCCTGAAAGGAGAAGGCGACGAAACATTCACCCCGCAATTTACATTTTCGAGCCTGCGGTATGTTGAAGTAACCGGATTTCCCGGAACCCCCACCCTTGAAGCACTTGAAGGAATCCGTATGAATACCGATGTTGAGGAAACAGGCAGCTTCGAATGCTCAAACACCATGTTTAACAGGTTGTACGATGTTACACGGTGGACATTCCTGAGCAATATTTTTAGTATTCAGAGCGACTGTCCTGCCCGTGAAAAGTTTGGATATGGAGCCGACATTGTAGCCACTGCCGAAGCTTATTGCTACACCTACGATATGAACCGCTTTTACCGTAAAATTGCACAGGACTTTGTAAATGATGTGCGTCCCAAAGGCGGAATGCCCGAGATTGCACCCTACAACGGACTGGCAGTTAAAGGCATCGGCGATCAGAGTGGTCCATTGGGGTGGCAACTCGCATTTTCCTATTGTGTAAAACAGGTGTACGACTTTTATGGCGACAAGGCCTTTGTAGAAAAGAATTATGAAGTTTTAAAACGTCAGGTGGAGTTTATCCGCTCCATGTTTCCAAATCATATTGTTCCCCAGGATATCAGTGACCACGAAAGCATCGATGCCAAACCCGAAGCCTTTACTGCTACATCGTTTTACCTTCAGCATGTAACCATTTTGGTCGAATGGGGCGAAATACTGCAGAAACAAGCAGATATCGCCAACTATAAAAAACTTGCTGAGGATATCCGCCTGGCCGCCCTCAGGGAATTCGGGAAAGGCAACGGTATATTTGATAATGGTACACAGGCAGCCCAACTTTTTGCGCTGTATCATAACATTGTTCCTGAAAAAGAAAAAGTACCTGCCTTCAAGCATCTGCTCGAAGAAATTTATTATAAACACAAAGGACACTTATCCACCGGCATTTACGCCACCAAGTATCTGTTTGATGTGAGCCGCTTATGGAACCGCAACGATGTTGCCTATTCGGTGTTAAACCAGCGCACTTTCCCGGGATATAGCTATATGCTCGACCACGGTGCCACCACCTTATGGGAAAGCTGGGAATACCCCGATACGGTAAACTCGCAGAACCATCCTATGTTTGGATCGGTGGTGGAATGGTATTACCGCTCCTTGCTCGGGATTAACAACATTACTCCGGGATTTAAAACTTTTTATATCAAACCGCAACCTGCCGGAGATCTTTCCTGGGCACGTGGACATTATGATTCGCAGTCTGGCCGCATCACTTCCGAATGGAATTCCGAAAGCACCAGGTTCAGTATGCGGGTTGGTATTCCGGCCAATACAACAGCATTGGTGTACGTCCCTTCTCTTCCCGGACTTCTGGTTAAGGAAAGCGGTAACGATGCCAAAACTGCTCCGGGACTTCGATTTACAGAATACAGCAACGGCTATGCTGTTTTCGAGGCAGAATCCGGTATCTACAATTTTGAATCGATTTTTCAGAAACAATAACTACTCATATATGCGAAATTTAACAGACGAAAAACCCCTGAAAGGAATACGACTTTACGTTTTATTCTTTCTACGGGTCGCCATTGGATGGCATTTTCTTTACGAAGGTGTGACCAAACTGATGATTCCAAACTGGACGTCGGCCGATTATCTGCAGATTTCGGGCTGGATTTTTGCTCCCTTTTTCCACTGGATTGCCGAAACGCCATCGGTATTAGCAGTAGTCGACTGGATCAATATCATTGGGCTAATAATTGTGGGGCTTGCCCTGTTTCTTGGATTTTTTGAGAGAATTGGAGCCGCTATCGGGATTGGATTACTCACCCTTTACTGGATTGCAAATCCTCCTTTTGTGCGGCTCGACTTTGGCGTGATTACCGAAGGACACTATCTGGTAGTAGATAAAAACATCATCGAACTCATTGCCCTGGTGTTTTTATTCTTAACACCAACTGGCAAATACCTCGGTTTGAGCCATTTTCTACGAAAAAACCGGGAACAAAAAATTGCTGCTCAACCCTTACCTGCATCCCTGTCGCCCGCAATGCAGCAAGAATTTATTTCGCGAGCAGCTCTCGACCGTCGTACTTTATTACGAGGTCTTTCTGCAATTCCACTGATGGGAGCTTTTGGATTTGCCCTGGCAAAAAAGAAACAATGGGAAAGTTACGAAGAACGCAACCTGGTTGATGCCGTAACCGGTGCCAGTGCCAAAAACCTGAATATTGCCAGCTTAAAGGAGTTGAAAGGAACTATTCCGATGGCTAAAATAAAAGATGTTCCGTTTAGCCGCCTCATTCTTGGCGGAAATTTGCTCTCAGGATGGGCTCACTCACGAGACCTCATTTATGTTTCGCAGCTGGTGAAAGCGTATCACCAGAAAGAAAAAATATTTGCCACCCTGCTGCTGGCCGAAAAATGCGGAATCAATACCCTGCTCACTAACCCCATTTTGTGCTCGTTGATTGACGAGTACTGGAAACGTGGCATCGGGAAAATTCAATTTATCTCCGATTGTGCCGGGCTCAACTACGACAATACCGGAAAACCTTCGCCCATGAATTTCAACGAATACCTCGATAAGGTGAAGAAAGCCATTGATACCGGCGCAGTTGCATGCTATATCCAGGGCGAAACGGCCGACTATTACATGGAAAACGGAAAACCAGAAGCCATTGCAAAAGTAATAGACTTTATCCGCTCGAATGGCTTGTTGGTAGGAATTGGTGCTCATAAAATAGAAACGATAAAAGCATGTGTAGATGCAGGATTCAAAACCGACTTCTGGATGAAAACTATGCACCATCTGAACTACTGGAGTGCAAACAATCCGGAGTGGCACGACAATAAATTCTGCTTTAACCCCGAAGAAACCATTCGCTATATCAAGGAGTTACCCGAGCCGGTAATCGGCTTTAAAGTGATGGCTGCCGGAGCAATTCTTCCGCGCGATGGATTCCGTTATGCCTTTGAAAATGGGGCCGACTTTGTTTGTGCCGGCATGTACGATTTCCAGATGGTGGAAGATGTGAACATTGCCTGCGACATTTTGGGCAGTGATCTGAAACGTGAACGAAAATGGATGGCCTAATTGGATACTCTAAAAGCAAAGGTTTTTAAAAAACCTTTGCTTTTAAAATTGAAACTGCAACTAATACAAATTACTATATGAAAAAAATTACCATGTACCTGCTAACCTTCCTGCTAATGACGCAGGTAGTTACAGGATGCAAAAAAGACGATAAAGAAACTGTAGAAACCACAGAACCGGTTACTGAACTTACCAAAGTAACTATCACCGTTGACAAGACCACCAAATACCAGACCATCGAAGGCTTTGGCTTTTTTGGGGCTTATGATGTATGGTGGGGTTCAGCCAATACCATGTGGAATGAGGCCTGGGGTGAAAAAGTCATCTCCGACCTGGGAATAACCATTTGGCGGAACGAACTCTTCCCCCCGGCAATCCCCGGTGCCAATCAGGATGCCGACTGGAACAAGCAGAAACCTGTGGTCCAGGGATTAAAAGCAAAAGCCGATCAATTGGGAGTTGATTTGAAATACATAGTTACAGTCTGGAGTCCGCCTGCCGATATGAAATGGCAGTGCACTTTTTCGTGGGCTGGCGATGCAAACGCCACCCGTAGCGAAGGAACGGTTTCGACCAAAAATGGTGGTACCCTGAACCCGAATAAATATAACGATTACGCAGAATATTGGAAAAGTTGCCTGAAGAATCATAAAGACCTCGGAATTGATGTTTATGCCGTCAGTATGCAAAATGAACCCCTGTTTAAACAAACATTCAACTCCTGTACCTATACCACTGCCTGGTATTGCGAGCTGCTCAGCAATGTGGTTCCAAAAATCAAGGAAACTTACCCCAACGTGAAGGTATTCGGATCGGAACACATGCTTGAGATGGAGGGGAGAAGCAACAATTATCCTTATTTCTATCATCAGGCCATAAAGAACAGCAACGCGGCCAAAAACAACATTGATGTGCTGGCGGTGCATGGTTACTCCGATGGCGTAAGTGCCTCCTCCGGTTCGGAGCTTGCAAAAATGTGGACCAACCACACCGAACAATTCTCCACGCCGATGAACAAACCGGCCTGGATGACCGAGACATCGGGCTATTCCGATAACTGGCTCAAAACGGGAGATATACCGGGTGCGTTGAATCTTGCCATGGATATGTATTCCGGTCTTGCCTTCGGAAACATACAAGCCTGGGTGTGGTGGCAGGGAAGCGAGCTGGCCGGAATTGGAAATTACAACCTGATGAATGGCTCCACTACCGGTAAAAAATATGCCGTTTCGAAACAATACTACCGGTATATCCGTCCGGGTGCGGTGCGAGTAAAAGCTACAACTCCTGATCCCACCATTCTGGTTACTGCCTACGAGCATACCGGAAAAGGAACTCAAACGCTTGTGATAATTAATTCAGGAGCAGAAGGGAAAATGATATCAGTGCAAGGTGCCGGAGTAGCGGCTGAGTTTACGGTCTTTCGTACCAATTCATCTGGCGAAAACTGTAAGGAAATCGGCAAAGCCCTTACCGGTACTGAAAACTATTTTGAGATCCCTGCCAACAGCATCGTAACGTTGCAAGCTGGCGGAAATACATTGTAGTGTAATTTGGGTTTTCGCTCTGTGGTTCTCTGTGTCTCCTCCGTGGTTCTGTGTAATAATTTTTTAAGTCTCAGAGAATACTCATTCATTACCCTTTAATCGAATTCACGTTAAATAAGCACACCATATGAACAAACCTTTGTTTTTAACTTTTTTGTTTTGCACTATTTGCAAGTTTTTATCAGCACAATACGCTGTTGACTCTATGTGTGGAGCCAAAGTTATCCTCGATAAAAACGGAAAACTTTTATCGCGTTACGAACCTCAGACTCCCGGCGCCGGAATGGTTACGGCTGTGGAACTGGCTGTTGACTTCTGGAAAAAATGTCCGGTTAGTCCTGATAACAAATTACCTCTTTATATTACTCACTGCTCTATGTACCGCGATGGAAAAGGAGGTTTTTATGGTTCCAGCTGGCCTCATAATCCTATTGTAGTTAATTCTGGAGTGTTACAAGGTCTGGCCATCGATTGGCGAAACTATTCAGGTGACGAATCGATGATTGATATTGCCCGAACTGCTCTTGACCATCAGTTAAAGCACGGTACCACTCCTGCCTCCTGGGAATGGGCATCGGTACCTTTTGCAAGTTCTGAAGCAGGCGAAATTGTATATGACGGCGCATCGAAATTCGATACCGCCAGAACAGAAGAGAACATAGGCAGGGGCGATGGTTCGTTTGTGCTTGAAGTGGATAAAATAGGTGAAATGGGTATTGCCTATTTGAAATTTTATGAAATTACAGAAGAACCAAAATACCTGGAAGCATCTATCCAATGTGCCGATGCATTGGCAAAACATGTTCGGAAGGGAATACACGGCAAAGGAGGGATTGAATGGAAGAAACTGGTTTTAACTTCACCCTGGCCATTCAGAGTGAGAGGCGAAAATGGCGAAGCACTGGAGGATTACACCTCGCATGTGGTAGAAAACCTTCGCCTTATTGAGGAATTGATTCGAATCAGTGATCGTATTCAACTCGCTCCCGAAAAGGTTTCTGCTTATAAAAACGCCGCCGGAATTGTCTGGAACTGGTTGTATTCAGCCGAAGGTCCCATTAAAACTTCTATCTGGAAAGGCTATTTCGAAGA
>JAIFLU010000078.1 GCA_020048915.1 Bacteroidota bacterium | reverse complement strand
TTTCAACTTTTATTACCCCATCCCTAAAGGGTGAAAAGTTGAAAAATCAACCTGCTCCCTTTAGGGTTAGGGGTAATCAGGTTGATTTTTCGTTGAATCTGTCAACGTAGAATTAGAAGTATTCTGTTGATAGACCATAGTAGAGTTTACTTACTATAGACTATGGTCTGTCAATTATGTTTTAGGCTCCATCGTTATAATATTTTAAAAGTGAAGAAATTCAGAAAATATACCGAGAAATCATTCGAAGGCGTTTTGTTTGCCAGCAGCACCATTACCAGTATTACCGTGCTGTTGATTGTTTTCTTTTTATTTAAGGAAGGACTGGGCTTGTTTAATTCAACATCATACGAGCCCAATCATTCCCTTGCTATTCATAAATCCAATACGGTTACAAAATTAAATTCGCGACAGGTTAAAGATATTTTTGATCAGCAAATTACCAATTGGAAAACCTTAGGAGGCAAAAACGATACAATCCTTTTGCTCACGTTAAGTGAGATTACCAATTATTGCAGCGAAGAAGAATTGGGGCCGGAGTATGAATATATGCCGGCAAAAATTGATTCAATAGTGGCTGCTAATACGGGTATTATTGCTTATTTCCCGGATCAATATTTTCCAAAGAAGTTTTCAGGTACGCTTTTGAATCAGGATAGGGTTACCCTGTCTAATTTTATTGCCGGAAGGGAATGGATTCCTACCGCTACTCCTGCTGCTCAGTACGGAGTTTTACCGCTAATATTGGGAACACTTTGGGTAAGTTTTGGTGCTATTTTGTTGGCATTGCCCATTGGTTTGGCGGTTGCTATTTATTTGGCTGAGGTAGCAAATATCAAACTTCGGAATTTTTTAAAACCGGTAATTGAATTGTTAGCCGGCATACCATCTGTAGTGTATGGATTTTTTGGGTTGGTGGTATTAGTTCCTTTTATTCGGAACACCTTTAATCTGCCGGTAGGAGAGACCGCATTGGCGGGAATGATTATCCTGGCCATAATGGCTTTGCCAACCATTATTACTATTTCGGAAGATGCTCTTCGCACCACGCCAACCTCTTTAAAAGAAGCCAGTCTGGCATTGGGGGCTTCGCGTTGGCAAACTATGACGCGTGTTACCATTCCTTATTCCATGTCGGGAATTACCGCGGCCTCAATTCTGGGAATCGGCCGGGCCATGGGCGAAACAATGGCTGTATTGATGGTTACAGGGAATGCTTCGGTAATTCCTACTACCATATTGGAACCGGTTAGAACAATCCCGGCAACCATTGCTGCGGAACTAGGTGAAGCACCTTTTGGAGGTGTCCATTTTAAGGCTTTATTTTCCCTGGCAATAATTTTATTTATTATTACCTTGGTATTTAATCTGATGGTCGATTTTGTTAAGAATCGCAGAAAACAAATGATGAGTTAATTTTAATGTTTCTACCGTGAATACGAAGAAAAAAATAAATCAGGCCATTGCATTTAATATTTTCAGGTTAATTAGCCTGTCAGTGGTTGCAATCCTGGTGCTTATCCTTGGCTTTATTGTTTATCATGGCTTTTCGGCAATAAGCTGGGAATTTCTCACTGCCATGCCCGATGAAGGAATGACTCGAGGAGGAATTTATCCTGCCATTATTGGTACGTTATGTTTGATTGCCGGAAGTATGGTTTTTGCTTTCCCAATCGGAGTTCTTTCCGGGATATATGTTAACGAATATCTGAAAGAGTCCTGGTGGAAAAGGTTTTTAAGGAGCATGACCGATAACCTTGGTGGTATTCCTTCAATTGTTTTTGGATTATTTGGAATGGCTTTATTTGTAAATACCCTGGGTTTTGGCGATTCCATTATAGCAGGCTCGCTTACACTTGGGTTAATGGTTTTACCGGTTATAATCCGAACCACTGAAGAAGCGCTCAAAGCTGTCGATAATTCGTTTCGTCTGGGCAGTTATGCATTAGGTGCGACGAAGCTTCAAACAATTGCAAAGGTGGTTTTACCCATTGCCTTTCCTAATATAATAACCGGATTGATACTATCTATCAGTCGCGTTTCGGGCGAAACAGCTCCCATATTGTTTACCGGGGCAACTTATTTTTTAGGACAATTGCCGAAAGGTATTTTCGACCAGTTCATGGCTTTGCCTTATCACTTGTACGTTTTAACTACCAGTGGCACCAATGTCGAGGAATCTCGTCCGATGGCATATGGAACAGCATTGGTGCTAATAATGATTGTATTGGTGGTAAACCTTTTAGCAAATGCTTTACGGAAATATTTTGGGAAACAAGTTAAAATGAAATAAAAATATTCGATATATACATTATATGACTGATTTAAAAATCGAAACCCGTGATTTAGATTTGTTTTACGGGGACTTTCAGGCTCTGAAAAAAATAAACTTCCTGGCACACGAAAACACAGTTACTGCATTTATTGGCCCATCGGGTTGTGGAAAATCTACGTTACTGCGCGTTTTTAACCGGATGAACGATTTGATAGACAATGTTAAGATTTCGGGTAAAGCTTATGTTGACGGCAAAAACATTTATAAAAAGGATATTGACATTGATGAACTGCGGAAAAAAGTAGGAATGGTTTTTCAGAAACCAAATCCATTTCCCAAATCGATATTCGAAAATGTTGCCTATGGACTTCGGGTGAATGGAATTTCGAATAAAACCTATATAACCGATAAAGTAGAAGATTCTATCAAGAAAGCTGCTCTTTGGGACGAAGTAAAGGACAAGCTTAAGAAATCGGCTTTTGAGTTATCGGGTGGACAGCAGCAGCGTTTATGCATAGCCCGCACTCTGGCAATTGAGCCTTCTATTATCCTTATGGACGAACCGGCATCGGCACTCGATCCAATTTCTACTGCAAAGGTGGAAGATTTGATATACGAGCTGAAAGCAAATTATACCATTGTTATAGTAACACATAATATGCAACAAGCTGGTCGGGTAAGCGATCATACTGCGTTTTTTTATTTAGGCGAGTTGGTCGAGTACGACGAAACAAAGCGTATATTCACTAATCCCAAAGATATTCGCACACAAAACTACGTAACGGGTCGTTTTGGTTGAAAAAACAATTATTTTTATTGTATTATATTACCCCGGTATTTTAAAATTTAGAATTTATGAACCACCTGGATGCTGAATTAAAAAATCTAAACAAAGATATAGTGGCGATGTGGAAATTGGTTATTGATCAATTATTCAAATCGAAACAAGCAATTGAGAACTTCGATAAAGATAAAGTATGTGAAGTTTTGGCCAGCGAGAAACGTGTAGATGCCTTTGAGTTGAAAATTAATATGGATTGCGAAAACATTCTGGCGCTTTTCAATCCTCTGGCGAACGATTTGCGTTTTGTTCTTGCTGTCTTGAAAATTAACTATAATCTGGAACGAATAGGCGATTATTCAAAGGGCATAGTGAAACTTATTAAAAATGCCGATGAGCCTTTTGAAAAAAAAAGTTTGGAAGAAGCAAGTATTTATGGGATGTTTGATGTATGCCTCGAAATGCTGACCGATTCGCTGGATGCATTTGAGCATGAGAATAACGAAAAAGTAAGAGGCATCTTTAAGAAGGACGACAAGTTGGATGTGGTAAATAAAAGTGCCAATAAAATTGTTGCATCCCTTATAAAGCATAATCCTAAAAATGTTTTAAGTTATTTGGATATTTTAACCATTGTTCGAAAACTGGAGCGCGTTGGCGATCAAACTAAAAATATATCTGAGGAAATAATATTCTACCTCGAAGCTAAAATGGTTCGTCATATGAAGGTTAAAGAAGAGAAGAAAGAAAAAAAAGACAAATAGTATTTACAGTTTGTTATTTAAGGGAAAATCAGGTAAAATTTCGCAACTGCCCTGTTTTATGGTACATACTAATAAACTAACTATTGTAAACTAAACCTTATATTTTAATCCTGAAGGAAATTTCAATCTGCAGGACTTATTTTTTATTCATATTTTAAAGCATCTACCGGGTTTTGGGCTGCTGCTTTAATTGTTAAAAAACTTACGGTAGTCCAGGCTATTAATATTGCGATACCTCCTGCCAAACCAAAGATCCAGAAACTAATTGAAGTTTTAAAAGTAAACTGTTGCAACCAAACCTTCATCCACCAATATGCCAAAGGAGCGGCAATCATATATGCCACCGCTACCAAAATGGTGATCTCTGAAGTCATCATTTTAATAATTGAGAATATTGATGCTCCCATAACTTTTCGAATTCCAATCTCTTTAGTTCGGCGTTCGGCCATATAAGCCACTAGTCCTAAAAGTCCCAGCGATGCAATAATAATAGCAATAATGGCCAGGATGCTCATCAAATGCCGGGTTTCAATTTCTTTGCTATACATTTTATTAAATTGGTCACCGTAATAAAAATATTGAAAAGGTGCTGCCGGCGCAAGGTTGTTCCAGGTTAAGGTTATAAATTCGAGCACATCTTTCTCTTTTCCGGGCGCTATTCGAATATTCACATATCCATCGAAATAATCGTCGGCCAAAAAGAATAACATGGGGTTAATTGGTTTTCGTAGCGATTCGTAATGAAAATCTTTCATTACTCCGATTATTGTCAAAGGCCGCTTGTTACCCTTGTCATCTATTGGTATAAGAAGCCGTTGGCTGAGAGGTTTCTCCAACCCTAAATATCGGGCTGCCGATTCGTTTATCACTACTGCAACAGTGTCTGTTGCAAATTCTTTGGAGAAAAACCGCCCTTCTGTCAATTCCATCCCCATCGTTTTTATGTAATTGTAATTTACTGCATACGAATTGATAACATAGGTATCCGAGGTTGTTTTACCCTCCACCATAAATCCCCGATTACCCGTTTCTCTCCCCGGAACACCATTCGAAAGGGATACAGCTTCGATATTTGCGCATTTTTGAACCTCATCCATAAACACTTTTATGTTTTTCTTTAGAGGATCGGTACGTTCAATTACCAGCAATCTGTTTTTATCGAAACCTAGGTTTTTCTTCTGGATAAAACTGAGCTGGCTATTTACTAAAAGCGTTCCAAGTAATATTGCAATTGATATTACGAATTGAAAAACCACCAGGGAGTTTCTTAGCCAATTGAGGGGAGCCCCTCCCTGAAATTTATTTTTCAAGACTTCGGCTGGCGAAAACGATGATAAATAAAGGGCTGGATAGCTTCCTGAAATAATACCCACGATAGTGGCCAGGCCGAATATTACTGGGAGGTAATGAGTGTATTCGCTTATTCCCAGATGTATATGCGTATTTAATACAATATTAAAATATGGGAGGAAAAGTTCTACAAGTAAAATGGCCAATATTACAGCTATGTATGTGATTATCACCGATTCGATTAGAAATTGAAATATTAAATTTGGACGGTTCGATCCCAAAACCTTTCGTAACCCAACTTCTTTTGCTCTGTTAGCCGACCGGGCTGTAGCCAGATTAGTGAAGTTAATACAGGCGTTAAGTAATACAAATAGGGCAACCAGCAAAAAAATAGATACATACGCAATATTTCCATTGGCTTCAATTTCATAATTCAGGTTCGATTTTAAATGGATGTCAGATATTGGCTGTAACATGTAATTACTGCGGTTTCCTGCTTTAATAAAATCTTCGCCATTAATGTTGAAAAACTGTTTCATTTGAGGACCAGCTTTTTCCTGAAAGAGTTTTGTGAGTTTTGTGTTGAAGTTTTTAATATCAACGCCTTTTTTTAGTTGCAGATACGTGTAATAATTATTTGCAAGCCAAAAAGTGCTCTTACTATCGGAATAGCTGCTCATCGAAGCCAATATGTTAAAATGCCAATGGCTGTTTTCGGGAAACTCTTTAACAACCCCGGTTATCTCAAATAAAGTAGTATCGGCATTTAAGAGACGGATGGTTTTTCCAAGCGGATTTTGATTCCCGAAATATTTATCTCCTAATTCTTTTGTAATAACAACAGTATATGGACGGGTAAGCGCTTTCGAGGCATCGCCTGCAACCATTTTTAGGGTAAATAAATCGAAGATGCCGGAATCGGCATAAAAAAAGGCATCTTCATAAAAACTTTTTTCTTCAATTTGTATGGATTTATTACCGCTCTGATGCAGGCGAACTGCTTTTTCAACTTCAGGGAATTCTTTTAGAATATTTTCGGCCAGCGGGGCAGGACTTATTGGCCCTTCCATTAAATTGGTCCCTAATTTAAAATCGAGTTTAACCCTGTAAATGTTTTGATAATTCTTGTGAAAAGTATCGTAGCTAAATTCATTCTTAACATACAGCCCAATTAAAATTGTACAGGCTAAACCAATGGAGAGTCCAAAAGTATTAATGAATGTATAAGCCTTTTGTCGGAGAAGGTTTCTATAGGCAATTTTAAAGTAGTTTCGAATCATAAACCGGATTTTGCAAAAGTAATTTTTGTTTACCAATGATTATGCCATTGAGGTTTTATTGCACATTGATAGTGTTTTACATAATGGATCACTCGTGCAAACTCATTGGAAACCGTTCGAAATAGTTACGCAGGGTGTCCGAAAAAGGACAGTATATTTTAAGTTCATTCAATTAAACAGCTTGTATTATCAAGATTCTTGAAAGTAGAGATATTATTATTACTTTCAAATTAATTCTTAAAACAAATGGTTAGTTAAATTGCCTTAATTCAATTGAGTGTAAATAAATTTGAAAATGAAGAGTTTGCATTTTGTGCAAAAATAAATTAGTTGAATATTGTATTTTTTACATATTCTTCAGAAAGCTCAAAAAAATGGAATTTATACTTTAATAATAAACAGCAACGAACTCCAGACCAATCCAAGTTAATGTAATTGCTATTTTGATATACTATTTTATTTTTATTATTACCCTTTTCATGTAAATCCTCTCCCTTACCCATAGATATTCCTACACTGGCACCTACTGCAAGCTTTCCAAAATAGTAATCTATCCCTATTCCCGGTTCGGCCTGCAAATTGAAACCAAATGCATGTATTTCAGTATCTTCAATAAATTGACTTTGATTTAGAGTAAAGTTCTGTTTCAGCTTAAGAGAAGAGCTAACTAACTCAAAATCGCTATAGAAGTATAAATCAATTTTACCCGGTGGTAATAACGACCAACGAATTGGAGCCCTCAAAGCATGGCCATTAGTAATAAGATCTAATGAGTAAAGGCCCGAATAATCTGAATAAACGATGCGAGAACCTGTTGTATAAAATCCATAACCGATTCCGATTTTCAACTTATTTTTATTATACATCATAAGGTTTAGCCTATAATCAATATATGGCGAAAAATTACCTGAAATTAAAAAATCGACAGGTATATTATATCTTAAACTGTTATATGTATAATTCTGAAAATCTTTAACTTTCATCATTCTGTAGCTGCCAATACCAACGCCAAATTCAAACAATTGTGCTCTGAGGGCTATTGAAAGACATAAAAAAATTGTAAAAAAACATATTCTCTTAAAAGTATAGCTAAAATTTAAATCTGAATTTTCCTTCATTGTTTGTGAACATTGTTGAATCTAGAAAGTAGATCTGATTTGAATATGAATTTGAATAAGTACTTTTATCAATATTTTTTTTTAAAGATAGATCTTCAATAGATAGAATAGAGTAGCGAGAAAAGCCATTAATTAAAATTGTACGTGAAATTGGATCGATGTCCAATAAACTATTCAGATCCTGATCATGCAAAACTGATTTAATAATTTTAAGCTGATCACATGACCATTTTTGTATGTTTTTGGTTACAAGATCATAAATTATAAATTCGCTGTTGATAGAATCTGGTATAAAAACTATTTTTGTAGCTTTTGCGTTTAGGCGAGAAAGTTTGATAAGATTCAAATTATTAATACCATAAACAAGTATTTGCGAATCTCGGTTAGCGGCAATAAGGTACTTGCCATTAGGTGAGATTGTGTGAATATCACTATATACACGAGGTTTTATGATATTCTTTTCCATTGTTTTAAAATCGAATAGTTCAACTTCGCCATAAAAATTTATCGCAGCAACTCCGTTTTTTGCTAAACTGATAAAATTGGGATCTGAAGAATATGAACCATAAGGTATATAATCAGTTATAGTATTTTTGTAATAGTTGTTGATATCAATTCTATAAAGCCCTGAAATCAAATAACCATTATCCGGTGATATTTTTAAAATATTATTGTCATCACCTGGATCAGGGAACTCATTTGGTAAGTCCTTAATGGGATCGTATTGTTTTATATATTTTTGATTCCGGGAATAAAAGTAATATGGTTCAAACATTGTCTTTGTAATATTACCCCATGCTTGAAAACGCTGGCTTGAATTAAAAGAACTCCAGAGTTTATAATTATAAGATAATGTGGAAACTACCTTTTTTGAAAAATAATAAACTTCATAGCATTCATAATGATGGATACCTTTATCTTTCAAATTAAAAGAAGTATCATTAATATTAGTTGTTGAAAACAACATTTGTAAATTATTATTATTCCTATATAAGGGGCCATATATTGAATAACCTTTGAAATTACCGGGATAATTACATTTTGTCCAATGAAGGGTTACTTTTCCGTAATCAGCTTCCTGATCAATTATAAACTTTAATGGATCAGAGTAAACGATGGAACTACTTTTATTGAATGAACTACCAGCATATAAATTGACATAAAACAGTACATTCTCTCCTCCAATAAAAGTAGTATCGATAAAATAGTTTTGTTCTCTGTTTGTAATATTAAAAGCTTCTGAATAAATAATTCCTGTTAATGTGTCAATTCGCATTAATGTATACTTCGTAAAATTGGCTAATTTTGATTTCTCCCAGCTGATTTTTAAATGACCTTCAAATGGAACTACACTAGTTAGTTGTAATTTCTCGGGTTTTGCACCTGTATAAATTACATGCCATACGTATTGCTTATCAATAGTTTCCTTCCCAACAGTGCTTGCTAATGAATTCCCCTTCGTTTTAATATTTAAATTTAACTTTAGATAATGTTCTCCTTCAGAAATTGGAGATTTTAAAATAAATCTTCCTTTAGGTTTCAAATCCTCGGAAATAAAAACACTGGAAGAGTCAAATAAGAACTCTAGATTATTGATTTCTAATCCCCTAACATCAATCTGATAGTCAAAAACAATATTTGAACCACAGAGGTATAAAAGGGTGTCGTTTAAATTTAATTTTACAGTTGAAGTAAGTTCTGTTTGTTTTTCAACTACCTTAAAGTTCAATTCAGTATTTTCGTACTCACAAGATAAAAATGTTACTGAGATGAAAAAAAATACAATTCTGGATATCATGAGGCTTTTAATCTACTGCAATTGCTGCAAATATATATATTATAAATTAAAATAATAGTTTTAATCTGTTGTTCGAAAAAACGCGTATATATAATTTTCCAACATCTATTGGTTAGTTTAATGTTTTATAAAAGTGCTAAAAGCAATTAGGTATTTCAATCGGTTTTAAATAGATTTAGCCTATTTCAAGACTCTTTCTGATTTTTTTTATCAATATCCTTCCTTATATTTTTTAGGTTAATGAAAAAATACTATATTTTTATAGCTTACTATACTATCTAATGCTAACTCAACACCTGTTAACAATGAAAAAGAGAACTAAAATCATCCTTATTATTGTCTTTGTTTTGCTTGGAGCTGTTTCGTATTTCGCTTATATGATCTATACCATAACAGCAGGGAGCGAAAAGCTAACCGGCAAAGTAGAGGCTGTACCCGATGCCTTTAATACAAATCTTCCTATAACCAAAGGATTTGCCGATTGGCCAAACTGGCGCGGTCCTGCATTTGACGGGAAAAGTGCCACTACCGGAATTAAAACCGACTGGAATGATGGACTGAAGAAGCTTTGGCAGGTCGATTTTCTGTGTCAGGACAAAGCAACAGCTTCCTGGGCAGCTCCTGTAGTTCAGGGGAACCGATTAATTGTTCCAGGCCGTGATATGGATAACGATTTATTGTTTTGCCTGAATTCCGAAACCGGAGAACTTATTTGGAAGGGCTCTTATGCGGCAACTGCCGAAACAAGTCATGGTCCTGGAGCACGCGCAACGCCCTGTATTGATAGTACTTTTGTATATTCCTTTGGACGCAGTGGCGACCTTGTTTGTTGGCAATTACTGGATGGTAAGCAGGTATGGAGAAAAAATATTAAAGATCAAGGTGGTGTAGAGCCGCAATGGGGATTTTCTTCTTCGCCATTTATTTTTGGTAATAAGGTGATTGTGCAGGGCGGTGGTACTGCGTTGGTACTTGCCTATGATAAAATTACCGGTGACCTTATCTGGAAATCGCTCGAAGGCGAAGCCGGTTATTCGGCATCTGTTTCCATAACAATCGATAATGAACAACTGCTGTTAGTTTATCATGCAAAAGCGCTTTCCTGCCTGGATTCCGAAAATGGTAAAGAGTTATGGCGTGTACCCTGGGAAACCGATTATGGTGTTAATGCCTCCACTCCTTTGGTAGATGGAAATATTGTTTTTCATACCTCTGGTTATGGAATGGGAGGGCAAGCAATCCTGGCAAAAAAAGATAGCTATAAACTTTTATGGAAGAATAAAGTAATAGCTGCACAGCATTCTGATCCTATTTTAATTGATGGTTATATTTATTCCTATTCGGGAGAAAGCAGTCGTAATACCGGCGATTTTAAATGTGTTGAATTGAAAACCGGAAAAGAGATGTGGAGCACCGACAAAATTGGCTGGGGAACTACCACTTTTGCTGATGGACACCTTATCTGTCAGGATATAAAAGGAAATGTTTTTTTGGTAAAACCTAACCCTTCAAAATTCGAATTAGTTGGTGAAATAAAAACGGCAATCGAAAAAGTTACCAATCCTGCCTGGACAGTTCCGGTGGTAGCTAATGGAAAGCTTTATCTGCGCTATTTACAACGGTTGGTTTGTTATGATTTAATGCCTTGATATTTTCTTAAACTTTGAAGGGGAAAATCAGATCATTATTTAATTCAATCTTTAGTTTGAAATTTGATAGCGGTAGCAATTATTAAGGAGTTAAATCAGTTTTAAACTATGCGGATATTAATTACAGGTGCGGATGGAATGCTGGGAAGTAACCTGGTAAGGTTACTTTTAGAAAGAGGGCATCAGGTTAGTGTTCTTATTCATCCTTCTTCCAGGTCAACTACACTGGAAGGTTTAGATATCAGAAAATATATGGGCGATGTTTTACAGCCGGAAACATTCGATATTGCTTTATCAGAAAACGAAGCTGTTATTCATGCCGCTGCTTCAACAAATTTATGGCCTTCCCGATCCGAGATGGTTCGGAAAATAAATATCCAAGGTACCCAGAATATGATTAATGGGGTTTTAAAGCATCATTCCAAACTGATGATCTATATTGGTTCTGCAAGTTCGGTGAATATAGCGGATACCTCACCGGGGAAATATGCTTTCCCCGGAGCAAAATATCGGTTGGATTATATCGATTCAAAATATGAAGCATTGAATTTAGTGATTGATGCCGTAAAAACTCAGGGACTGCCTGCGTTTGCTATTTTACCAAGCTTTATGATTGGACCTTATGATTCTTTGCCTGGTTCCGGAAAAATGATTTTGGCACTGGCTCAAAGGAAACTGAAATATTACACCAATGGGGGACGTAATTTTATCCACGTAAAGGATGTTTCATTAGCCATCGCAAATAGCCTGGAAATTGGCCGTGTTGGTAGTGTTTATATTGCAGCTAATGAAAATATATCCTATCAGGCGTTTTTCAAAAAAGTGGCGAAGATTATCTCTCAGCCGGAACCAAAGATTTATGTCCCTGATTGGTTGGTGAAAACCATCGGATTGTTTGGGAGTTTAGGAGGAATAATCCTAAAAAAGGAACCTTTGTTAACCTACCCAATAGCAAGGATATCATGCGACAATCAATTTGTTTCGGCTGAAGATTCAACTAAAGAGCTAAAAATGCCACAAACGAATATTGAAATAGCTATTCAGGATTGCTATGATTGGTTTATCGAGAATTCTTACCTTAAACAGTAATTATGTTATGATTCCTTCGGAGCCTTTTAGTTTTTCATGGAAAGAGAATGATTTAAACACTTTTTTACCCATACTCCTTTGCATTGTTACTTTTGCTGTTTATTGGTTTATAGCCCAATCTGAGGGAGTAAAACGTTATTTTTATAAAAGATACGAATACGATCGAGCTTCAGTAATTCATATTACATTTAACCGGTTAATTGGATTTATGGCTATGGGTGTTTTCCCTGGTATAATATGTTTGATATTTTTACCGCAATATTCACTTTCGGATCTTGGTTTAACATACAATCCTTCCACAACGTTGTTTACGGTTGTCTGGACACTTGGACTGGCTCTCCTGGTATTCCCGTTTGCCTATTTTAGTGCTAAAAGGCCCAAAAATCTGATAAATTATCCGCAGATACGATCGAAAGTCTGGACTAAACAGGTTGTCTTAATTAATGCCCTGGGCTGGGCATTGTATTTATTGGGGTACGAATTTATGTTCCGGGGTATTTTGCTTTTTCCTTTGACCGAACATCTGGGAGTTTGGCCTGCAATTGCTATCAATATTGCATTGTATGCAGCCACTCATATTCCGAAAGGACTGGATGAGACCATTGGCGCTATTCCTTTTGGGCTGGTGGTTTGTATACTCACCTTGGCCTCTGGCACAATTTGGATTGCATTTTTAGTACATCTTACTTTAGCGCTTACGAATTGCTATACTGCATTGAAGTTTCATCCGGATATTCATTACAGGAAATCAGGAAAATGAACGCTAAGATTTTTAAAGGAAAAGTTGCCATAATTACGGGTTCCAGTCGTGGAATCGGCAAAGCCATTGCTCTCGAATTGGCAACAAAGGGAGCCTTTATTGTTTTAAATGGCCGAAATAGGGAACGTCTGCTCGAGACAGAAAAGGAGATTCGTACTATTCATAATAACGTTATCAGTGTATGTTGCGATGTCTCAGAAATCTCCGGGGGACAATTACTGGTTGATGAGGCGATAAAAGCATTTAAAAAGATTGATATCCTTATAAATAACGTAGGGGTTTCTATGCGGGGGAATGTAGCCGATTTGAACCCCGAAGTTTTCAAAACTATTTTTGACAGTAATGTGTTAGGCACGGTTTATCCAACCATTCCTGCGATCAGGCACCTCCGGGATTCTCATGGTAGCATCGTTTTTATTTCGAGCCTTGCCGGAATAAGGGGCTTACCATCTACTTCGGCATATTGTGCTTCGAAAATGGCTTTGCGGGCTTTAGCCGAGTCTATCCGGATTGAGGAAGCAAAGTATAAGATTCATGTTGGATTAATTTATGTAGGCATTACCGAAATTGATGAAGGCAAGGAGACAATTGCTTCGGATGGCTCACAAAAGGTCCTGGAATCAAGAAGGGGACGAAAAGGAGTTCAGTCAAAGGAATCGGTTGCCAGAGCAGTGGTTAAGAATATTGTAACACGAAAATTCATTACAGTTTTATCCTTTTTGGGAAAGGTAAATGCATTTCTTCAACCCCGATTTCCCTGGCTGGTTGAGCGGATTATTTTGCGTAACATGAAAAAGTTTGAGGAAAACAATAAATGAGATAAAATACTTCCTTTTATACTCTGGTCTAATGCCATACCCTAAATCTTGTTGTATATCATAGCCTTTGGTCAAGTAAAAACTTTCCTGGTTTTAGCTTGTTATAAATACCCAAATAAGTATTAATGCTTCTCCAAACGAAGATTTAAAACCAGTAAAGACAGATAATATGAGTACTACTCAAAAAATGAAAGTTGAAATTTGGTCCGACATTATGTGCCCGTTTTGCTATATTGGTAAACGACATTTCGAGGCTGCACTCGGGCAATTTGACGAAAGGGATAGCATCGATATTGAGTGGCATAGTTTTCAACTCGACCCTTCCATTCCGGTACAAACCGAAAAATTGAATGTTTACCAATACCTTGCTGATCGAAAGGGCATAAGCTACGAACAATCAGTAGATATGCATAAAAATGTATTGGAAATGGCCAAGAGGGCCGGGTTAAACTATAATTTCGATATAGCGGTTGTTGCTAATTCTTTCGATGCCCATCGGTTAATACAACTGGCAAAACTACATCAGCTGGATAACGAAATGGAAGAGCACTTATTCCAGGCCTATTTTACCGAAGGGAAGAACCTGAATGATCAAAACGTATTAGTCGAACTAGGCAAAGATATAGGATTAGACGAAAAAGAAATTAAACAGGCTCTCCATAGCGACGAGTTAGCCTATGCCGTTAAACAGGATATTCAGGAGGCTGAAAGCATTGGAGTGCGTGGCGTTCCGTTTTTTGTTTTCAATCGGAAGTATGCCGTCTCTGGCGCCCAACCTGCGCAGGTTTTTCTGGATACTTTGCAAAAATCAGTCTCCGATTGGCAAAAGGCCAAACCACTTGTTGCCGTTGACATTAAGGATGGCCCATCGTGTTCGCCCGAAGACGGATATAACTAGCAGCTTGCTTTAACTTTGGGTTTGGGTAATTTTAGTTAGCATGTTATTTTTTTGGGCTCTAATAGGTTAAAAAATGCTGGTTTTTTATACCATTTACCTTTTATTGCTTAAATTTATATTTGGCAATTGAATCCAAAATTCAAGGTTATGGCAAATCCTATTTCGTTGAACAACGTGAGCTTTGATTACCTGAAGGGATCGAGCGATTTTGTGAACCACATTATTCACAATATTAGCAGTTGTGTATTATTACTTGATAAGGATATGATGCTTCAGGCATTTAACTATCCGCTTAAAACTATTTTTTCAAATAAGCCTGATGAGGATTTACTCTATCAAAGATGTGGTGAAGCCCTGGGATGTGCCTATTCAGTTGAAGAACAATTGGATTGCGGTTCCACTTCAAAATGTAATTCCTGTGAACTTCGCGAAACAGCACTTCTTTCGTACCTTGAAAAGAAAAATATTTATAAGAAGCAAATCTCACGGGAGTTTTACCGGACAGATACTATGAAGGAGCTAAAACACCTTCAATTTTCTACCCGTTTTTTTACCTTTAACCGCGAGAGTTATATTATTTTGATTATTGATGATATTACAGCGTTTAAAACCCAACAGGATGTAATAGCCAATCAAATGGAAATTATTGAGAACCTCACGGAAATTGGCTAGCACAACAACTTGTTAATTGATGGCTTTTAAGTGTGAAAAATTTCCTGAATTAAGGAAGTATGTGTCCTCTCCAAAAAGCCAAAATTAAATGATTTTTATCTGTTTTACCCCTAACCCCTCCAGGGAACCATCTGAAAATCATTGAATTTTAAAGTCCCCCATTTGGGAGATTGGGGGTAAAAGACTTTTCGGAGTAGAATCAAGTATAAAATATTTATCTTTATTGATTCGTTGGTATCTCTAAGGATTAACAGTTATTTTCATGGATTTGAAAGATTATTATACTAAAATGTGGGACGATTCCCTACCGAAGTTTGAAAGCAATTTGTTTACATACGATGCTTTAATAGATTTACCTGTTGATACCCGGCGGGGGATGATTCTTGTTGCTCGCCCCCCTGAGAATGTGAAAAAGAGTATAGTGGCTATGCTTCAGGATTTTCAAAATTTGGAACCGGATCAGTATTATTACCCGGCTACGGATTTTCATTTAACTATATTTTCTGTAATTACTTGTTTTGAAGGCTTTACGCTGGAAGCAACTGAAAAAGAAAGGTATGTTGATTTACTAAAAAATGCTTTAAAAGAGTGCAACTCTTTTAATATTGAATTCACTGGTATTACTGCATCGCCCGGTTGTTTGATAATACAGGGTTTTCCTTTGGATTATAAACTAGAGGCTATCCGCTCAAAAATTGCAGATCAGTTAAAGCAATCCGAATTACAGCATAACCCCGATACCCGTTATCAAATTCAGACTGCACACTCCACAGTGGTAAGGTTTAAAAATACCATCTGCCAACCCCATCTATTTATCGACAAAATTAAAGAGTATCGATCCTTTAACTTTGGCTCTTTTGAAGTAACCGAATTGGAACTTATTTATAACGATTGGTACCACCGCAATAAAAACACAAAGATCTTGGGAAAATTCAACCTGAAAGGCGTATAGGTAGTCAGAGATTTATAGCGGGATTTAATTTTAATTCAATATAAAAAGGTTCGGCTAGGATTTTCCTAATCGAACCTTTTTATCTTCATCAGTTATTTTTATTCATACTTCAAAATATCTACCGGATTGGTGCGGGCCGACTTAATAATATGGTAACTTATGGTTAATACTGCAATCCCCATAATAATGGAAGAGCCTAATAAGAATTCCCAAATCTGAATAGGATATTTATGTGCTCCGGGAAGTTGTTTGTAAATAAAGAATGAAGCGGGCCACGCAAGAAGGTTTGCAATCAGCAGCAACCAGAGAAATTCCGACGACAGTTTTAAGTAGAGATTTCCCAATGAAAAACCAAGCACTTTCCTGATCCCAATTTCTTTCATCTTTCGTTTTACAAAAAACATCACCAGACCAAATAGCCCTACCGAAGAAATAATGATTGAAAGAATTGCAAAGAAAACACTGATATTGCGAATTACCAGCCATGCCTGCACGGCAGCTTCGTTTCGGATAATTGTATTTATATGGGTGAATTCAAAAGCATCTTCGGGAAAAAAATCAGCAAACTCTTCGTTTATTATTTTAATTCCTTTCCGGGTATTATCTGTCGCCAATTGTACCGAGAATATGCCGTTCAAACTTGCACTATCGGGAATTATATGGTACCAGTGTGGTTCAATAGGGTTGTGCATCGATTGGGCTATGTAATCACGAATAACCCCAATAATTTCCACCTTCTTATTTCCTTCAATAAGGTGTTTACCAATAGGGTCGTCCCAACCTAAAACCCTTGCTGCTGCTTCGTTAATAATACATTTCTCTTTATCATCCGGGAAATCGCGCGAGAAATTTCTTCCTTTTACAATCGGGATATTATAAGTGGAAAAGAAATCGCTGGTAATTCTATAATCCCTGAAAAATACTTTTTCTTCGGCGTTACCTCCCTCCCAGGTAAGATCGTCTCCACCTGGAATTATAAATGGAATATAATCTGAAAAGCAAGCGTCTTTAATTTCCGGGTGCTGCAGGAGTTTCTGCCTTAACGGTTCGGAGGAGCCACTCTTATTTGTAACAATGTTAGCAAAAATCACATTTTGGGTATTAAAGCCCAAATTACCATTCACCATGAATTGCGTTTGCCTGAAAACAATAAAACCATTAATTAGAAGGAACAATGAGATTGTAAATTGCACTGTTACCAGTATTTTTTTAAGTCCAAAGCCATTGTTGGGATTATTCACTACTTTTTCTTTCAGCGCTTTAATTGGGTTAAAGGAAGAAATTATATACGCAGGGTAAAGCCCGGAGATAAAACCCGTCAATACAGATACACCTAAAACTATCATTATGAGGCCGGGTTCGGAAAAAACGTTTGAAGTCATGGCAACCCCAATAATTCCTGTTGTTCCAATTAAATAATTGAATGCCGGAAGAATCAATTGGGTTACAATTATGGCTATTAAACCAGCAATAAATGAGACCATAATTGATTCGAACAAAAATTGGGAGTAAAGCGAGTTTTTTGAGAAACCAACCGTTTTTTTAATTCCGATTTCTTTTAAACGGGTGGTACTTCTGGCCGTTTGAAGGTTGATGTAGTTAACCGAAGCAAGTATAAGGATCAATAAAGCGATAAAGGATAACAAGGTGAGAATAATGTATATATCCTTCTGGAAAAATGGATTCAAATGAAGAGATTCCATATGCCGCAGATAAGGATGATGTTCTTTCTGGTACTTTTCGAGGGTGTTATAAATTTTCTTATCTACCGATGAAGGCTCTGCATTTGGTTTAAGCAAAACATATATATTAAATGAGTACGATCTGTATTGAGATTCGTAGCCTTCCCAGCCAGTGATCTGTGTAAATGTATTCATCGGGAGAAGGTAGTATGGCCTCCAGCTTGAGTTTACTGGCAAATCCTCGAACACTCCTGTTACAGTAAAGCTGACTTTGTTTTCCCCATAAACCTGTTTTCCCAGCGCTTTCGAATTAGGAAAAAGTTTTTGTGCGACTGATTTTGAAAGGACTATTGAATAGGGTTCCAGTAGTGCTTTTGAGGGGGCTCCTTCTATAAAACTGAATGTGAATATTTCGAAAACTGACGGATCGGCATAGTATCCCCAGCGAATTTTATATTGGTCTTTTTTGTCGAGCGAGAGGAAAACACCGTCTTTATTATTGTCGCCAACATCGTGAATAAGTGCAATTTTGTCTATTTCAGGGATAGTGGTTAACTCGTGCCGGCTTAAAGCAGCTGTTATACTCGCCGTATGATGAATTACATTATCGGCCTGGTCCATAAAAAGCTGCACACGATATGTCTTTTCAAAGTTTTTGTTGTGTTGGTCCCATGTAAGTTCACTGTAAACAAATAAACTAATCAGTATAAAAGTTACAAACCCAACAATCAGGTTAACAAAATTTATGGACGAAATGATTTTATCTTTTAAGATATTTCGAAGTGCTATTGTAAAATATTGTTTAAACATTGCTCTGCTATTTCAGGGTTATACAAAAAACTTCTCCTTATTTTCGGCCACAATATGCCCGTCAAAAAGGTGCATAATACGGTGAGCGCGATCGGCATGAGCAGGGGAGTGGGTCACCATAACAATAGTAGTTCCTTCGGCATTGAGTTGCTCTAAAAGTTGCATCACCTGTTCGCCATTTGCCGAATCGAGATTTCCGGTAGGTTCATCGGCCAGGATAAGCTTTGGGTTTGTTATAACCGCACGGGCCACTGCTACACGCTGTTGTTGTCCACCCGATAATTGTTGCGGAAAATGCAGTTTTCGTTGTCCTATCTGCATTCGTTCCAGTATTTCTTCTACCTTTTTTTTGCGTTCCACATTTTTAACTTTCAGGGCTAGCAGCGGTAATTCCACATTTTCGTAAACATTGAGTTCATCAATCAGATTAAAGTTCTGAAAGATAAAGCCTATGTTTCCTTTTCGCAGATTAGTGCGCTGGTTTTCCTTATATTTGGCAACATCCACGCCATCAAAATAATACTCTCCTCCGGATGGGGTATCTAGTAATCCAATGATATTTAGTAAAGTTGATTTTCCACAACCCGACGGGCCCATAATGGCAAGGAATTCACCCTTTTTTACTGCAAAATTTAATGAATTTAACGCAGTGGTTTCTACTTCTTCAGTTCGGAATACTTTGTTAAGGTTGACTGTTTTAATCATATGATAAAAATTTTAACGTTCATTTTAAAATTAAGAGTACTCCTCTTAATCCAAAGATATGCCACTAACGCTAATGTTAAGTATACTAGTAAAATGACAATTTGGGAGATGAATAAAATGTAAAGAAACTTTACGCATTGCCGTAAAATAAATTTACATTTGTTGAAAATCCAGTTACCAATGAAACAAGGTAAATTACTTATTGCCGATGATAATAAAAGTGTTCTTCAGGCCTTAACCATGTTCCTTCAGTTTGAGTTCGAAGTAATTCAAACCGTTACAAATCCCAATAACCTGTTGCACGAAATTTCAGCTTGCAACTGCGATGTTGTTTTGCTCGATATGAATTTTACTGCCGGGCAAAATACAGGGAATGAGGGGCTTTTTTGGCTGAAGGAAATTAAAAAGAAATTTCCGGGTGTTGAGGTAATTATGTTTACGGCGTATGGGGATGTTGCCCTTGCTGTAAATGCCCTAAAAGAAGGAGCGGCCGACTTTGTTTTGAAACCCTGGGATAACGACAAGCTTATAGCTACACTGAAATCGGCCTATCGCTTAAGCAAATCGAACCTGGAAATTAAGGAACTTAAAACCAAAGAGTTCTATATTAAAAAAGAACTTAACCGAAACGAACAATTGGTGGTTGGAAAATCGGAGGCCATGCAAAACATTATGAACATGGTTCGTAAAATTGCAAAAACCGATGCCAATGTGCTTATTACTGGCGAAAATGGAACCGGAAAAGAGCTCATCGCCAAGGAAATTCACCGCCTTTCAACCCGGGGCAACGAACTTTTTGTCATGGTCGATTTGTCTGCGTTAACGGAAACCTTGTTCGAAAGTGAGTTGTTTGGTCACAAAAAGGGCGCTTTCACCAATGCCTATGAAGATAGGGCGGGGAAATTTGTACTCGCTAACCAGGGAAGTTTGTTTCTCGATGAAATTGGTAATTTACCAATGCATTTGCAGTCGAAACTGCTTACTGTTTTGCAAACCCGTGTTATTACCCCGGTAGGTTCGAACAAAGAAATACCTGTCGATATTCGCTTAATAAGCGCCACCAATAAAAATATCCATCAAATGGTGGCAGAAAATCAGTTTCGGCAAGATTTGCTATACCGGATCAACACCATTCAAATTCATCTTCCGGCCCTTCGCGAACGAAAAGAAGATATCGAAGATATTGCAACACATTTTTTGCAGCTTTATGGTAAAAAGTATAATAAGCCTAACCTGAAAATTAATATCAAAGCCATGGATAAGCTTCGGGCAAATCCCTGGCTGGGCAATATCAGAGAGTTACAGCACACTATCGAAAAGGCAGTTATTTTGTCGGATTCGGATGAACTGAGGTCCGAAGATTTTCTATTCGGGTTTGAATTGGAATCCATCTCTTCCCAACCCGAAACGCTTGAGGAAATGGAAAAGAAAATGATTATTTCGGCGCTGGCACGCCATGGTCAAAACCTCACGCTGGTGGCAAACAAACTTGGTATTACCCGCCCAACCTTATATACCAAAATCAAAAAGTATGGGATCTAAAGCCTCTTTTGTGTCCATGGTAATTTTGATAATAATCCTGGCCGGTTCAGTATTTGGTGCAGGTGTTTTCATAGCTCATTTATATTTTACCTATTCTTTCCTTTTAGTTTCTGTTGGAGTTGTTTGTGCGTATCAATTAGTAAATCGGTATAGAAGAACAAACCGGGATATTGCTTTTTTCTTCGATGCCGTTCGAAATAATGATTCTACCAGTCATTATCCAACAAGTATAAAAAACAAATCACTCTTGCAACTGCACGAGAGTATGAATCGCTTGAATAGCCATATTCAGCAACTGAAATTACGCAATGCGTATAAGGAAAAATATTATAAAGCGCTTATTCAGCAGTCTAATACGGGGCTTGCTGTATTAAAAGAAGATAATTCGATGGAGCTGCTAAATGAAACTACCTGCAGGTATGCCGGAATTTCTCCCGAATCGACCAATATGAATCTGTTGAAAATTAAAAACGAAGCTTTTTATAAGGTTCTGTGCGCTCTGGAACCAGGGGAAACCATTACCTATAAAAATGTACTAAATGGTACTATTCAGTTGCTATTGTTCCGGGCAACTCAAATTCGCGACGGGCAGAGCGCTTTAAAGCTTGTCTCTATTCAGGATATTAAACAGGAACTGGACGAGAAGGAATTGGAATCGTATCAGAAGCTAATCAGTATTCTAACGCACGAAATGATGAATTCTATTGCTCCGTTAACCTCCATCTCCAAAACATTGTTCGGGTTTTTCATTAAAAACGGAACTTCGGTTAAACCTTCCGAGCTTAACGAAACTATTGTCACTACAACTATTCAGGGACTGAAGGCTATAGAAGAGCAAGGCAACGGGTTAATGAGCTTTGTAAATAATTACAGAAAGCTCACCAAGGTTCCGCAACCAGTTTTGCAAATGTTTGATATTCGGGATTGGATGGAGCAGCTTTCACTTCTATATGCTGAAAAATTTGAAGCTAATCAAATAGCTTTTGAATGTAAAATTGAAGAACAGGCAAAAGAGGTAATTGGTGATAAGAATTTAATTAATCAGGTGTTGGTAAACCTGATTAATAATGCCATAGATG
Organism: Bacteroidota bacterium; assembly: GCA_020048915.1. Taxonomy (GTDB): domain Bacteria; phylum Bacteroidota; class Bacteroidia; order Bacteroidales; family JAAUTT01; genus JAAUTT01. The sequence continues at coordinate 336 of JAIFLU010000078.1, read as the reverse complement.
CTTTAACGAAAATTGAGGGTATAAGGAAAATTCAGATGAATATTTCTAAAACCAGGGAAGGCCGATTGTTAATTAAATTGGCCAACAATGGGCCGTTAATACCGGAAGAATTACAGGAAAAAATTTTCATTCCGTTTTTCACCACCCGCGAAAATGGCTCGGGAATTGGTCTTAGCCTCTCCCGACAAATTATGCGGTTGCATAAAGGTTCTCTTAATGTAATATCGAATGAGATGGAAGGCACCGTTTTTTTGTTGGAGGTTTAGGTATTTTTAATTTTTTAAAGGGTTGATTTATTAAAAATAAGGTAATAAGGTCAATAATTATTATTAGTAA
>JAIFLU010000049.1 GCA_020048915.1 Bacteroidota bacterium | reverse complement strand
CGGAAGAGGGGAGAGGCAGGGGAATGAAATTGGCCTGAAATATGGGTTGAAAAACTATATTTACGCCACTGAGAAAACACTCGATGCATATAAATTCAATATGCTGGATGGAAAAGAAAGGTTTATAGAGCAGATAAAGAAAAACGAAGTAGGAGGGAGGACGGCCTCTCAGGATATGTTGGACGATGAAAATACGATGAGTTTTTCAAGGATTGTAGCAGTCCTTTCCGGAGACAACCGGTTATTGCGAAAAACAAAGCTCGAAAGGGAGATCGATATGCTCCTTTATGAAAGGAAGGAGATAAATAAGTCAAATGAAACCGCAAAAGCTTCCTTCGAAGAAAAACAGGCGATATTAAAGAAATTGAACGATGATTACAAGAAGGTTTCTGTAGATTATAAATTAATGGATACCATACCCAGAGATGCGGAAAACAAATATGCTATTTTCTTCCATACCATGGAAGGCAGTGTTTTAAAAAAAGCCACTGAGATTGGGGAATATTTAAAGGATTTTGTATCAGGGAAAAAAGAAAAGGAAGGGTTTGAACAAGGCCAGCTTTATAATACCATGTGCAGCATAGGGGGGTTTAAAGTTATGGCCTGTAAAATTGAAAACCTAAAAGGTAGTGATGGCCTGTTTTCCGGTTCTTCGAGCGAGATACGCTTCTACCTGCAGGGAGAAACCAGCAAACTCTATTCAAGTGACGGAAGGTCATTTTCTAGTTGCGAGGCCTTGCAATTAGGCCAGTTTGTAAGGGATGCATTATATAAAGTTGAAACTGGCTATTTAAGGATGCGCAGCGATATTGAAAAGCTAAGCAAGGAAAAAAGAGAGCTTGAACTTAGGCCTACTGCTGTATTTGTGAAAGATGGCGCCCTGATATCTTTGCAAAACGAACTGGACGCCTCAATTTCAGACCTAACAATAAACCCTGTTAAAAACCCGCTTGATGGGTATAAAACCGAAATCATGAAATCGGTTGGGGAGAAAAATAATAAGCCTTCGATGGAAGATGAATTAGGGATAACAGATATAGATGAGTTAATAAAAAAAGGAAAAAATATTTCTGTCAACTAAAAATATGTATTATTTATTATGTACTATTGCAATTAATATAAAGCTATATGATCGTTGATTATCAATATGTGGATCTCTATATAAAAAAACTTGGTATTGACCCGTACCAAAAATTTGAAAGGGAAGATGCTGCTATGTTTATGGAAGAAAGGTCATTAAAATGCTGGGACTATTTTTGCGAGCACTATCCTGATTTTTTTGAAATAATGAATACTTCCGGAAACCTGTTTGTTTATCTTGTGCGCCATGGAAAGACAATTGAACTTGTCCAGGAAATAGGGATAAGCGCAAGAATGGAGAATGTCATGTATGGATTATTAAAACAGGAATATATAACGTCAAACCTTTTTGACATCCATTATTTTCAGCAGATCATAAATTGTAACAAAGACAAGTTTTCTAAACCTTTTCTAGAAATCTTATATAATGAACATAGCTTGGTATATAAAAAGCTGGACGAACATTTTGAGGAATCGTTCCCGAACCAGGCATGTCTTTATTCCAGGGCAATAGAAAAATCTATGCTGCTTTGCCAGGAAAAAATTAACCTTTTAAAGGAATCGGAAGAGGCAGGGATTAGCCAATATCAAGCGCAGGAAGAATCAAGGATTTATATTAATGAAAGAATCAACACTTACAAACTATGAAAAGGTTATTGTTTGCACTTTGTACCGGAACAATAAGCGTTTCTACGTTTTCACAAATGGCAGTATATGATGGGGTGGTACACCAGTCTGTAATTCAGTTATCTGTTACAGAGAAGCAAGAATTAGCTGTCTTGAAAACGATTAATAAACAAACCAGGGAAAATACCCAAAACACCTATAAGACCTATGAACAATCGAAGCGTTCCGCCAATTTTTTGGATAAGTTGTATAAAATAAATGAAGAAACAGAACTTGTCCTTCGTGGAGAAACAACATTTGCGGACACCATAAAACAAAACGAATCAAATTTTTTAAAACAGGCCATCATAATTTCTAACCAAGCCTCTGACCTGGCAGATAAGATGTCAAAAAACAACGATTTTGCCACTGATGAAAGCTACGGCTCAAAACTTTGTGAATCGGAGGTATTTATTTCGGAAATCGGCTTTTTGCTAAACAAGGCGTTGGAATGTCGAAAATTAGCAGGGATCCATGATGATAAAACCCCATTGTCCCCTTATGAAAGGATGGATTTAAAATTAAAAGCCGACAATTTCCTACATGAGGCAGAAATTAAAGTAATTGAATGCAAAAAAAACTTAGTGGCATTGGATGATATTATGGACCAATTGAAAAGCCAACAAAAAACAAAAAGCACTGTAAAGCAACAAAACAGCAATTACAGTCGCGAGTATAACATTAAACAGCCATTGATCGGGCAAGGGGTAAAGAATTAATAGGGATGGTTATTTTAGAAGCGTATTATAGTTCAAAGATTGACCAAATCGCTGATGTTTTAGTAAATGAACTTTTCAGTAATTGGATCACGTACACTAAAGTTGGAGTAGCATTTTTCTTTATATTGTATGTAGGGTATGTTTTTGTTACGACCTATACCCAAAACAAACAATTTAACCCCTGGCAGCTGTTAAGGCCCATACTTTTTTTAATACTTTTTGAGACCTGTTATTCCGGAGGTCTCAAGATGGTCGATAATATCTTTTATTCTATTGGCGAATCAATGTCTGCCAAAAATGTGATGGATAAGGTGTTGGTAAAATTGACTACTAAAGACAGGGACAAGATAGATAAAGAGGTAAAGGAAATGTTACAGCAGGACAATAAACAATTTAAGGCAGTCCTGTATGCGCTTAAGAAAGGGATTGACAAATCCGAAAACTGGAATAGCAAAACCCCCCAGCAGAAAGCCGAAGAAGTAAGAAGTATCCTGATAGAATATGATTTGATGGAAAGTAAAGGTGCCCGGTTTTGGCGGAATATGAATCTACTGGCCCGGCCTGATGAATTTTGGAATAAGGGGTTTTTGAATAAAATACAAAATGAAGATTTTTGGAGGACAGCAAACACCGAAAGGCTTTCAGAAGTTATTAAACAGATAGACGATAATTTAAAGAATTTTCAGGAATCAGACCTTTGGAGTGATAGTGGAAGCTCTGGAAATTGGTTTATTGACTATGTTTTCCTTCCCATAATAATGAACCTAAATTTGATAGTTTATAAATTAATGCTGGAGATCCGAGCGTTTATACTGCTAATACTTAAAATCCTGGGATTTTTTGCACTGCCGTTATCCATGTTTTATTTAACCAGTGATTCCTGGAAAAAATTTGTAGTAACCTACCTTGAAATTTCTCTTTGGATAATACCCCTTTATATAGGTGAAATTATTACCTATTGCATTAAAAATGGCCGTTTGCTCGATATGAACGGAGAAGTACAAGGGGCATCGCTGGAAACTGTAGTATTAAGTTTTGCCCAACTATTCATAATGTTTTATACCCCCACCCTTGTTCATAAAATATTAGGAAACCAAACCCTGCAAGGCTTTGTGGGAGCTATTGGAAATAAGGGATATAGCGCTGCCAGCAGGGGGGCACAAAGTGTTGGAAGAAAAATATTGACAAAAAGATAAGATATGGATAACAAGAATTTCCCTAACCTTATGAAGTTAAAGGGAGAGTATAAAATTTCCCGCCTGGCAATAATGGGGCTACTGATCACAAATCTAACCCTGGTTGGTTTTATTGTTTACACGGTAGCCTCCAAAGAAAACCTTCCTAATAAAATGATGGTACTGGACAGTAAGGGAAACATTTTTAATGCCGAACTTAAAGACCTGTCCATTGAAGACTATAAAGCAGAAGCAAAAGGTCATATATCAGCTTTTATCAGGTTAGTTTATGAAAACGACCAATTTTCCTATAAAAGGAACATGAAATTATGCAGGGACCTCTGTGATAATGATATATCCAAGAGTGTGACCGAAGAACAGGAAGAGCTTGAGATTTATGACAAAATGGTAAAATTTAACCTTAGGACTACCATAGAAATTAGCCTGGATTCAATCTCTTTGGACAATAGCCTAAATGGGACCATTAAATTTAAGCAGAACGTTATCCGGGACGAAAAAATTCAAACAATATATAGCAGGGCAATAGGATTTTCAATAATTAAGACCGGTTTACAAAGGAGTGAAAAAAATCCCCATGCTATGCTGGTTTCAAAGTTTAAACTTTTATCAATTGGCAAATTCCAAACACAATGAAGTATTTAAAATTAATATGTGCCCTAACATTTTTTATCCCATTTTTGGCAATAGGTCAGACGATATCTCCGCTAAAAAAAATTGAATGCAATAACACCCAACGGGTATACCTGGTGTTTTCTTCAAAAGTGAGTTTTATTGACCTATCCTCTGTAGAAGTTAAATATGATGTGTTGGGGGACAAAACCATTTATTTTATATTGTCAACTCCATATTTTGACCCCAAAACAATAGTAAACGGGCTTATTATTTGTGAAGATAATTCCCATTATCCTATTGAGATACGAAAAGGAGGGGACTATCTTTCTGAAACTACCCTTCAAATGTTTGGCCAAACGGGAAAACCAGCCGCAACAAACCCTTCCCCAGTAGGGGTTACCAGTACATTTGCTCTTAATGATTATGTTTCCACTTGCAAGTATGTTATGGGCTTAAAAAGGGATATTTTTAACCTTGGGAAACAAAAAAAAGGGATAGTAAGTGAAATTGAGAACATTGCCGTGGATGATTCTTTTGTTTACATAAAGGTATCCCATACAAACAGTTCAAAAATTAATTATAACATTGATTTCAACGGTTTTATACTGACAACTAGCAGCAAGTTAACCAAGGTAGGCAATAATGACGATTATCTTTACCCTATTTTTGTTTATAACAAATGTGATGTTATCCCAAGTAAAAAGGAGCACATCTGTTCCATATTGGTATATTCCCTTTTTACCCTTAAAGACAACCAAAAGGTAGTATACTTCCTTCAGGAGAAAAATGGGGGCAGGGAGATTTTTGTCCCCGTAAATCCGGATATTTTACTTAAAAGTGCCTTTAACCTTAAATTGAACTAAAAGTATGGCACAGAAAAAGAACCCATTTAAAGATATTCGTTTTATAATATTTCTGGCAGTGGTAGTAAGCCTTTTTATCCTTTTTATAACCTCCGGGAAGACTGATAAAGAAGGGTCAAATAAGGAGGTCGCAGAATCTTTTGACGTTCCTGCCAAGCAAGAGCAAGCGCAAGATGACGACAATAATTATTATGCCAACGAGCCGATTAAGGATGCAGGATTGGATGAAGCCATAAACGGCATGGCAAGTGAAAAGGTAGATACCACTACCCAGATTAAGGAAAAGGATATTTTTACCCAAACGGAGAAGGCAAGGAATAAGGAAAAAGAAACCTATGGAAATACTGGAAAACAAAATATCAAACCAAAACCAAAGGCAAAAGAAGAAAAGCCACAAGTAAAGCCATTAGAAGTAAATAACATACAGCCCCAACCACCACAACCGCAAGTTCAACAGGGCTCTACCTGGCGAAGGGGGAAAGATGAAAATAAGCCTGGTAGCCTAAATTTTTATGCTGTAGTTTTTGGTGACACAAAACTTGTTAACAGCCGTACATCATGTAAAATAAGGACAACACAGGACGTTACAATTAATGAAAAGGTTATTCCACGTAACACCATCATGGTTGCATATCTTTCAAAGGGTGCTGATATTATTGAAGTGACAATAAATGATGCAGTCGTAAATGGGGAAAAACTTGAAAGGTCTTTTGTGGGGTATACAAGTGAAGGGAGAGGTATAAAATTCAACGAAGAAAACCTTCGATCAAATATAAAACAGGAAACTGGCACAACTGCTGGAGATGTTTCGGAAATCAATACGGGAGACCCGCTTACCGATATAGCGACAAGAGCTGTTTCCCGAACCCTGGGCGATAGAGCCCGCAAAGATATTATTACCATTTCAAATGGGACTAAATTAACATTCTATTCAATTAATTAAATATCAATAACAATGAACACAAAAAAATTATTCACCGTAGTATTTACTGTATCAGCATTATTTCTAATACAGTCCGCTTTTGGGCAAGACCTGAACTCTAATGATTTTGTTAATGAAATTAAGAAACCGGCGCAACAAATCTACAACATCGTTAAAGTTGTCTGTGGGCTGGTGCTGTTAGGCTCTCTTATCTCGGCAGGTTATAAACTTTACAACCATGATAACCGGGTTAAAACAGAAATTGTGTTACTTTTTGTATTTGGTGTTATTGTCCTTTTCTCCCCAAAAGTTGCAAACTGGATTGCTGGCACAACAATACTCAATTAAACGGAACTTATGGAATACAATGTAAATAAGTTTACCGATGACAAACCCAGGATCGCAGGGATAGTACTTAAGCCTTTTGTCCTGGTGTTTATTATTTCAATGACATTATTTGTACTTGTATTCTTTGCCGGTTTGTGGCTAAGCTTTCTCCCTATAGGTTTTTTAGGTACATCAATTTGGTATTTATATAAAATTAAGGATAGGCCATTTTTGTTTGATGAATTAATTACATATTTCAAAATGGAGAAAGGGTATACTTCCGAATGCTTTTTTTCTAAAGAACATTTTAAAGAAAAATGAAGCGACACTTAAAAGACATATTTCCTATAGTCCTTGTTGAAAATGGAATATCCCTGAATAGTTCCGGTGATATTTCCATTTATTTTAAAATGGAGGTCAAAGAGATATTCAGTATTTCAAGCAATGAATACTCCCATTATAGAAAGATGTTTGAAAATGCGATTTCCGGTCTGGATGAACATACGTATTTGCAGGTCCTTGATTTTTATATTGAAGATTCTTATAAGCCCAGTCTTACTAAATCTTTTGTACTAACAGCAAATGAAAGGACATTTGCTGAACGTCCATTTATTAACCACCAATCTTACCTGGTTTTAACATTTTGTGAGCAAACCAAAAAGGGACCCATCGAAAGCAATATTTTCAAACACACAACCAAGCTTAATTTCATTGAACATACTTTTAGGTCGGCAGAAAAGAATGCAGATATCTTTAGCGGGATATTAAATGGGTCAGGGGGGATCAAGCTGGAAAGAATGGACGATAACCAAATTATCGAACTTCTGTATAGGTATACCAACCTTGACTTTACTGGCAAACAGAATGATGTGTCAAATGAAGTATCCATTAACCAAAATAATATGGTCATTGGTAACAACATCGTAAACATTGTTAAAATCCGGGATTTTTCGAATACAACAAGTACTTCCAGTCCTTTAAAATCCGGCAGTGTCGATGTCTCGTACACCCACCCAATAGCTTTAGGCTTTCAAAGAAATCATATCGTAAGCACCGTAATAAGGAAAAATAATACAAAATCAGAGCTCAATCACTTAAACAAAGTTGCAGATAGCTGTAACCTATTGGCAACGGCTGAAAATTCGACCATAAAACAAAATATTGAAGACTTTATCACAGATGCTACTGAAGGGAAAGAGGACGTAGTATCTATTGACTGTCATGTTATTCTTTGGGGATTATCAGAGAAAGAGGTGAATTCTTCTTTGAACGAGTTTAGGGCCCAGTGTGCTAAAATAAATTTTCGTCCCCTGATATTGTCAGATACTTGTTTTTTGGGATGGTTTTCGAATATTCCGGGAAACTGCTCCGATCTCTATGATTTTAGGACAATGCTTTTATCTGTTGCAACGATGTTTTTGAGCCTTGAAACCAATTATCAGAATGGTATTAAAGGGATAAAGCTAAACGACTATTTATCAGGCGTTCCTGTTGTTGTTGACCTTCGTAGCGAAATGCTTGATGCCAGGAATGTTGTAACTATTGGGGGCACTGGTTCTGGTAAATCCTTTACCCAAAATTATATTAACCATCAGTTATATTACCAGGGGGAACATATTGTCATTGTCGACGTTGGGGACAGTTATAAACGAAACTGTTTGTCTGTTGGAGGCAAATATTTTAAATACTCCCTGGATAACCCCATTGAATTTAATCCATTTACAATCTCTGAATTTGATTTTAAAAAGGGGAAGGAAGATATTGACAACAATAATATTGTTTTCCTACGTACTTTATTTTTTAGGATTTGGGGAGAGGATAAACAAACAAGGGAATCAGAAACAGTAATGGCCGATATAATAGCAAACTATTATACTTATTGCCATGGGATCAAGGTTATCCCTGATTTCAAAGGTTTCTATGAATATGTAGACACCTATTTTGAGCAAAATACCAGGGACAGTGATTATTTTAACGCCCACTCTTTTAAAAGGGTACTTAAACCATTTTACGATGGCAGGTATTCTAAACTTTTAAATGGGAAAGGGAACCTTAATTTTACCAATGAAAGGTTTATAGTTTTTGAACTCAAGGAAATAAAAGACAACCATGAGGTTTTACCTATTGTTAGCCTTATTGTCATCGAGACAATTATGGAAAAATTCCGCATACTAAAAGGGATCAATAAGGTAGTTGTAATCGAGGAAGCCTGGAGTATGCTATCAGGGCATAATATGACCCAGTTTTTGGAGTATATGTGGCGTACCTGCCGCAAACATCACGGGGCAAGCAACCTGGTCACTCAAAGTGCCAGTGAAATTGAAAATAGCCCAATCAGAAATGCAATTGTGTCAAATACATTTACCTATATAATACTTGACCATTCCAAGAACCAGGAACAAATTCCGGTACTACAGCGTACGTTGGGATTTACCGATAATGATATTAAGGTATTGGCCACCATGCAAAATACTTCAGCTTATAAATGTGTAATGCTCCGTATCAACGGACTTTCAAAAATCTATCGGGTGGAAGTAAGTGAAACGGCAAAAGCAACATTTACTTCAACTGAATCTGAGATTTTGGAAATTGAAAAAAGTTATGAGAAATTTGAGGGCAATATGGAATATATGATTACTAACTTTGTTCAACAAAAAAGTAATAATGGTAAAACCTGAAAAAACTCAACTACTTATTCTTTGTATTGACAACTTTTCACCGTTGAAAAAGGAAGCCCTGAAAAGACTCATCCAAATAATTATCAATAAGAAGCCTGTTGTTATTATTCGCAACGATGAGCTTAAAAAGGAATTTGAAGGGATAAATACCGAATTTATCCGTCTTTGTTTATCATCCATGGCAGAAAAATCTTTATTAGAGAAACAAGGATGGAGTACATATGTAGTAAAGAACGAAGTCTTTTCTGCATTTATGAAATCAAACCACATAAAAATAGAAGCCAAAGATGACGCCTATTTTTTTGGTGGAGGGCATTTTTCATTTCATAAATCACATGTTTTTACCCTTTATGTTAGTTATACAAGATTTTATCAAATAATAGCGTATTTATATTCTTCCCAGGAAAACAATCGGTATTTAGCTTTATTTTCTGAAATAATAGATTTATTTATAAAAGGCAATAATTCTCCAATATCGCAAACAACAATCCATCGCAAACACGGTATCCACATCAAAGGGGCACATGATTTCTGCAACTCCCCATTATATGACCACCTAAGCAATACCTTAAAAGATGAGGTATTTATGGCTATAAAGAAAGAATACATCGAATTTACCTATGAGTGACCTAAAGGATTTACTTAATGGGAATAGTTCCCTTTTATATAAGGAATATGGTATAATACTCACAGAAAGGGAAATAAATATTCTATCTGAAATTGGTTTTTTAGAAGTTGAAAGCTGCTTTATTACTTATGTTAAACAAAATATTACAGTTTTCTTAAAGAAGTTCTGGGAAGGGGAGGAGATAAAACTGCTATTGTCTGGTAAAAGGCTTTATAAAGAAATCGAAGGAACAATATCCTGCTTTTATTGTAAGGAAGGGAAAACCTATCAGGGGAAAGGGGAGTTAATATTTAGTGATGGCCCTTTTAAAATCGAAGACGTTCATATCAATAAGCTCATTTCAGACCCTGGGAAAAACAAGCTGGTCAAAGTTAACTTGCATGGAAAAACCGTAAATGCAATTGCCTTTTATAATCAAGAGAAGTTTGAAATTAATATTAAAGTTTAATCAGCATGGTTGAAGATGGATCCAGACAGCTAAAGCTTGCCCTTAATGTGATGATGCTTATCGTGCTGCTTATTATTTTTATCCACCTAGGGAAGCTGGCCAATAACGTATATGGAGTGTTTGCCATTGTAAAAGAAATACCGGTATTTTTTGATTTGTGGGATGTTAGGGTGGCAATGATTGTTACCAGTGTGTTTTATTTTTTGTTTTACCGGGAAAAGCCATTTGAAAAGCTAGCGTTAAGAGCAATCTTTATTGAGCATATATTTATAGTTTTCACAGTTATTTTTGCCATATACCTGGATGATATCTTTTTGAAGGACCAAGCAAAGCTATTTGCCAATTTAATCTTTTTGTTCACTATCCCACTAAGTTTTAAGAATATCCGAAACCTTTTTCCATTCCTTGCCCTCTCGTTTCAAAAAGATATAGGTGGGAAAGATAAATCAGATAAGGATAGCTTTTTTCCTTTGGATAACACTAAAGATGAAGGTGAGTCGACCTTTTCTTTTAAAGCTTCAGCAGGTAAGAACAAAGGGTTTATAAATATTAAAAACCCCTTCCAAGGTATTGCCATTATTGGTGGGGCAGGGGCAGGTAAAACCTATACCTGGATAAACCCAATTCTTAGGCTGCTTCCACAAATGGGTTTTTGTGGTTTTATTTATGATTATAAGTACCCAGAGCAATCCACTGTCCTATATAGGGCTTGGGTTAAAGCCAAAAAAGCCGGTAAAACAGATGTAAATTTCTTTGTTATAAATTTCACCGACTTGCAAAAGACCAATCGGTTTAACCCCCTTTCTCCAGAAGTAATCGAAAACCGTACATTTTGCCAGGAGTATTGTGAGGTACTTTTAAAGAACCTAAACCCGGACTGGATTCGTAAACCTGATTTCTGGTATACGGAGTCATTATCCATGACCATGGCCAGCCTTTGGTTTTTAAAGCGCAATGCCCCTTATATGTGTACCTTGCCACACCTTACCTCCTTATTATTGCACAAAATAACGGATACGGTCACATTGCTTGCAAATGATGAAGATTGCGCCGAATTGATAAGTTCTGTAATCGGCTCTATTGAACGTAACGCCGAAGGCCAGGTTTCTGGCACAGAAAGCTCATACCAAAACCCTTTTAAAAAAATTAATACGGAAGAAATATTTTGGGTTACTACAGGCAATGATTTTAACCTTGATATAAACAATCCGGATGATCCTAAATTTCTGTGTATTGGCAACGATGAGTTACTACGGGGGGCGTTAAACCCAATTATCTCGCTTGTTGCAACGGTTGCCATAAAACATATGAACCGGGACGGTAAGAGAAAGAGCATTTTCGCAGGCGATGAGATAGCAACCCAATTCATTACCGGATTAGAAATGCTACCTGCCACCGCTCGAAGCCGTAAGCTTGCCACGATGCTTGGATTTCAGGATTATTCGCTTATTGAACAGAATTGGGGTAAGGAAAAGGCAAGGTCGTTGAATGCTAACCTTGGAAACCAGGTTATAGGGATGGTCACTGATGTGCAAACGGCTGAAATGATAAGTAAGTATTTTGGGCACGATGATTTTAAGAAAGCTTCTTACTCTTATTCTGACAATGAAAGCTATACAGTTTCAACCCAACGTCAGGCAGTGATGGAGGTAAAAGATATCATAACACAGGAAAAGGGCCATTTTGTAGGAAAAACTACTGAAGGAAAGCTGTTTTCAGCAAACATCTATGCAGAGGATTGTCCAAACAAAGATATTGAGATTCCAAATATTTCAAGCCTTTTGACTGATAAAGCAGTAATCAATGACATTATAAGAGATAATTATAACCAGGTAAAAGAAGATATACGAGGTTTATTAAAAAGGTATGAAGAAAAGGCCCGTAATGAGCTTATTCAGCTGTTTAGGGAACAAGATGGGGAAAAGATTAATCATTATATTAAGCTAAAATTATTAAAGTTGAACTCCAGGTCCCGTCTAGTAATATTTAAAGGATATACCTTTACTTTTGATGAAGTAGGTTATGAAGATTCTGGTTCTTAAGATTTTATGGACTATTAACAAAATAACCCTAACCGAATTTGATAATGAACCGGATTACTCAAATAGACGCGATACCTTTAGATAGCTCCCAAATGGATATTTAAATTAATACCTGGGTAAATAAGGTTTGAAGCATCTGATTTTAAAAGTTCGATTGCTTCACCTTGTAAATTTATTCTGTTCCAAAACGATCAAAACCTTATATTGACAAGCCTTTGTTCTTTTTTGAATCAATATTGGGTATGTTTAAAAAAGAAAGGTCATTCCTGAGCTTTTTTTTTGACTGTTTTCATATTCGTTTATTTTTTCATTGAGGAATTTTATTTGCTGTCCTCTCATAAAGTCTCTAAAAATATCTATATCTTCTTTGGCTCTTGTTTGTTTTAATGCTTCAATATATTGGTTTCTATCATTTGAATATACTTTTGTGAGCGGAATCCCATAGTATAGTTGAATATAGTTCATTGCCAACCTACATGTCCTCCCATTTCCATCTCCCCAAGGATGAATACTAACCAGGTTAAAATGAACATCAAAACTAAGTTTATATTGATCTTCAATATTTTGGGCACTATCAATTCTCTTATTAACTTCATTACAAAAGTTGATTACTGCACCGGGTATCTTTTCAGGAGAAAGGTAATATCCTCCTCCTTGGGCAAAGGCTGCTGAAAGTCTATATTCACCTTTTGAAGTATCAAATTCTCCAAGAATATGTTTATTTATAGCTCCCGTAGTTTTCATTACAATGCTATTCAACTTTTTTAAAAAATCGGGCGATAAAGGAGTTTTCGTTTTACTTTCTTCAATGGCAAATACTAAAGCGTCATAACAATCTTTGACCATAAGGCTATGCTCTAGAGGTTTACCTTCAGCGGTTAGCCCTTTATCTAAAAGTATCTCAGTTTCCCCTTCAGTAAGGGTTGAACCTTCTATGGAAGTTGAATGATGGACATTGGAATACAAATTAAACCTTTTATAGTCTATCGCATTTTCCAAATTAAGTGTTTTATAATATTTTGTTAGATTATCTAACTCATTCCATATTGATTCCATGATTATTGCGTTTAGTAAGAATCGTTCATAGATTTTTTACTTTTGAGCTTTTCTAATTGGCTTACTCCAAACAAAACATGCAAAAGGGAAAAAGTGACCAAAATAGTTTTGAGGTAATTATATCAAATTTACATACACGAGGTAGATGCAACTAAAAAATAACAATTACAGGGTGATACCAGCAATTATACTGTCTAGTCCTCTAGATAAAAGCATTTGCTTTGAATTCCAAGTATAGGCAAATCCCGAAATAAAATCTATAAATGAATATTTCATGTTTTCAGTGTTTTATGGAATTTTAAACTACTTAATGATAGTGTAATTTTTTAAATCTAAGATCCAATTTGTCTGTACTCTCATCCCTTATTTTCAATGATCACCTTGCAAATATACTATGTATATAAGATATAACAACTCGAAAAAACTATCTTTGAACCTTTCATTTTTGAGTGTAATTGATTTGATATATAACTAATTCAAATATAAACAAATACACCCATTTTTTAACAAATTGAATGAATAATTCTGGTTAAATGAACCTTTAAGGATTCATTTTTCAAATACTAAACTTACAAAAAATCATATTCAGTTATAATCAAACATAATGGAAAAGCAACAAACCGATAAAATGAGTAATCCTGTAAAGGATAAAAAGCCTATATACAGTCTTGGGGATTTCAAAATATATCGTCTGAATTTTTTAAAATATGCACTTGCCAACATATCTGATCAAATAATATACACCAGCTCTAAAAAAGAATGTTTGGGAATAATATCTGAAATTCATTCTGCATCTAATAAGGATAAATTAAAATCTTATGAAATAACCTACCAAAATAAAGATTTTGAAGTCCGTAGGATATACAAAGACATTTTTGCCCTTACTTTTTCAGATCAGGATATTTGTAAAATTGGCACTGAAAAAGGATGTTTGGACGAGATGCCCATAGCGCAAAAAGAATTTGACGATTTTATTAGTAGGGAAAAGAAAAACATTGAACAGGAGCAAAATCACGTACCTTCTCTAAAAATTGACAAATCATTATGTACCGATACCGAATATATGGTTCTTTCTTCTATGGTACAAGAAGGATCATATCGACATGATGCCTGTTTCCCATACGAAAAGATTATCGGTTCAAACGAATGGAAACAAAGCCAAGCTGAAGAAGAATGGGTCAAGGATATGGGAGAACAATTACGCAATGACTTGGAAGAAACACGTTTTAATAATTCTTTGAAAAATGGCTTCAATGGCTTTGATTATTTAGGAGTTGATGTTGATCCGAAAGGAAATATTGAAATATTGTGTAGATGTGAAAGCAACAAACTAAGGGTTACCCAATTTATGACGGATTTAAATCAAGACCTCAAAAAAATTACAGGATTGGAAAACACAATTGAAGGTACATATAACAAAGAAGGAAAATTAACCGGGCACAAAATGGTCATCCATAATTCTATTATGGGAAATAACAGTCCATTACAAAAACATATTATAGATACTCTTGAAAAATTCGGTATTGATTATTCAAATTCGGGTATAGCCCATTTAAATAATATTAGGGAAACCGAAAACAGAAAATCTATTCAGCAAAACACGAATAACCGCACAGAATCCCAAAAGAAGTCATTTAAAGATTTTAAAATTCCTGAATATATTCCCACAAAGGGGAAAGGTTTGTCAATTTAACATTCAGGCAAAAGGAGAAAAAACATACATATTTTATATCTAGCTTTCCCATCGTTGAATCCTTGCGTTTATCTCTTTATTTAGCTCCATACTATTTTGATAAATTATATTTGTGGTAACAAGCAAGCGGAGTTTTTGGATGGCTGTATTTTTAGATAATAAATTTGTTTGGACTAGATTATCAAAAATCCAAAGCATACCATGGTATTCTATCGTCTGTTTTTTTGCAAATGAACGTACTGCCTTATCACTGCTTATTACTATTGCTTTTAGTTTATTTGCTAAGAAGAGCACAGTCTTATCATTAACAGATAATGATTTTGGGTAAATATCAGCATTAATTAATTCCATTTCCTCTGGTGAGAGGTTGTGTATAAATAGTTTCTGGTTAGTTCTGAATCTATTTAATTCCTCCTGCTGAGAAGAATAGAGTTCATTATAAACGTCCAAGGTCGTATGAATCTCTAAATTAAGCTTAAAAAATGGAATTGTTAATTGCAGTTCAATTATATCTATAAAAATGCAAGCATCAGTAACTGCTATTTTCATCCCACAGCAAGCGTTTTAGCCCGAAACTCAGCGAGTTTTAAGTTCATTAAAGAAGCGGCTTTACTCATAGAAATAATTTCTTCTGAAAGTCCTCTGAAAATCAGTTGAGAAAATCTCTTTGGGTATTCCCTACCTTCAAGTTTATAAGGTTCCTCAACCTTCCATCCCATCTCAGAAATATATTTAAAATAATACTTGGTATAATAATCAGAAATAATTCCACAGTTCAATGCTCTCATTACTATTGCCTGAATAGAAATGCCAAATTGTTGCTTTAAAATGCCTAACTCCTGAATAGATAGTTTGTTTCTTTTACTTCCAAGCTCTCTTTTTAGGGAGTTCGCGGGTAATAGCATAGCTCCAGCAAAGGCATGGCAGTATTTCTCTTCTAATTTTTCTTCAGTATTATTTATGGGTAACAATAAATGTCCAAGTTCATGCAAAATAGTAAACCGCCTTCGGTCTCTAGGTTTAAAATTACTGCTATTCAATACAATAACCGGAATATTCTTGCTTTTAATCCAAGTCTGCAATCCGTCAAAGTCATCATTAGCGTCTATTTCAATAACTTTAATATGATTATCCTCTAAAAGCTCTATTATATTGGAGATGGGTTCATCACCTAATCCCCATTGCTTACGAACCTCCTTGGCGGCAAGTTCAACATCTTCAAAGGAAGAAATTGCCTTAAAATTATTTAAAGGGTGTTTGAAGTTATCATCCAAGCCCAATATTTCTTCAAGTTCAAGATAGCGAGATAAGGTTTCTTTCGTTTTTTCAACAATGCTTACTTGATCTTTTTCTGAGCATTTTGCAAGCTTACGAAAATTTATTGATCCGAGTTCAATTGCATTTTCACGAATGAAAAAATCGGGACGAACAGCTAAAATATCACATAGAAGTCCCATCATTTCACTATCTGGTCGAACTTCACCCTTTTCATATTTATGAAGGGATTGTCGACTTACTTTATTTCCCATTTTATCGGAAAGGTCTTGTAAGGATAATCCATTCATCAATCGTGCTGATTTTAGCCTTTCTGCAAAAAGTTGGTTCATATTCATTTAGATTAATAATAGTACTTATTATTGTTTACAAAAATGTGCGGCAAATATAATAGTAGAAATTTAAAAATATACAAATAGAGTTACAAAATAATGAAATATTAACAATTAGGTGTTAATAAAAAGTTTACAAATATAGTTGACAAAACAATATATAATAATTATATATGTCAACCAAAGATACTGAATTATGAAAAGAAATCAAAATTTTATTACTGATTTAGAAATGAATTCAACCAAGAATTTGAGTAAAGATAGAGGCTTGATAAATCTGTTATTTTTTTTAACAACTGTTCTGTTTTTTCTTAGTTGTGCATCAATTCCTAAACAAGCTCCTGAATTGTCCGAAGAATTAGGAATAAAAATAAATAGCATTGAGAAATCGCATTTAATTCTTTTGAATAATTTCTTTAGTAATAAAAGAGAGCTAGTAGATGAATTTATAGTGCGGGAATGGATTCCAATTTTTGCCAAAGAATTCTTTAGCGATCAGAAAATTCAAATTGCCTGGGAACATATAGTAGCTTCAAATAGTACTGAGGACCGGCTAAAATTTATTGTTATTCTGGGACCCAAACTTCAAAACCAGATCAATCAAAAAAGGCTTGAATTAATAAAACCCTTAGATGATTTGGAAAAGGAAATTGAAATACAAATTCGAGGAGAATATGATGTTGCTAAAAGCATCAATAATTCACTTACCAGCTTTTTATATTCAGCATCTAAGGTTGATGAAAGCCGAATTAAATATATGGAGATGTTAGGTGTTACCAATGGAAAGATAGATGAAGCGCTCACAAAGACAGATGATTTAGTAAGTAAGTTGGTAAAGGTTGGAACTGATGTAGTAGATAAAGAAAGTCAAATAAAAACATACTTAAGTAAAGTGCAGGAGATAAAGGATAAAATAATCAATAATGCTAAATAATTATTACAATGAATGATTTTATAGATTGGAACGAATTGAGCAGTAATGCAGATGAAGCAATTAAGAATGCAGCTCAGAAAACGGATGAAAAACTTGTCTCTAGAATTTCATCCATAACGAGACTCAAAGATGATGAAATAAGAGAAATGTTTCCAGAAACATCCGATGTAAAAAAACTGGCAGAGTTAATGACAATTATTAAATCTGCAGAGAATAAAAACATAAAAATCAACAGAATAGTAAAGAATTCTGAAGACTTTGCTGGCATAGTTGTGACTTTACTCACAAAATTGATTTAAAGTGCCAGGACATCAATTTGAATAAAACTTTAAAAAGCTAATTATGCCAAGTGGAATAACACATATTTTTCTTACAAAAAAGCTCCAGGATGAATTAGAAGACGGTGTTTTGAAAAATATTCTTGCCGATGGTTCCGATTTTATGACAATTGGCGCTGTAGGCCCCGATCTTCCATATGCAAGTATTGCAGACGGAGATTTCTTTTTTACCAACCAAAGTTCTCTTGCAGATAATTTTCATTACAAGTTTACCAATCAGATTCCTTTACGGGCTTTTGCAACTCTCAAGGAAATGAAAGGAAAATCTGACAAGAATTTGCACCGCAAAATGTTTACTTTTTTTATGGGATACACATCCCATATTTTTGCCGATGGTATTATTCATCCATTTGTACGCGATAAGGTTGGGGATTATGCCAAAAACAAAAGTGCTCACCGGTCTCTCGAGATGCAGCTTGATGTTTTGCTTGTTGAGGAGTTTACTAAAAAATCGGGACTTTCTTTGGAATTTAATTATACTGAGATACATAATGAACTTCTGGATTTTGCCTCTTATAAAGAATCAGTTGAAACCATTAAAATGTTTCAAAGACTTATTAAAGAGGTTTACCCTAGCGAAAACCATTCTACCAAAACCATAACAGGCTGGATCAAAGGACTACACCGGTTATTTGCCGTAGCCGAAGGCGAGCACCCTAAAATATACCGTAACCTGGAGGCAAACACTTTTCTATATAAAAACAGAAAGGACATAGAACCCCAAAAGGTACTTTTTCTAAACAAACCGTGTGACCGGAATTCAAATTTCATAAATGCGCCACAGATACAATTTTTCAATGATATCATTCCCCAATACTTTAGAAAATACAAACAGTTCGCCAATAAATGCTACCAGTATGTTTATGAGGATGGTCCCGCATTAACCAACCGGGATATACCGCTAATAAACCTGGATACAGGAAGGTTTATTAATAATAATGATTTAAATTTAATACCTGAGTTATGGAAATAAAAAAACTACTTAAGGTTAAGTATTTTAGAAGACTTGTTATTCTTATATGTGTTTTAAATTTTGCAACCTGCACTTCCGATAAGATGGTTGATTTAAATAAATATGCGAATACACTAGCCACTGCAAATATCAAATTAAGAGGAAAGCTTTTACTTAATGAATACCAGAATGATTTAACTTCACTGACTTTTGAAAAATACGTCGTACTCCTAAAACAAAATGAAACGCCCTCATCTGAAGGATTAGAAAAGCTAGTAAAAAAGTCCGATAATCATTTGTTTATTGCCAAAGAAAACACCTTTCATATAGTGTTATACAGCAAAAAACTACATGCCATTGTCTATGATAATGCCAATACATTTGGAGTTGATTCTATAAAACTGCTCAATAAAAACGAAATAGTTCCTGATCTGCAAAGTTTTATAAGAAACCTTAAGTAACCCTAACTATTTTCTTAAATTTTATGAAAACTGAATTTTGCAAGACAGTATTTTCTTTATTTGGATTTTACATTTAGCAGTTCCTAAGGAGCTAATTATAGGCAAGTGGACTCTTTCTAATAGCCATATGCAAAGACTTCCAGCAGTCATGAATCCTCATTTTCCAAATAAAGGCTTAAAAATTTTCCAAATCTGGTCATCTATATCTTTCTGACTGTCTAGGTCACAGTCAACCATCTTACAATTATTTGATAGTATTATTTGTCGAGTCTGTTTGTTGAAAAGTACCACCCTAAGATCAATCGTTGATTCGTATGGCACAGATACATAAGAACCAAGTGTTAATGCGCTTATAAAGAATCCTTTTGCAATCGATGAGTGGTAGTTTTCCTTTGTCCTGGTAAACCCGCTACTAAATGATAAAAGAAAATAATCCGAATGAACCAGATTCAAAATGCTATCCAGGCAAAAAAGGGGAGGCATCACTTCAATTGATTTCCAGCTTATATAGTTAAACAGATTGGTAAGATCGGAGAGGGCACACGTATCTTTTATCAGATCATATTCTAATTCCCTAACATTGATTCGATTACTGAAAAAGGATTTACAACCTTCATTTAAACATTTCAGGTTCTTGTCACTTATGGAGCTATCCGATTTAAACTCCTTATTGCTACTTAATAGAAAATAATACGATATAGGTTTGATGTAATATATAGTATCGGCAAATCCAAATATTGCCCTAGTCTGCGAATTCATGGGAAGTAGCGTATAAACCAAAATTTTGGCCGTGGTTTTTATGCTGTTTTTTTCAGTTGAATTTTAACATTTTATTAACACCGGCTTATTCAATATTTTGAAGGATACGATCGTTTATTTAAAAAACCAATGAAGCTATGTTTAAACTTGGAGAATTAGTAAAGCTGATTACTGATGTAGAAATCGTTTACGAAATTATAAACGTGAAAGAAAGTGGGTTACTCTACGATTTAAAAAGAAGCTTTGATGTGTTGGTCCTAAAAAATATCCCTAAGGATTTATTAATATCAGTAAATTAAGAAAAGGTTTTTTGGGGTGAATTGTCTTTGGGGTAAGCGATAAATTCGGTAGTATAGGCTTTTATTCCAATCATGACTTTAACTGAATTTAACAAGCTAAGCCTGGAAGAAAAAGCCGAATATACCTTTAAAAATTTAGATGCTTCTTTTATTGCTTATCGCAACTATTACAATCATACGATTACGCTTTACGGATGTGAGTAATTTTTTATTGAGGTTTACTATTGCGAAACTGGTATTCCAAAATAGCTAGTTTAGCTCAGGAAATAATTCGAAAAACAGTTCATTGTGCTGGGTATTTTGTTCTGGAGTATCATGTAAAAAATTAAATATTTTGTTTCTTAATTTTCCATGTTTATCTTCTTCAAACTGTTTACTAGTTTGATTATAAGAAGACATAGCCTGATAGTAAATAGATCCATATCCTGGATGTTGGCTATAAATATTATTTGTAATCTGTCTTAAATTGCTAAATCCATATCCTAAAACCCGATCAAGTTTTAAAGATAATATCGCATATAATATCCTTTCTTCTCTTAAGACATCCATTGCTGTTTCCCTTTTCTCAATTCTTAAAAGGAAATATATGAATGCCCACTTGTCTATTTGATGCCTTTCATTTTCTGTGAGATTATTTTTCTTTTCTATAAATAATGTCTCATGATCCAGAATATCATTGTCTGTAGGAGAATAACCTTTACGGAAAAGATATGTTGTGTAGGTTTTAAAAATTTCCATATCATTAAATTCTAGCAAATTTTGAAATATAGTTTTCCCATTTTGGTCAATTACGGAAGTATCTAATTCAATAATATCTGTTAAACATATGAACTTAAGATAATAAGGTTTTTTTCTTTCAACAAATAGCTTAACAATCTTATCAGCTTTTTCTTTAGAATAATTAATCTTACGATTTAAAGCCTTTATCTCTGGAACTGTTTGGATTAGTAATAGCGGGTTACCCCCATCCAATCCATGAGGCTTATAATCGTTTTTATAATATGCCATTAAATAATCAATGACGGCATTTATTTTTGGAGAAACTTGGTTTTCTTCAATCTGTACTTCAAGCTTTTCTTTTTCCTTATAGGTATCGTAATAATATACTTCTTTATTCTCAAAAGTGAAATCTGAAAGGGTTACATACGCAAAATCCCAACGTTCTAATATTTGATCCCACTTTATATAGTGTCTTTTAAAGAAACATTTAAATGTTAGCCTATTGTTCTCAATTGATTTTTTCTGAGCATCTTTATCAAATACATAAACATTGATGTTATTATTGTAATATACGTCTTTTTCGGTAAATCTTTGGACATCAGATTCAACTGAGAACCATTCAAAGACCCATAGTAGGTATATTCCCCTTTCTTTATAGAAAAGTGTCCTCCCAACTATTTCTGATAAAAACGTTGTTCTGAGTTGTATCTCAAAGGCTATTTTTTTGTCGTTGTAAATGGATAAAACATCGGGTTTTCGCCATTTTTTCGATATAGCAGCTTCTTTGTAAACTTTGTCAATTTTTACAGAAATAATACCTGGTTCTTTTTGGAGAAATTGCCCAATCATATGTTTTAATTCATAATGAGCCTTGCTTTCTTTTTGCCCATTATATTCTATGCATCTGATTTGTTCTTCTGTAAATCGACTTTTTGTTTTGATCTTACAATCAGCACTATCATATGTATGAGTAAAATACCAGTGTGTGGAATTTTCCTTAAGATTTCTTAACCCTCGAATTGCAACGGCTTGTTTACAATATATGCAAACATATTCAACTTGGGCAGTTTGTATTTGAGTTTCAATTAAGGTCCTTAGTTGAAAGATTTCTTGTTCCCTTTTATCTGGTTCTCGAAATAAGAAATCGGATTCAAATCCTTTACCAGATTCTAAGCTCATTACTTTTTCAATCGTTCGTTTACTATCTTGCATATGGACGGGGCTATTTTAGGTCCGGATTGTCAATAAAGGTTTCTTTTAAATTTTCTAATTTTTCAATTAATAATCCGGCAGTAGTCATAATTTTATTGTCAGCATAAAATAACTCCCTGGGTTTTCTTAGTTCTTTTATGTCCCTTTTATAGGAGATTAAAGCTAGGCCAATATCTACTGTTTGGTTTGATAATCTGTCTAGTTCCTGATCAATATAAGTCTCTGAGTTGTTATTCTCAATTGATATAGTGAATCCAGTTATTGCATGAAGGTATATCTCGATCTTATTAATTATTTCGTATGAAGGGGACATATCTTTCCCTTCCATGATAGCCCTTAACTTTGTATCACTTATACCAATCCTTGAAGCAAAATTTGGTACTTCTCGATATCCAATTAGTTTTTTTAACTCATCCCGGATTCTAAGAGTTTTATATGCCCTATCTTCAAAAATTACCTTTTCAATCCTTAGTATTTCAGCATCTGGAGGAGTTGTTTCAAAATATTTTTGAAGATCATTAATATGTATCCCTAATCTATAAGCTAATAATGGGTGTAGTCTTATCTCTCTTTTTAAATGGTTCCATTTTTGTATTAATTTTCTTTCATTTTTCATTGTGAGAATTAGGTATTTAGATTTACCAAATTTAATTATTTGTTATTAAAGGTGCTGATTCTCGAAATGAAAGTTTTGGTTGACCTAACAATTGGCCTGGATGCCTCATTTATTGCTTATCGAAACTATTACAATCATAAGGTTACGCTTTACGGATTTGAGGAATTTTTTATTGAGGTCTTTTATTTCCCAGAAGAAAACCGGATTACCAGTATTGAGGGGATGGAGCTGGATAGTCCTAAAATTGATTTGTATATCAGTGCAAGTTTAAAGGATAAATGAAATAGTAGGGCGTTTCGGACAAATCTGTATGTTTTCATTTCTTTTTCTTTGTCCGGCGCTACGTTTTGGGCTTCACTCTCGTTTCGGAATCCTCGTTCCTGTGGGTTCTAAACCCTTCACATCGCTAACGCATACGGTTTTGCCCGGCATCGGGCAGGGAACACGTTTAGGAGTTCAATAGGTGAGGGGGAATCATTCAATTTATAACAAAGGTAGCCGTATAGCCCTGACAAATACAAGGTCAGGCACGATGTGTTTTTCAAATAATCTCCATCCGTCGTACCTGGGATAGTATTTTTTGAAAAAACCTTGTATTGGTCAGTTCTAACGGCAGGACGCTTGTCATAAATAAAATGATTTTTTAACTTTAAATTTATGACTATGAACTGTAAAAAATGTAATTCAGAATTAAGGCCAGCATTCAGGTTTTGTCCGATATGCGGAGAAGAAATTGTGAAATCTGAAAACGAAGTTCCTTATGATAAGGATGATTATCCGGAAGGGTTCAGTCCGGAATTGTATGAATTAGAAAAGCCCCGATAGGAGGCTTTTTTTGTTCATTCATACCTTAGCCTCCACA
>JAIFLU010000122.1 GCA_020048915.1 Bacteroidota bacterium | reverse complement strand
GGCCGGAGGAAAATCCATCACTTAATATATTCATATTAATTTGACTAATTAATTTTCCGGTTAATTCAAAAATCTGCAATTCGGTTACTAAATTTTTCCCTGGTTGATTATGATGGAATACAAAAGTGGTAGATTCGGCAGCTGGATTTGGATAATTATAAACCTCGCTAATAGTTAGGTTGGAAGAATCTACGACTACAAAATTTATTTCTGCCAGGGAAGAATTATTAAATATATCCCATGCTTTAAGGCTAATTGTATGTTTACCCGGATAAATTTCAGGTAGTTTGAATGTCACCAATCCTTCTTTATAATTATCGGTTATCGATTCGAAATAATTATTTAAAACAAAGGTTTTGGAAGGATCATTGTCCAGTGTAGCAACAATATTGTGTCCTATGCTGGTTCCTGCAATATTTATCCCGTTTTGATCTGACAGATTTGCCACAAGAACCGGATATTGATTGGAAATTCCTCCGGAACTAAATGTATTATCATTCAAAAATAATTCAATTTCAGGTCCCTCGTTATCTGGTTCAGCCGGTGCGGCAATTCCGCCAATAATAAGATTTTCAAAATTGCCGGCGGCATCCGTACTTTCGCTGGTAGCGTAATACGAAAAACGTCCAAAATCATAGTTATAGGCAATTTCCCTTGGTACAACAAACGAAAACTCAAAACTTCCATCGGTAACAGTGGCTTTACCTTTATACAAGGTGCTCTCTTGCTGTTGAAATGAAAAGGGCGATTCATTATCGTTATTTAATGTTTTGACCTTTTGCGCTTTATCAAAAAGCGACGGGTAAACTATTCCATTGAAGTCACTTGCAATAGAGCCATTCTTATCGGTAATTTCACCATTTACTTTTACGAGGTTATAAGCTTTCAATGTATCCGGAGTAGAAGTAATTTCCTGCGAATTAATTTTAGTTGTTTTAATATTAAGGGTAGGATAAGCCAGGCATAAAGCAGGATCTCCCAACAATGTAAAGCATAATTTATTAATATCTGTACCAGAGGCATTTTTGGTTTTTTTCAGCAAATCACCCAGCCTATATCGATTTCCCAGATTATCGGAACCTCCAAAGTTGTTATAAAACTGTTTATTTAGAACAAAGTTAGGACCACTATATACCAATCGAGTTGTTGTTAAAAGCGCAATTCCGCCACCACTGGGATTTAAAAGAACATCTTCTCCGGCAGTTACCAGGTTGAAATTATCAAACCGGCTAAATTCACAGGTTGCAGTCACAAATAGGGGGTATATTGGATTTCCCCAGCTATTTATTTCAGCATGACGCATAATTTGTTCATGCGCTAAACCTTCTTCACCGCCATGGCCTGTATAATTCATTATTAAAGCACCTTTGTTCAACGTATTTTCAATGGCTTTGTTTACCTCAGGATAGCGTGGGCCGGAGGATGTTATTACCTGAGGAAAGGCATCGGAAAATATTTTTGTAATATTATAGTTTGGATGAGCATTTCTTAAGGAGTTTGCAAGCTCATCTGCCTGGGCCATATGGATGTTACCGTCTTCATCGTCGGCAATAAAACAGATATTATTTCTCCAATCTCCCTTTGATGCTGCAGAAATATATTTTTTGATTTTTGAGATTATTTCTTGAGCTTGTTCTTTTGTGGTAACCGGAAAGCGGCCAATGCCAATGTCAAGTAAGCCTGTTTCAATTTCTTCGTTATCGTCTAACAAGCCGTAATAATCGTCCGAAACATATGAGTTAACTTCTCTTATTGAGTTCGCAGATTGAAAGGTAAGAATGTAATTAGTGTTTTCTGTGCCATTACTTTTAGGTTCATTATCAGAAAAGTTATCGAAAGAGCCATCTCCCAATAAAAGTAAATATCGGGGCATCTCCTCAGAACTTGCAGCACGGTCGTAAAGCATTTTCATGAAATTTCGAATTGCAGCAGGATCGGGATTTCCCGATGAAAATTCATTATAGACTTGTTCTGGGGTTATTACAATAACGGACAGCTTATCTTCATTACGATGAAGGTTTGCCAGGTCTTCAGCTTCATTAAGAAAATCAGAATGCGAAAGGATTACCATATCAATATTTGAGAGAGAGTGGAGATTTTGATTTTCAACCTCTCGTTCTTTTACATCCAGAAAATCGGGCGTATACAGCACTTTTGACGGATCGAATGCGATATATTCTCTTAAAGAATCTGTATAAGCTTTAAAATAAAGGGAGCCTCCGTTTAAGGAATAATTTATACTTTTAACTTTATAAGGATTGGTAACCTCCCAGATAATTATTTTGTCGGAAGCATTTTCTAAAGAATATTTAGCTATTTTCTTTTGATTTAAGCTAGAGGTATCTCTGAAAGCCAGTTGGGTTTCATTATAGCGAAGCTGTTTACGGCCAATAACCCGCAGGTAACTCAACCATCCTTCTGCACTGCTATTCCCATTCTTATTAAAAGAAATAGAAATACTAATGTCGGTGCCAGCTGCATTTGTATATTCCTTAAAGCTTTTAACGTTTGCAAAGTCAGATGATTCGTCAGAGGTGTTTACACTATTCATTATCTGCTCCTTAATTATCTGATTGTTGCAGGTGATTGTATAACTGGATGATATAGTTGATCTGGAAAGTAATTCACCTTCCACAGATAATTTGCTACCAGCAATTATATCTGGAAATTTAAAAGAAAAGCTTCGTGTGAGTTTATCCCCAAATTTTTCTCCATACCAATTTCGCCCCGATTTGATCAGATTCTCCAGGTTTTCTTCGTGAAATTCATAATCTACAAATGATGTAACAGGAAAATTTTCATTTTCAAGAACCGGAGTTCCCCCCTCAACCTTAAATCCTCCTTTTGATGAAGTTATATAATAAAATGTTTTAGTAGTGTAGGGGTTTTTCGTATGTACGAATTTTTTATTAGCCGAATCGTAGCTCCAGTTTGTTGTTCCTACTCCATAAAATAAAAGGAAATCACCTTCGTTGAAAGTTCCATCGGAGCCAGTATAAAAATATAGAGGTATTTCTTGCAAATCGTCAGGCTCATTGCCAGTATATCTTACTGACAACGGCTTCCCTCCATTTCCGAAAAATCTTATTTCGGAAGGATTCGAAACCCCCAAATTTTTTAGTTCACTGTATGAAATTTTGTAAACTCCTGTTTTATCAATAGCAATTCTTTTCCAGTTGCCAGAACTCAATATTGAGTTTTCACTCCAATTATTACTTCCTTTTTTTAACAGAGAATTCGATTTCGAAAAAAATAAATCAAGCTGAAAATTTTTTAAAAGTAAAACAACTCCATTTTTTTTAATAATCGGAATGCTGCTTATTTGAACAATGTTATTTTTATTTTCTTTAAGTATAGAGATGGAAAAAGAGAGTTCATCCGTAATTTCGTTTATTCCTGAAAAAAGCTCCGGATGTAAAAGTGTGTCGAAGTTCGCTGAAATTAATTTGTAATTAACTTCGCAATATGAATTATCAATCGGGAATTGTTCTAAATAGACAGGTGTTCCATTCATTTTGTATGTTACACCATCAAAATTAAGAATTTTACTGCCAGAAGCGGAATCGGATTTTAGCCAGGATTTCATAGGAGGCTTCCAGAGAATTGATCGTTCCAAGGGACTTATTTGAGAAAAAATGTCAATATTAAGCGATATTATAAGGGAAAAAATAACCCAAGCTTTAATGTGAATGTTTCTCATTACCAATAATATTATTTTTATTCCGCAATAATAAACGATATAACGAAAATAAAGTTTTGAATATTATGCAAGCATACAAAAAGAGATCTACAATACAAACAAGCTGTTTTCGTTATTAGTTTGTAGTTTGGTCAAGAAATATTAATAGGATTCAATAAAATTCCATGTCATATATATTAGTTTTGAAAGCACTTCAAAATAAATTTTTATTCTTGTTTCTGATATTTCTTTTCACATCTATAGATGGAAGTGCTCAGGATCCCATGTTTTCGCAATTTATGTTTAGGCAATTATATCATAACCCTGCATATGCAGGAACTTCTTCTAATCCGAGGTTGATGGGTGGATACAGGAATCAATGGCCCGGGATGAATAATGCATTTTCAACCTATTATATGACCTACGATCAGCAGATTAGTGCCATAAAAAGTGGAATAGGAGTTTCAATTTTAAAAGATGTAATGGGAAATTCAACTTTTGGTGTTACTGGGTTTGATTTAAATTATAATTATCAAACAATAGCATCCCGAAGTATAAACATATCTTTAGGGTTAAGCTCCGGATTTTACCAGAAATCGCTCAACGGCACTAATGTTGTTTTACCCGATCAGTCACCTTTTGGAAACTCATTTTCTCAGGAAAATATTACAAATGAATCCATATGGTATCCCGATTTTGGATTTGGCGCTTATATGCTTATCAATAAAAGGCATTCAATTTCTGCAGCCCTACATCATCTAAACAGACCGGATATATCTTTAACTAATTCCGGTGTTCGTCTTCCGATTCGATTTGGAGTACAGTATTCGACTGAATTTCATAGTTATGTTGGGAAATTTAATGAAAAAACTATGATTATTATTCCAGGAATAATATATCAGCAACAAGACCGTTATAATTACATGTCGGCAGGAGCTAATATCGATTATCAGCCATTTATTTGCGGTCTTTGGTTGCGGTCGGATAATAAATTTTCCGTCGAATCTTTTACGATATTGTTGGGATATTACTTATCTAATTTTAAATTTGTATATAGTTTTGATGCACGACTTATAAATTTTTCGAAAAATGTGATAAATAATGGGGCACATGAAGTAACTTTTCAAATCTATTTTAAGTATAAGGATCGAAAAAAAATGAAGCAAGTTAAGTGCCCAAAATTTTGAAATTAATTGAAAAGCTCGTAAATTGAAGTATAATTTATTTATATTTGAAAATAAAAACCACAACAGTTATGAATAAGAAATTAGTATTTTTCACATTATGTGCTGCCTTGGTTGTTTTAATGGCCTCATGCGGTATTTTTGGTGGAAAGGGAAAGAAAGGAGCTTCGGCTACAACAGGATGGAATTATAACGATCCTGACAATGGAGGTTTCGAGGTAAAACAAGCCGTTGAGCAAGAGACTGGTCCCGGATTGGTTTTTATTGAAGGTGGTTCGTTTACCATGGGTCGGGTAGAACAAGATCTTACATACGACTGGAATAATGTTCCGAGGAGAGCAACTGTTGAATCTTTTTATATGGATGAAACTGAAATTACCAACGTAGATTATCGGGAATATCTATATTGGATTTCAAGAATATTTTCAGATTATCCTGAAGTATATAAAAACGCCCTTCCTGATACACTGGTTTGGCGTAGGAAATTAGCTTATAATGAACCGTATGTTGAGTATTATTTCCGTCATCCATCTTACAACGATTATCCTGTTGTTGGTGTAAACTGGGTTCAAGCTAATGATTATTGCACCTGGCGTACTGACCGTGTTAACGAAAATATACTGATTAATGAAGGGATTCTTACTATTGACCCAAATCAAAAAGGTGGAGAAAACTTTAATACCGATGCTTATTTAGCTGGACAATATGAAGGTTTGGTAAAACAAAACCTTCCTAGTCTTGACCCTAATAAGGATGAACGAAAAGTTCAGATGGAAGACGGCTTACTTCTTCCAAAATACCGACTTCCAACTGAAGCTGAATGGGAATATGCAGCGCTTGGGTTAGTTGGAAATTCATTTGATGAACGAATCTTTGAAAGAAGAATATATCCTTGGAACGGGCACAATGTTCGTAACGATGCAAAAAAATATCGTGGTGATATGCGCGCTAACTTTATTCGTGGGCGAGGTGATAACATGGGTGTTGCAGGAGCATTGAATGATGCTGGTAGTATTACAGTTCCTGTCATGTCTTTTTGGTCAAACGATTATGGACTATATTGTATGGCTGGTAATGTTAACGAATGGTGTTTGGATGTTTATCGTCCTCTTTCATTTGAGGATGTTAACGAATTCCGCCCTTTCCGTGGAAATGTTTTTGAAACACTAGAACGTGACGAAGAAGGTAATGTTGCTCAGAAAGATAGTTTAGGCCGCTTACGCAAGAGGGCTATCACTGAGGCTGAAGCCAATGAGAAATGGAGAGACATAAAGAAGTCCGATTATATTAACTATGGTGATGGAGATTGGGCTTCGAGTACAGAATATACAAATGCAGAGGCTGATAAGGGATCCGGATCAAACCGTATGTATTCTCAAAAACCTAGTGATATGACCTCTTTGGTAAATGATCATACACGAGTTTATAAAGGAGGTTCCTGGAGAGATAGAGCTTATTGGTTGAGTCCTGGCACACGTAGGTTTTTGCAGGAAGATCAATCAAGAGACGACCTAGGGTTCAGGTGTGCAATGACTCGAGTAGGTTCTCCCCGAGGTATTACTAAGAAAAAATAAGTAGTTTACAGATTTATTAAAAAGGGGGCAATTAGCCCCTTTTTTATTTACAGATTTATGGAGCTAGAAAAAATATACCAGCTTTTTATAAAAGCAAATGGTATTTCGACTGATACCAGAGATGTCTCTAAAGGAGATATTTTCATCGCATTAAGTGGGGAAAACTTTAATGGTAATACATTTGCAGAACAAGCTCTTGAAAAAGGATGCGAGTATGCAATTGTTGATGATGCCAATTATGTTCTTGGTAAAAATTACATTCTTGTAGAGAATTGTTTATTTACTTTACAGGAACTTGCGAAATTTCACAGGCAAAAAATGAATATTCCGGTAATTGCTATTACTGGAACAAATGGTAAAACAACTACCAAAGAGCTTATCTCAGCGGTTTTGTCTCGGAGATTCAATGTAATTAGCACTATTGGAAATTTGAATAATCATATTGGTGTTCCATTAACACTTTTGAGAATTACAAATGCCATCGAAATTGCAATTATTGAAATGGGAGCAAACCATCCGGGAGAAATTGATTTTCTTTGTTCAATAGCGTTGCCTAATCATGGAATAATAACAAATATTGGAAGGGCTCATTTAGAGGGGTTTGGGGGTTTTGAAGGTGTTAAACAAACAAAAAACGAACTCTATAAATACCTTATAGGTAATGATGGGACTATTTTTTACAATGTTAATAATACGATATTAAAAGATTTATTATCTGGTATAACTAATGGTATCAAATCTTATGGAAATGAAGCTGAATTATTAAGTTCTGATCCTTTTTTAAGCATAATTATAAATGGGAAGGATAAAATAACAACAAAGCTTGCTGGGAATTATAACCTTGAGAATGTGCTTGCCGCCATAGTAATTGGACAATTTTTTGGAGTTTCGATGAGTGATGTGAAGATTGCCCTAGAGAATTATGTTCCTAATAATCAAAGAAGTCAGCTAAAACAAACTCAAAAGAATAAAATCATTATGGATTGTTACAATGCAAATCCCAGTAGTATGGATGCTGCATTGAATAGTTTTAACAATATGACAGAATCTCAAAAAGTTGTTATTTTGGGTGACATGTTAGAGCTTGGTTCAGAATCTATTATAGAACACTCCAGAATTGTTGAGGTTCTGCAACGAATGGATTTGGAAAAAATAATTTTGGTTGGTGAGAATTTTTGTTCTGTTTCAGTTCCTGCTATGAAATGCTTTAAAAATTCGGAAGAGTTAAAAGTATGGTTAAGTATAAACAAGCTAGCAGGATATTATATCCTGTTAAAAGGCTCCCGTGGTATTAAATTAGAGTATATTGTTGATGAGTTATAGTTCTCTCGATGCTATAGTTTTTTTACTGCATTGTGATCTAAAAATGTAATTGTTCTTTATAATTTAATTTAATTCGACTCAGCGAAAGATATTTGTGAACTAGTTGTAAAAAATCATTTGGCATAATTGGCTTAGGTAAATATTCATCACAACCGGCAATTTTGCATCTTCGCCGGTCTTCAAGCATTGCGCAAGCGGTTACAGCAATAACTGGAATAGAATGTTGATATTTTTTAATTAAACGCGTTGCCTCAAATCCATTTAATTCATGAAGTTTCATATCCATCAATACTAAATCTATATTGGGATTATTCATACAATAAAAAAATGCAGATAACCCGCTTGAGCATCTAATAACTTTCACATTGTTTCTTTTCAACAGTTCAGATAAATAAACAAAACTGGCATCGTCGTCTTCTGCAAAGAGTACAATTTTATTTTCCCAGGTGTATTTCATATAACATTTATTGTATGCAAAAATAAGTTAGTATAAGTTTCAAAAAATACCTTAAAAGGGGGATTTATCTTAATATTCCCATTTCAGCAGCAAGACTTATTAATGCAGCACGTTTTTTTATTTGTGTCTTTTTGGAAATAGATTTACGGTGTGCTTCAACGGTATGAAAACTAATACATAATTGATTTGCAATTTCTTTACTGGTAAGTCCTTTTCCTAGTAATACCAGAACTTCTCGCTGGCGTCCTGTTAAATGCTCAATCCGTTGATAATGTTCACCTTTATCAGAGGTTTTAATAAATTCATTTAGATATTCCAGAAAGTCTTTGCTTGTAGATAATTTAACAGTTTGAATTTGCAAATATTTCCCTTGTAATTGATCATATGATGTTGTTTCAAAATTTAATAGAACCCAACAATACTCTCTATCATTGCTTTTAAACCGAAAGATGGATTGAAAACTTACCAGATTATTATAAGTATATTCTTCAATGATTTTTTTAAATCGCTTCCTATCAGCGCTATATACTAACTTCGAGATTATATAATTGGTGTTTTTTAAAAAGAGTTTACCTCCATTAAAACCTAAAATGCTGTTTATTTGTGGGGTTAGCCAAATCACTTTCTGCAAATTCAGATCGATAGTGAAGGTGAATATATCAGAGAATTCGGGTTTACCGTTGAAGGGAGATGATTTGAATGGAAATA
Organism: Bacteroidota bacterium; assembly: GCA_020048915.1. GTDB lineage: Bacteria > Bacteroidota > Bacteroidia > Bacteroidales > JAAUTT01 > JAAUTT01. The sequence continues at coordinate 45,400 of JAIFLU010000122.1, read as the reverse complement.
TTTCCAATCCGGAGGACATGGAGAAGTATTCCTGATATATTAGATTAGCGCGTTCAAGTTCTTTAATTTTATTTTGAAGCCCTTGAATTTTTACCAAATAGTTGTCTGCATTTCCATCTTTCATACACAGTAATTTAATCTGTGTATTAATCCTAATTAAGGCTTTAAAGTAATCACCTAAAGATGAAAATTTAAGAGATTATGTCTAAAAAATTCTTTTTGCCTTTTATGAAATATAGAAAAACAGTATTTCGATCTATTAATGAGGGATTTAAGGTTACTTCTTTTATTCTGCGGATTTTACCGTTGATTAAATATGAAAGAAATACAGCATGCGCTTTAAATACAATGTAAAATCCTGAGAAATTAAAGTAAGCCAGGAAATAAAATGCAGCTATAATATCCAGTAAAACCCTCATTAGGTATATTTTAGTATGTAATTTTTTCGGAAGGTTTTTATAAAGTACAATGAGATTGTTACGGAAATTCAGGTATGATTTTACTGGGCTATATTTAGGTAACGTTCCTCCCCCAAGGTGGAATACAACAGAATTTGAATTCATCAATACCTTATACCCTTTGTGGTGTAATCTCCAACAGAAATCTATTTCTTCCATATGGGCAAATAAAATATCATCCAATCCTCCTAACTGGTTATAAAGATCAGCCTTCACAGCCATACAGGCCCCGGTTGCCCAAAATATTTCGTGAATTCCATCATATTGTCCATTATCTTTCTCTAATGTATGAAATACCCTACCGCGGCAGAAAGGATAACCAAACTTATCAATGAATCCCCCAGCTGCTCCGGCATATTCAAATTCGTGGTGATTATAATACGATAACATTTTTGGCATAACCGCCCCTACATCTGCATTATTTTTAAGAGTTTCTATTAAAGGGAGATCCCAGTTTGGAGTAACTTCAACATCAGAATTCAATAAAATATAATATTGTGCTTCAATTTGAGCCAGAGATCGGTTATACCCTCCAGTAAAGCCATAGTTTTGATCCAGGCAAATGAGTCTGACCAGAGGGTAATTTGTCCTTAAGAATTCGATGGAACCGTCGCTTGAAGCATTATCAGCAATAATAATTTCTGAATTGGAAGAAGTATTTTGAATTGCTATTGGAAGAAATTCTTTTAAAAAATGGATTCCATTCCAGTTTAAGATTACGACTGCTGTTGTAGACATTAGTGGTTTTTAGTTTGGTATTGTGTCGAGGGTACAATTTTTAAAAAATTATTTTAATGTAATTTAGATTGGACGATGTTTTGAAATTCACTGTGAATAGTTGAATTTGATGCAATTATTTCTCTTCCAAATAAATAATTATCCCCTTTGGAGAAATCGGTTACAATTCCCCCGGCTTGTTGAACTATAAATGCTCCGGCAGCAACATCCCAGGGGTTTAAGCTGTATTCGAAAAAAATGTCGAACCGACCACAAGCTACATACGCAAGATCAGTTGCTGCTGATCCCAATCGCCGTATTCCTTGTGAACTTTGAGCGAGTTCCTCCAAAATTGCCATATATGGCTTTAGTATTTTAAAATCGTAATAGGGGAATCCTGTTGCTATGAGCGAATCTTCAATAGTTTTAGTATTGGATACTTTTATTTCGGTCTCATTTAAATAGGCCTTGCCTCCTTTAAAAGTATGAAAAATTTCATTCTGAGAGAGTTCAAGTACAACTCCAATTATTGTTTCATTTCCTTCAGTTAGGGCAACGCTAATAGCATAGGGAGCAAGCTTATGGATGAAATTGGTAGTTCCGTCTAATGGGTCAATAATCCAATTGTATATTTCCCCTTTATTTATGGCAGTTTCTTCTTCAGTAATAAATCCAGATGATGGAATAAGCTGTTGTAATTTTGCAACCAGTTTCTTTTCAGCGTTTTTATCTACATAGGTAACCAAACTATTTTTACTTTTAATTTCAACATCAGCAAGCGAAAACTTTTTGGCCTCCTCTTGAATGAATTCGCCAACTTCCTGAATTATAATACATGTTTGTCTGCAAATTTCCTGATAATCCATTGTTTTTCGGTATTTATATAATTTTGACCGTTAAACCTATTGATATTAATTCAATGCTTTTAATCTGGTTAATAACATTTGGCGCAAAAATAGTCTCAACTTTCAAATAATGATTCGAAAATCTAAATATTTCTGTTTTAAATACCATATCGAATTATTAAGCAGATATTTATTACTGCAATTCTGGTAGGGGGTTTTCGCAGTAGATAATACCTTCAAAATTGAGTTTTAACCTCAATTGCGGAGTGAAACTTATATTCAGTTCTTCATCCTAATTCTCAGTCGATGCCGAATTTTTTTTCTCAGATATTAAAGATTTATAATGTTCATATAACTCAAATTGAGACCGGGTTCTTTTTTCTTCACTCGTTCGCCGATAAGCATTTGTATGTTCGATATCAATTTTCCTTGCCTTAACATTATCTTTTAGGGCAAAATCAATTATCATTTTAAGCTCTAGCTGTAATGCAGGGTCATAAACGGGGCTGGCTACTTCAATTCGGTTGTCCAGGTTTCTTGTCATCCAGTCGGCCGAGGAGATGTAATATTTTCCCTGATTATTGTTGCAGAAAATAAAGATTCGGGAGTGTTCCAGGAACTTATCAACAATGCTAATTGCTTCAATGTTTTCGCTTAGCCCCCGAATACCTGGAACTAATGAGCAAATACCCCGGACAATAAGTTTTATTTTAACACCAAAGCTATTAGCCTGATATAATTTTTTAATCATATCGGCATCTACCAAATTGTTTATTTTTAGGATGATAAAAGCATCCTTTCCGGCTTTTGCATTTTTAATTTCGTTATCGATAAGCTTTACTAATTTATTTCTCATAAACAGCGGAGATACTAGTAAATGCTTGTAAGCGTAAAATTTATAGCTGTTTTCGAAGAAATCAAAAAGCTTTTCAATTTCGTTTGCAATTCTTTTATCGGCAGTTAGCAATGCAACATCGGTATATACATTTCCATTGCCTTCGTGGAAATTACCTGTGCTTATAGCTCCAAAATTCACTTTTTTATTGTTAATTTTACTGGTAATGAGAGTGAGTTTAGCGTGAATTTTTAATCCCTGAATGCCAAATAATACCTTTGCGCCAACTTCTTCCAATTTTCGGGACCAGTAAATATTTGCTTTTTCATCAAACCTTGCCTGAAGTTCTATTATCACTACAACATTTTTGCCGTTTCGGGCAGCATTGATAAGCGCATTTATAACTTTAGAATTCGTTGCAGCACGATAAATGGTTACTTTTATAGAAATAACTTTTGGGTCAATTGCTGCTTCACGAAGCATATTGATAAAATGCGAGAACTTTTGATACGGGTAGTGAAGCATAATATCGCGCTCCATCACGCGTTTTAAAATACTGGGTTCATTAATAATATCAGGATGGGAATTGGGCGGGGTCAGGGGGTATTCTAATTGGTGGCCCCCTATGTTTGGAAAACCCATAAAATCCTTGAAATTATGATAACGGGCACCAGGAATTAAGCTGTCAGACTCATCGATATCCAGCATTTCTGTTAAATACTTTAGCATTGCCTTAGGCATTGTTTTGTCGTATACAAATCGCACCGGCTGGCCTTTTTTTCTCCCGGATACCCCTTTAGATACCTTTTCGAGAAAACTTTTGGTAACATCATTATCAATATCGAGTTCGGCGTCCCTGGTGAGTTTTATTGTGTAGGCTTCGAAATGAGTATAGGGGAATATGGTAAAAACTTCTTTAAGGTTAAAACGAATAACATCATCCAGTAGAATTACACATTTCTTTTTTCCGATATTTGGTAATACAAGAAAACGGGGTATAACAGCAGTTGGAATCTCAATCAGGGCGTACTCAACATTTTTCTTAATAGTAGGATCAAAAAGTTTTGTGGCCAGGTAAATAGATTTGTCTTTCAGAAAAGGGAAACTGTCTAAATTGCTTAACATGATAGGTGACAATGCAGGGAGAACCTTGTCTTCGAAATAATGCTTTACATAGCTAGCCTGTTCGTCACTAAGTTGAGTTTCATTTATTATAAAGATATTTTCTTTTTCAAGTTCATTAAGAATCGCCTGGTATATAGATTGGAAGTTTTGTTGCAATTGAACTACCCGGTCCTGAATTTGAGACAGAAGTTTATTCGGTTTTTCGCCTAAAATACTTTTTGAGCTAACTTTTAGGTCGACCATTCTTTTAATAGTAGCCACACGAACCTTGAAAAACTCGTCGAGGTTATTCGAAAAAATCCCCAGGAATTTTAACCGGTCTATCAGAGGGGTTGTTTTATCACCAGCTTCCTGAAGAACCCTTTCGTTAAAGGAGAGCCAACTTAACTCCCGGTTTATTATTTCTTTTTGTTTTCGCATGCTAATAACAAATCTTATTAGAGATGGTATCTCTGTTAATAAAAAAGTGGTTAATCAGATGAATCACTGATTTTTTTTGGGAAAAATAAATGGTCTTTAACAACAGCTACCGGTCCAATTTGGCTCCATGAGTCGCATTCGAGTTCTAAGTATACAGCCCCCGCAGTTGGGAGATTTGAAATTCGCTGTTTTAAAAATCGATTTGCCAAGTCGGTAAAAGTAGGATTGTGTCCAAAAAGCAAAACTTTTGAAAAATTCTCGGGAATGGATTTGATGAATTGGATAATAGCCGCATCAGATTCACTATATAGCTGTTCTTTAATTTCAATTTTCTGTACCGGGATTTTAAGAATTCTCGAAAATATTAAAGCAGTATGCAATGCCCGGTTTGCAGGACTGGAATAAACCATGTCAAAAGTTATATGCTTCTTTTTTATAATTTCGGCAATCAGAATAGCATTTCGAATGCCAGATTCTTTTAATGGCCTATCCAAATCATCAATAGTATCATAATCCCAGCTTGATTTTGCATGCCGGGTAATAACCAGGGTTTTAATGCTCATGTTTTATCAGATACATTGTAAAATTTGCGCAAGTTACAAATTTACAAGTGAATTACAATAAGTTGGTAGCTAGCTCGGCAAGGTAGCTGCGTTCCCCTTTGACTAAGTTGACATGTGCAAATATATCTTGGCCTTTCATTTTGTCGGCCATATATGAAAGTCCGTTTGACTCGGTATCCAGGTAAGGGGAATCTATTTGTTGAATATCTCCGGTAAATACCATTTTGGTTCCTTCGCCAGCTCGGGTAATAATAGTTTTTATTTCGTGAGGTGTTAAGTTTTGAGCTTCATCAACAATAAAAAATACGTTCGAGAGACTTCGACCCCTAATATATGCTAATGGAGTAATCACAAGCTTTTCTGACTTTTGCATATCTTCAATCCTTACAAACTCTTCACTTGTACTTTTAAACTTGTTTTTAATTACTGAAAGGTTGTCGTATAAAGGATGCATATAAGGCTCAATCTTTTCTTTAACATCGCCGGGTAAAAAGCCCATATCACGATTTGCCAGAGGAACAATTGGGCGTGCTAGAAGTATTTGGTGATAATTTTTATTCATTTGCATAGCTGCAGCCAGGGCGAGTAATGTTTTTCCGGTTCCTGCTTTTCCGGTAAGGGCAACCAGTTGTATTTCGGGACGAAGCAATGCGTCTAGCGAAAAGGTTTGTTCGGCATTTCGGGGTTCAATACCATAGGTGCGCTGTTTTTCTACCCGGTTTAACACTTTGCTCAATGGGTCGTAATGTGCCAAGACACTCGATTTTTCACTTCTAAGTATAAAATATTGATGCCCATACAATTCAAAACCAAAATTAAATTCATTGGAGGGAACTCCTTCCATTTTTTCGTATAACCTTGAAATTAACTCACTGTTTACATTATCGAGAGTTATTATATTTTTATTTAAATCGTCAATATTATGAACTTTATCTGTTTCGTAATCCTGCGCCATTATTCCGATCGACTTCGCCTTCATTCGCAGGTTAATATCTTTCGAAATAAGTGCAACATGACTGGAGGTATTTTTTGTTTTTACAAATTCAGCGATCGCTAATATTCTATGGTCAGGCGTGTTTTCAGGAAACGATTCAGCAATTGCTTTCGAAAAAGGTTTTCCGGTTTCGATGCTTAAATTACCCAGCCCAACTCCTAACGAAACCCCTCCATTGAAGAGGTGGTCTCCTGAAAGATGATCTAATTCTCGGGTGAATTCTCGGGCATTGTAATTTATCTGATCGTTTCCTTTCTTAAGCTTGTCGAGCTCTTCTAATACGGTTATTGGGATAACAACATCATTTTCCTGAAAATTGTATATACACATGTGGTCGTGCAATAGCACATTGGTGTCGAGCACGAATATTTTTTTAGTTCCTTTCATATTTCGTTGGATAAAGATTTTTTTAATGTCTTAAATATAGCAAATTTGTAGCTCAAAATGCCCTGAATTAATTAACAGAAACATAGATTTATGAACGTTTTGGAAGCCATTTTATCCCGACGGAGTATTCGGAAATACAATAACCGGGCAGTTACTCATGAAACACTGGAAGAGCTTATTAAATATGCCATGTATGCTCCATCGGCTGTAAACAAGCAGCCTTGGCACTTTATAATTATCGATGACCGGTCAATTTTGAATAAGATTATGGAGTTTCATCCTCATGCTGGTATGCTGGAAAATGCCCCGGCAGCCATATTGATTTGCGGAGACGAGCAATTAGCGCATACTCCGGCATACTGGCCGGTAGATTGCGCCGCAGCCACTCAAAATCTTCTATTGGCAGCGCATGGAATGGGGCTGGGGGCTGTATGGCTTGGAATATATCCACGCGAAGAAAGAATTAATTCCATTATAAATTTATTTAATCTTCCCAATGAAGTACGTCCATTTTCACTGATATCTTTAGGATATACATCTGAGCAGTATAAAACCCCAAGTCGGTTTAAAAAAGAACGAATTCATCATAACACCTGGTAATGAATTATGGATTACCAGGAGACCTTAAATTTTTTATATAGTCGGCTACCAATGTTCCATCGGGTAGGGAAGGCGGCTTATAAGGCAAATTTGGATAATGCTTTATGGTTAGATGAATTATGTAATTATCCTCATCGAAACTACAAAACTATCCATGTAGCGGGGACAAATGGAAAAGGATCAGTTTCGCATATGATTGCTTCTATATTGCAGAAAGCGGGTTATAAAACCGGATTGTTTACATCTCCTCATTTAAAGGATTTTAGAGAGCGGATTCGTATTAATGGGGAAATGATACCCAAAGAAGCAGTAACCCAATTTGTTTTAAAATATAAGGAAAATTTTGAGGCCATTTCGCCCTCTTTTTTTGAAATGACTTCAGCTTTGGCTTTTGAATTTTTTAATAAAGAAAAAGTGGATGTTGCTGTAATTGAAGTTGGAATGGGAGGGAGATTAGATTCGACCAATATTATTACACCGGAATTATCGGTTATTACGAATATTGGGTTTGATCATACGGAATTTTTAGGAGATTCCCTTTCTAAAATTGCCGTTGAAAAAGCCGGAATAATAAAAAGGGGGGTTCATGTGGTAATTGGCGAATCCCTTCCTGAAACAAAACCTGTATTTAAACAAATTGCATGCGAAAGAAATGCTCCCCTGTTTTTTGCCGATGAAATCTTCGAATCCAACTATTCGTTGGGATTATCCAAAAGGCACCAATATTTTGAATTATGTAAATTGAATTCAAGTGAGAAAGTTATTCTGAGCATTGATCTTTTGGGAAATTATCAGCAGAAAAATATTTGCACAGTAATGTGTGCCATCGAATTGTTGAAGAGACAAAATTTTGAAATTGATAATAGCCAGATAGAAACAGGATTAAAAAATGTTGCAAAAGTTACAGGTTTGCAAGGACGATGGCAGATTTTAAGCGACAATCCCTTTATTATTTGCGATACAGGCCATAATGCGGAAGGCATTGCTTGGGTTGTTAAGCAGATTCAAGGACTAAAGTATGAGAAGTTGCATTTTGTTTTTGGTTTAGTAAACGATAAGGATATACGCCATATTTTAAAGCTTTTACCAGTGACGGGTGATTATTATTTTACAAAAGCAAATATTCCCAGAGCTTTAGATGAAAATATTCTGATGCAGCTTTCGGCCGAAGCTGGATTAAGAGGTAAAAGTTTTCCAAATGTAAAAATTGCAGTCGATAATGCGAAGAAAAATGCAGGGTCTAACGATTTGATTTTTATTGGTGGTAGCACTTTTATTGTTGCCGAAGCACTATAAATGTTAAGAAAAAGTGAGGTTTTTTTTTAAATATTTTTGCAGATAAAAAAAACGCTGTTATCTTTGCACCGCTTTTGAGAAACACACCTTGCAATTGTGGCATACATAATGAGGGTTATATCGGAAGTAAAAAAGGGAGCATAGCTCAGCTGGTTCAGAGCATCTGCCTTACAAGCAGAGGGTCACAGGTTCGAATCCTGTTGCTCCCACAAACAAGATGAAGCACTTACACGAATAAAACCGGTAAGTGCTTTTTTATTTGCACTCCATTTGCACTATTTTCAAGGCCTTGTTTTTTCAAAAAAACTATCTCATAATTCAGAAGCATGTTATATTTTTACTGACAAATAAAATTTTAACGAACCGCGTAGAATTGAGAATACCCAATATGAAAGAAGCGCAGAATATAGAATGGAAAGAAAATTGGCGGGATGAGTATATCAAATGGATATGCGGATTTGCCAATGCCGACGGCGGTACCCTTTATATCGGCAAAGACGATAACGGCGATATAAAAGGCATTGCCGATGCTGCAAAGCTTTTGAACGATATTCCCAATAAAATAAGGGATGTTCTGGGAATTATTGTAGATGTCAATCTACGTTCAGAAAAAGGGAAAGACTATTTAGAAATTAACGTTGCTTCTCATCCGTACCCCATCAGCTATAAAGGACAGTATCACTATCGAAGCGGAAGCACCAAACAGGAATTAAAAGGGGCTTCCCTTGACAGGTTCTTGTTGCAAAAGCAGGGAAAACACTGGGACGGTGTTCCTGTTCCCAGTGTGACTGTAAAGGATTTGCAAAAAGAGGCCATTACGTTATTTAAAAACAAGGCATCTAAAAGCGGACGGTTAAGTGATGAAGCAATAGGAAGTACACCTGAAATTTTAATAGAAAACTTGCGGCTGAAAGACGGTGCTTACCTGAAACGCGCAGCGCTTTTGCTTTTTTATTCTGACCCGGAAAAATATGTCACAGGGGCTTATATCAAAATCGGTTTTTTTGAATCAGAAGCCGAATTGCTTTATCAGGATGAAATTCACGGAACCCTGATTGAACAGGCCGATAAAGCAATGGACTTGCTTTATACGAAGTATTTAAAAGCCTATATCCGTTATGAAGGTATTAATCGTGTTGAACAATTCCTTTTTCCCAAAGAAGCGGTGCGCGAAGCCTTATTGAACTCCATAGTCCATAAAGATTATGCCAGTAGTATTCCTATTCAAATACGGATTTATGAAGATAAAATCATTATTTGGAATGAAGGTGAATTGCCTGAAAACTGGACAGTTGAAACCTTAAGGAAATCCCATCCGTCCAAACCGTTTAATCCGGATATCGCCAATGTGTTTTTCAGAGCCGGATTAATAGAATCTTGGGGACGAGGCATTGAAAAGATTGAAACCGAATGTAAAAATATCGGATTACCCCCGCCGAAATACGATTATAGCTCTTCATCTTTTAAGATTGAAATTAATGCTAAAAGTGCTTTTGAACAAATTAAAGTTCAACATGATTTTAGTAGTGATGCAAAAGATGATATAACTAGTGGTGCAAATGGTGGTGCAAATGGTGGTGCAAAATATCTTACTGATAGGCAAAATGAAGTTCTGGATTTAATTAAACAAAATCCTCGAATTGCATATAGAGAATTAGCAGAGAAACTCGGAATTAATAATTCTGCCGCTCAAGGTCATATTAAAGCTTTAAAAAGCAAGGGAGTTATTGAAAGAGATGGCGGGACAAGGGGGTATTGGAAAATAATTAGTAAAACCAAAAAAAACACCGACACATAATGCATCGGTGCTATAGTTTGGGTGTGTAGAAGAAAATTTAATTGCGGACAATCGTAAATTTATTGTCGTTGCATGCCTTGTATTTCGGAGGATTGTTTTGCGGAATGTTATCATTTGCAGCTACGGACAATCGCATCCCCAATGCGAAAGCCCAGCAATACAAATTAAACGAAGTCGGACTTCTCATTCCGCATTCCCACTTACTTACCAATCTGTCGGCCATTCCGAGACGGGCATTTAACTCTTCCTGCGTTATTCGGAGTTTTTGTCGTTGTTCGACAAGTTTCTTTACAACATCCCGTAAATAATCTTTACGGATAAGCGGTCTGTTTATTTGCTCTTCTTCTTTCATGGGACTCTTCTCCTAATGAGTTAAAATAATAAAACATGGTCTTTATATCCTTTCCTGTTTTTATTCAAAACGCACAAAAGGTTCGTAATCCAATGATTATGAAAATACATAGATATGTCAAGGATTTATGATTATTAGGTGCATTATCATACTAATGTATGGAATAGTATGAATACAGTAGTGTATTAACATAATAAAGATGCTTAAGTCGGAAATTTTATTATTCGCATATTGCAATTGCGAATGATTCGAATCGGTTATTTGTCGGCTACTTTATTGTCTGGAACTTTGAATTGGATTTTCTGAAGCCATTCATGTGCGGTCTTTAAAAGATGCCCGCGTCCGTATCTCGGTTTGGCAATGCGATGCCCCATAAGCTGGTCGATGATTTCTTCCGGTGCCTGTATGTCGCGCAAACGGTCTTTAAAAGTATGTCGCAATGAATATAAGGAATGCTCTTCCGTCGGGCGTAATTTATTAGTTGTGAAATATCTGTTTATCAGGCTTGATATTGCATCGGCCTCTTTATACCTTGTGAAACCTGAGGGTAATTGTTGAAATGCATACAAGGCCGTTCCTACAAGTGGAATCTGACGCTCAGAGTGGAGTGTTTTCAAGCCTCTTTTATCTTTTGGTCGAATCCAAATATAAGGTATCTCAGCATCCAGAAAAATGTCCTGTTTTTCAAGTCCTATCAATTCGGCTTCTCTTGCACCTGTATCCGCCATAGCATAAATAAGAAGCTTGGCTTGCTCATTCAATGAATTGAGACTTGTAAGTATTTTGCTTTGAACGTACTCGGCTTCAAAAGGCGGACGTGATTTGTGAATAAGTTTGAAACGTGTTTTGGCAAAAAGAATGTCCTCATCAAATGGAATTTCATTTGCGTTGGCAACGGTTCGTAAAATGTCCTTTACATGGCGCATTTTTTTATTTGCTGTATCTGCGTTTTTTCCACCGGATATTTCTTCCATTAGCCACTGATGAAATCTGATAATATCTTTTCGCTGAATGTTGGCAATATCTTTGTCTCCTATAGCTTTGATAAAATCATCAATGGAACGGTTTCTCGGATTTTTGTACTTCGTTATCTGATGTTCCGATTTATTTGAGAAGCGGTCGGCACATAAATTCCAAAAGCGTTCTTTGCACTCACTTAACGGAATAGAAGGGACATCAGCCATCCCCATAACAGCATCAAACGTTTTTTCATCATTTTCCTTGCTTTTGGCAACAATCAGTCTGGACACAATTTCTTCGACAGATGATTTATGGGCTATTTCCGAAGCGTCTTTGTAGGCAAATCCGTATGCCTTTACAATTGCTTTGGCACGTTTGTAATCGTCATCTTTAGCCCTGATTCCGCTTTGGACTAAAGATTGCCAAAATTTATTGTAATGGTCTTCATAAACAACGGCCTTTTTTTGGGCTTCAAGCCGGTCTTTTGTTTTTAGGGCAACTCGGATGAACGAACGGGAATTATATTCCCTCAGATATTCGGGAACACGTTTATAGTAATAGTACCATCCGTTTCTGATGAGTAGACCCATGAAATTTTGTATTCCATTCTGTATTCCAAATTGTAACCCAAATTAGAATATCAGAAAACTTTTTGTGATACAAATACAAAATTCAAACGCTGTTAAAATGTTGATATATATGAAGAAAAACAAAAAAGCCATCCTTCGGGATGGCTTTTTAAATGGTGCCTCGAGGCGGATTAGTATCCAAAAATTATATTGTATAACTAACTGATAATATTGACTAAATCCATTAAGAATTATTTGCGGTTCTTAAAATGTAACCCATTTTGTATCCCAAAATGTAACCCAAATTCTGAATTATCATTGGCTACGTTCAGGGCTTTATCAAGCAAAATTTCTTGCTTTTCGTAAAGTTCTATTTCATTCTCTAACCGTTCGAAAATCGGAAGAAGTTTTTCTGATTTTTGTCTGTATTTTTTGATAAAGCCTGCACATATGATATATGCCTTCTTTATATCGTCCAGATTCGCCTTTGGATAGACAGGAACAGAGCTTTCGGTTATCTTATTCATGTAAGTACTCCTTTTTAAAGAAGAAAATACCGAAATGGTACAAGGAATATGATGTTTTTAAACGCACAGATATTTTGCAGCACAATAAACTAAATATTGCACAGCAGAATAAACTAGAAATTGCCCGGATTTTTATTTATGCTATAAATAGCATTGACATTTTGTATATTTATGCTATATTTGTCATTATAATAGTAAATATTAATGCTATAAAAGGCATAGACATGACATATTGGGATAAAAAATTAATTCGGGAACAACTTGATAAAAGGCTTGATTCTTTGAAGGTTTCGGCTCAAGTCGGTATTCCTGAAAATGGATGGATAAAGTCTATCCGCGAAGCTTTGGGTATGTCAGCTAAAGATTTGGCAAAAAAGGTTGGGATTGACCAATCCAGAATTTCGCGAATTGAAAATTCGGAAAAAGACGGAAGTGTAAAGCTTTCATCTTTGCAAAAGATTGCTCAAAGTATAGGAATGGACTTTGTTTACGGGTTTGTACCTAAAGGTACGCTTGAAAGCATGGTGCGTGAACAGGCAAAAAAAATTGCTTTGCAGAAATTAAAGCGACTTAATCATACGATGCGGCTTGAACTTCAGGAACTTCCACCGGAAGAGCAGGAAAAAGCATTAAAAGATATGATTGACAAAATCCTTATTGATGAACCGAAAGACTTTTGGAACAAATGAAACAATTTGAAAATCCACCCGGGGCAACATCGCTTGATCCTGATGAATTGGAAGGCTTAAAGCTAAAGCATATCACAACCCGCGGCGAGCTTGACCGCTGGGAGCAGGAAAACATCGGGGATGCTATGGATTGGTTGGAACGTCGCCGTAAAGGCGATATTCTGACTGAAGAGTTTATTAAGACGCTTCATGATAAAATGTTGGGTAAAATATGGACGTGGGCGGGAACTTTTCGTAAATCCGGCAAAAATATCGGTGCAGATTGGCGTACCATCGGAATTGAATTGCGTCAGCTTTTGGATGATGTACGATTTTGGATTGAAAATAAAACATATCCCGAAGATGAAATTGCAGCAAGGTTTCACCACCGTTTGGTTGCTATCCATTTATTTCCGAACGGCAATGGCCGTCATGCACGTTTAATGGCAGATGTTTTACTGTCCGATGTTTTTGAAAAAGCGCCTTTTACATGGGGTAATAGTAACTTAACAGCTGAAAACGATGTACGAGCAAAATATATTGCTGCTCTACGAGCGGCTGATGGACATGACTACAATCAGTTGATGGAGTTTGTGAGGTCATAAATACATCCACACTTAGTACGTCTGTAGATACAAATCCATCATATTGAAACTTAAAGTGTTCATTTATAATAATAATTGCAAAACACTTCTTGACTTCTATAATAGTTTGTAAATTCCCATTCACAAACCTAGATGTAATGTTATGAAACAAATTGACCAGTCTATTCAATTTTCTGCCTCTGATTTAGTAAACTATTTAGGATGTAAATATCTAACCGAGTTAGACCGAAGCAATGCAAATGGGCTTATTGCCCCTCCAGATTGGAAAAATCCATCCTTAGAACTATTACAGCAAAAAGGTCAAGAACACGAAAAAGCCTATATTGATTATTTGAAAACACAGGGATTGTCGGTATGTGAATTGGATGGGCAATCGGTTAAAGCTACCAAAGATGCTATTAGCAAAGGTTATGACATTATAACTCAAGCCCGATTTCATAAAGAAGGGTGGGTTGGTATTGCTGATATTTTAAAAAAAGTATCCGGTTCCAGTAATCTTGGCGACTATCACTATGAAGTAGAGGATACAAAACTTTCTCAAGAAACAAAAGCAGGAACAGTCTTACAGCTTTGTCTATATTCCGATTTACTTAGTGATTTGCAGGGTAAAACGCCGGAGAATATGTTTGTCATTAAACCCGGAATTGATTTTCCTGTCGATAAATTCAGATATTCAGAATTTGAATCTTATTACAGATTTGTCAAAGGAAAATTTCAAGAGCTGATGATTAATGAGCCTGTTGAAACATACCCATTGCCAGTTGGTAAATGTGATACATGCAGATGGTGGAAAAGTTGTAACGATAAATGGCATAAAGATGACCACTTAACATTGATTGCAGGTATTCGCTCTAATCATATAAAAGAACTTGGTTGTCAGGGAATTAATACACTTGAGGTTTACGCGAAAGAACCTCAACCCTTTAGGGGAAATCCTGAACAGGGAAATAAAGATACATATTCAAAAATCCATAATCAAGCAAAAATACAACTCAAGGGACGAACTGAAGAACAACTTTTATATGAATTACTCCCAATTGAACCTTTGCGGGGATTGAACGAGCTACCTGTTCCATCAAGAGGAGACATATACTTCGATATTGAAGGTGACCATTTTTATGATGATGGCGGAATTGAATATTTATTCGGAATAAGTTATTTGCAGGATGGAAACAATACTTACAAAGGTTTTTGGGCAAAAAATAGAAAAGAAGAAAAACAAGTCTTTTGTGAATTTATGACACTTGTCATGAACAGATGGCAAGAATTTCCGGATATGCATATTTATCACTATGCCCCTTATGAGCCGACTGCCATAAAAAAACTTGCTTCCAGATGTGCCGTTTTTGAGGAAGAAGTAGATAGACTATTACGTGCAGAACTATTCAAAGATTTGTTTTCTGTAATTAAAGAAAGCCTAATTGCTAGTGTCGAAAGCTATTCTTTAAAGGAAATGGAACAATTTGCAGATTACAAAAGAGAGGCTAATCTAAAGTTGGCGAGTGATGCGCGAAGAAGAATGTCTGTTGCACTTGATTTTAATGACTTTGCAACAATGACTCAATCAACCTTTGAATTGATAGAGCTGTATAATAGGGATGATTGTTTTGCTACTCAAAAACTTCACTTCTGGCTTGAAAATATTTATCAAGAGCAAATAAAAAATGGAATTGAATTATCCAGACCTGAAATAAAAACTGGTAATGCAAGTGAAACAATTGAAGAAAAAGATGCTGAGGCAAGAAGTTTATATAATGGTCTGGTAACTAGCCTGCCTGCCGACCCTGAAAATTGGAAAAATGAAGATACGGCAAAATGGTTGTTGGCACATCAAATAGAATTTTACCGAAGAGAATTAAAAAGTTCATGGTGGGAATTTTTCAGATTACGAGACTTAGAAGACCATGAGTTATTGGATGAAAGGAAAGGTATTTTTGGATTAAAATATTTATCTACCCATCCTGATTCAAAAAAGGTTCCAATTCACACTTATTCCTATTCCCCACAAGAAATATCCTTAGAAGTTGGAAAGGACTTACATCAGACAAAAGGGGAAAAAATTGGACAGATTTATGACTTTTCTCTTGAAAACAAAACGGTTGATATTAAGAAAACTAAATTAACTGCTGAAATTCATCCCATTGCAGTATTCATCAATGATATAGTATCCCCGGGTGTTTTAATTCCTTCTTTGTTTAAATTTGCGAAAGCTATTATTGACCAAGGAATTGATGGAGATGGTGCTTATAGGGCTGGACGTGATTTACTTTTGAAAAATCCGCCGCGCTTATCAGAAGATGTTGAACTTAAGAGTAATGATGCGGAAACAACTGAGGCGACAGCATTAAGGCTTGCGTTAAGTTTAAATAACGGAGTCCTACCGATTCAAGGCCCTCCGGGAACAGGTAAAACACACTTGGGAGGAAGTCTAATCGCTGAACTTTCAAGGAGAGGAAAGAAAATAGGTGTTACTGCGGTAAGTCATAAAGTAATCCGCAATCTTTTAGATAAGGCTGTAGAGAGAGGACTTGAAAAAGGAATGCCCGTTGTAATCAAACACAAGGGAAAATCAGGTGAAGAAATAGATAGCCTTGATACAGTGAATATTAAGAACAAGGAAGAAGCTATAAGTTCGTTAAATAGTGGGGCGGTCGTTGGTGGAACTGCGTGGTTATGGGCAGATGATGTATTTGAAGGAATGCTGGATTATTTGTTTGTAGATGAAGCAGGGCAAATGTCTCTAACAAATGTCATTACCATCTCAAGAGCTGCAAAGAATATTATCTTATTGGGAGACCCTCAGCAATTGGAACAGCCAACCAAAGGTGCACACCCCGAAGGTGCAGATATCTCAGCCCTTGAGCATATACTTGACGGTCATCCCACAATGCCAATAGACAAAGGGATATTCCTAGATACCACTTGGAGATTGAATCCGAAGATTACCGAATTTACTTCAAAGCTTTATTATGAAGGTCGTTTAAGGTCAAAGGAAGGACTTGAAAAGCAAATAATTGAAGGGAATACCATTTTCAATGGAAGCGGACTTTTTTACGTACCCGTAAATCATATTGGAAATCAAAGCCAGGCTCTTGAGGAAGTAACTACAATTAGAAAGATAGTTGAACATCTATTGAGTGCAAATTTAAAATGGGTAGATAGAAATGGGAAATCATCATCTTTGACAAAAGATGATATTCTAATTATTGCCCCTTATAATGCTCAGGTAAGTGTATTAAAAGAGTCTCTTCCTGATTTTCCCATCGGTACGGTAGATAAATTTCAGGGACAAGAAGCTCCTATTGTAATATATTCAATGACAAGCTCTTCACCTGAGGATGCGCCCAGAGGAATGAGTTTCCTTTATAACCCAAATCGGTTAAATGTTGCCACCAGTCGTGCTAAATGTATAAGTATTTTAGTGGCAGCACCAAAACTATTTGAAGCAGAATGTCATACAATTGACCAAATGAGATGGGCTAATGGATTATGCTTATATCAAGAAATGTCAATATGTGTTGATATGCAATAGGTATAAATATTTAATTCAATTTTTTTGTGCGTAGTAAGAAATAAAAATTCGGCAGAAACTCCCATTGTTAATTTAATAGGGAGTAACCGAAATGCCAACAAAAAAATTCATTCTGAATGAAATCGACATTGTATATAAGCCCGCGCTGGAACTTATAAAAAGGCCGGTAATTAATTGCGCGGAAGAGGCTCATTCTTTGTTTCGTGAGAATTGGGATTCCACAAAAATTGCCATTGTTGAGCAGTTCAAAGTCATGCTGTTAAACCGTTCCAATCGTGTATTGGGGATTTCTACAGTATCTCTGGGCGGGATTTCCGGTACGGTTACAGACCAGAAAATTATCTTTGCCATTGCTCTGAAAGCGGGAGCAAGTTCTATAATTCTGGCTCATAACCACCCGTCAGGGAATATGAAACCAAGTGATGCCGATATTGCCATTACCAAGAAAATAAGAGAATGCGGCGGTTTCTTGGATATTCAGGTTCTCGACCACATAATTTTGAACGGATTGGAAAACCGATTTAACTCCCTAAATGACCATTTAAATTTGTTTTGATACAAAAACGGGATTTCATACTCTGAAGTCCCGTTTTTTGATTTAAAA
The DNA here is from genome assembly GCA_020048915.1 of Bacteroidota bacterium. Taxonomy (GTDB): domain Bacteria; phylum Bacteroidota; class Bacteroidia; order Bacteroidales; family JAAUTT01; genus JAAUTT01. The sequence continues at coordinate 27,545 of JAIFLU010000122.1, read as the reverse complement.
AGTAATAATTCCCTTTCTTTTCCGCCAAAAAGTGCCACTTATTCCCACTTTTAAGGTAAAAAATACTGACACTTTTCGCAAATTATTGTATTTAAGCCGTTTATATATTTAAGAAAAATTCTTTACCTTAACAAGCGATTTAATCTTTCAAAGAAGCCGGATAAAGCTTATAATTTGTAAGTTAATTACCGCATTTGTTATCTTTGAAAAGAAAAGATTGATTTAAAATGGCTAAAAAGAACGGAAACGATAAAAATATTGAAGAAACCCTCTGGGATTCGGCCAACAAGTTAAGAGGTAGCGTAGAACCTGCGGAATATAAACATGTTGTCTTAGGATTGATATTCTTAAAATTTGCCAGTGATAAGTTCGAAGAACATCGAAAAAAACTCATAACTGAAGGAAAAGAAAAGTATATTGAAATGCCTGATTTCTATGGCATGGCTAATGTGTTTTATTTGGATGAGTTTTCTCGCTGGTCGTACATTATTAAAAACTCAAAGCAAAACGACATTGCGTTAAAAATTGATACTGCGCTTCACAATATTGAAAAAGCTAATAAAGCACTAAAGGGAGCATTGCCTGACAATTACTTTTCACGTTTAGGGTTGGATATTACCAAACTTTCATCGTTGCTCGATACAATAAACGACATTGATACTCTTAAAGATAAAGCACAGGATATTGTCGGACGGGTATATGAATATTTTCTCTCGAAATTTGCCTTGGCAGAAGGAAAGGGCAAAGGAGAATTTTATACACCGAAGAGTATTGTAAATCTTATTGCCGAAATGATTGAACCTTATAAAGGCATAATCTATGACCCTGCTTGCGGTTCGGGCGGTATGTTTGTTCAATCCATCAAGTTTATTGAAAACCACCACGGCAACAAGAAGGAAATCTCAATTTACGGACAGGAATACACCAACACCACATACAAACTGGCAAAGATGAACCTTGCCATTCGAGGTATAAGTGGAAATTTAGGCGAAAAGGCAGCTGATACTTTTGGTGACGACCAACATAAAGACTTGAAAGCCGATTATATAATGGCAAACCCGCCTTTTAACCAAAAAGATTGGCGTGCTGAAAACGAATTAAAAAATGACCCTCGTTGGCGTGGCTACGAAGTTCCCCCCAAAAGCAATGCAAACTATGCCTGGATTTTAAACATGGTTTCCAAGCTTTCCGAGAATGGGGTTGCAGGTTTTATTCTTGCAAACGGGGCGTTAAGCGGTGGTGGTGAAGAATACAAAATACGTCGAAAACTTGTTGAAAATAATTTGGTGGAAGCCATTTTGGTATTACCGCAAGATATGTTTTATACAACCAACATAAGCGTTACCATTTGGATATTGAATAAGAATAAAAAGGAGCATAGCCTTAGCATTGGTGATGAACAGCGCCATTACCGCAACCGTGAAAAGGAAATTCTATTTATGGATTTGCGACAAATAGGTGAGCCATTTGAAAAGAAATTTATTCAATTTGGTGAGCAACAAATTAAATCTATTGGCAAAACCTATCACACTTGGCAACAAGAAAAAAATAATTACAAAGATATTCCGGAGTATTGCTATTCTGCTTCGTTTGACGAGGTAGCTAAAAAAGATTTTTCGCTCGTACCTAGCAAATACATTGAGTTTGTGAACCGTGACGAAAATGTTGACTTTGACGAAAGGATGCAAAACCTACAATCCGAATTCTCTGACTTGTTAAAGGCTGAAACCGCTTCAAGAAATGATTTGCTAACCGTTTTTAAAGAGTTGGGTTATGAAATCAAATTATAAAAAAATTGGCGAGCATATTCATCTGGTTGATGAACGAAACAAAGGGTTGCAAGTAAAACAACTTTTGGGATTAAGCATTTCAAAACAGTTTATTCCTTCTGTTGCCAATATTATTGGAACGGATATGGAGAACTATAAAATCATTCGCAAAAATCAATTTGCATGTAGCACAATGCAGGTAAGGCGTGACAAAAAGATGCCCGTAGCTTTGTTGCAAGAAGTGGACGAAGCTATTATTTCACAAGCCTATCCGGTATTTGAAGTAAAAGACGAAAGCGAGCTATTGCCCGAATATTTAATGATGTGGTTTACTCGTTCAGAATTTGATAGAGAAGCTTGTTTTAATGCTGTTGGTGGTGTTCGTGGAAGTCTAGAGTGGGAAGATTTTTGCGATATGCAACTACCCATTCCTTCCTTCACGAAACAAAAAGAAATTGTAAAAGAATACAACATAATCCAAAACCGAATAAACCTTAACAACCAACTTATATCCAAACTCGAAGAAACCGCACATGCTATTTACAAGCAATGGTTTGTTGATTTTGAATTTCCTAACAAAGAAGGCAAACCATATAAAAGTAGTGGTGGGGAAATGGTTTGGAATGAGGAATTGGGAAAAGAGATTCCAAAGGGGTGGAGAACTGGGTCACTTAATGAATTAGTTGAAATTATAGATGGTGATAGAGGAACAAATTATCCAAGTATTGAAGAAATATTTGATAATGGTTTTTGTTTGTTTTTAAATGCAGGGAATGTTACTAAAATTGGTTTTGATTTTTCGGAAACCAAATTTATCACTAAAGGAAAAGATGAAAAACTTAGGAAAGGTAAATTAAAACGGAATGACATTGTTCTTACGTCAAGAGGTACCGTTGGTAACGTAGCTTTTTATAGTGAGTCTATTATCTATAACCACATTAGAATTAATTCAGGTATGGTGATTATGAGGGCAAAAGAAATCTCAAAATCTACAATATTTGTTTATTCAATGCTTCGTAATTCTGACATTAAAAAATCAATAGAAAATTACTTGTCAGGTTCTGCACAGCCACAATTGCCAATAAAAGACCTAGTTAAAATCCCAATTTTAATACCTGAAAATGACATAATTATTGAATTTTCGAAATTGGCAATTAAGATTCAATTATTAATTGATTGTACCGACTTTAAAAACCAAAAACTAACTGAACTAAAAGACCTACTTCTTTCCAAATTAGCGACAGTAGAATAATTATGATAAAGAAGTTCAAAACCATAAAGAACCTGGCTGTATTCCAAAATTTTATTTGGGATAGTTCGGTATGTGATGGGGCTGGCAATGTGCAAACATTCAAAGATATCAATATAATTTATGGCAGAAACTATTCCGGCAAAACAACTTTATCAAGAATTGTCAGGGCTTTAGAAAAAGGCGAAATTTCAAACAAGTATGAAAATCCTGAATTTGAAGTAACCATAAAGGACACAGCAGATGCTACGCAAGCCAATTTAACAGCTCAAGGTAAAAAAATACGGGTCTTCAATGAAGATTTTGTAAAAGATAATCTTCGATTTATTGCATACCCAGATGAGAGCATTAACCCATTTGCAATTTTAGGGGGTAATGCAACAATAGAAGGAGAAATAGCCTCTCTTAAAAGCGAATTAGGTATCAATGAAGATGGTAGCGAAAGTGGGTTTTACCTTGAATTAAAGAACGCCAAAGTAATTGCAGATACAACAAGACAGGCTTACGAAGGAGCAAACAACTCACTCAATCAGCAACTAAGTCATAAGGCGACAAATAACCCCAACGGTATTAAGTACAAATTTGAGCGTTTTGGCGACCAAAACTATACTAAACCGAAACTTGAAGCGGATATTTCTGCGGTTTTAGAAACATCATTCAAGTCATTAACCGATAGTGAAGTAACAGGAATAAATGCTTTACTTAATGAAAGAGTAAATCAAGATATTCGACCAATTTCGAAAGCAAGTTTATATTTAAAAATCTTCAACGATAAGGCAGAAACACTAATTACAAAGCCAATAAGTAGCTCGGATAAAATTGAACAATTGGTAAAGGATTCAATTTTGAATCGTTGGGTTAAAGAAGGAAGACTGCTACATAAAGATAAACTGAAACAATGTTCCTTTTGCGGTAATGATATTTCTGACCATAGATGGAAGGAACTTGAAACCCACTTTGATGAAGAATCAGAAAAGCTTGAAAAGGAAATTGAGAATTTAATCAGTGAGATACAACAAGAAATTGCAACACTTGATTCATGTTTGCTTATCAATAAATCTGTATTCTATTCAAAGTTTCATATAGATTTAGACCGTTTAATTGCTTTTAGGCAATACGTTATTGCAGGTATAAAATCAGAATTGAGTAAAATTGTTGCACTATTAACGGAACGCATGGATGATTTGCTAAACCATAAACCATATTCTCCAATCACAGATAATAGCAAACGGATTGAATGGTGTTGGATGATTTTTGAAAATATAAGGCTCAAAGCAAATAATTACACAACATCACTTGGTGCAAAACAAACCGAAGCTAAACGACTATTGCGATTGCGAGAAGTTAGTGACTTTGTAAAGACAATTCAATATTCAGATGAGATAACAAAAATTGAAGGGTTAAAAGCAATTGCAAATACGAAAGCTCAGGAGAAAGCGGACTTCGCTCAAAAAATTCACAATCAAATAAAACAGATTGAGGATAAAGAACGCTTAATGAATGATGAAGAAAAAGGTGCATTGAAAGTAAACGAGTATCTCAATAACTTTTTCGGCCACGATTTTCTCACATTACAGTCATTAGAAGAACCTGACCAATTTGGCGGCAAAAAGATTCGTTTTGAAATAATAAGAAACGGCAAAAAGGCCCATCATTTAAGCGAAGGTGAATGTAGTTTAATTGCTTTCTGCTACTTTATGGCAAAGTTGGAAGATATTGAAACAAAAGGGAGCAAGCCAATAATTTGGATTGATGACCCTATTTCCAGTTTGGATAGCAATCACATATTTTTCGTTTATAGCCTAATTAACTCTGAAATTGTCGCTAAACAAGATTTTGAACAGTTTTTTGTATCAACACATAATCTTGATTTTCTGAAATATTTAAAAAGATTGCCTAATAGAGATAAAACACAATCATTTATTGTTATTCGTGAAGGTCAAAAGAGTCAAATCAGGTTAATGCCAAAATACTTAAAAGACTATGTAACAGAGTTTAATTTCTTGTTTCATCAAATTTACTTGTGTGCAAATGCAGACATAAATGATGAGGCAAACTATTCTGTTTACTACAATTTTGGAAATAACACTCGTAAGTTTTTAGAGGCATTGTTGTTTTATAAATACCCTTCACGAATAGATAACAATACTCAAAATGCAAATACCAAAAGGCTATTGAAATATTTTGGGAATGATAACCAAGCGACTGTTTTAACAGACAGATTGAATAATGAGCTTTCACATTTGGAGGAAATTTTTGATCGAGGGATGGTTCCTGTTGATATTCCCGAACTAAAAAAGGTTGCTCAATTTATTTTGAATAAAATAAAATACAATGATAATGACCAATATGAAGCTTTACTTGAAAGTATTGGAGTTGAAATAATAGCATAATGAAATTCACTGAAGAAAAATTAGAAAAGGCTTTTGTTGAGTTGTTGGGGAATGAAAAATTTCTCCACCACTTGGGCAATACTATTGTGCGAAATGCCGACGAAGTGTTAATTGAAGAAGATTTTCTTAATTATTTGCTCACCAAATACCGAAGCAAGCAACTCACAGTTACCGAAGCCAAGTCTATCATTCTTCAAATTAAAACTTTGCCTGCAAGCGACCTTTATGAAAGCAATAAAACCATTATGCGCTGGCTTTCAGATGGGTTTATTCTTAAACGTGAAGACCGAAATCAAAAAGATATTCATATTGAGTTGATAGATTACAACGGTTTAGAATCTCAACTCGCTGGTATTGATTTAGATTTCATTGCAGCAGAACCCGTCCAACAATATCCTTCCGATTACAACATCTACAAATTTGTAACTCAGTTAGAAATTGTGGGGGCCGAAAAACGCATACCCGATGGCATTATTTATATCAACGGTTTGCCGGTGGTGGTGTTTGAATTTAAAAGTGCCGTACGTGAAGAAGCCACTGTTTTTGATGCCTTCAAACAATTAACTGTTCGCTACCGCAGAGATATTCCCGAACTGTTTAAGTACAATGCTTTTTGTGTAATAAGCGATGGAGCAAACAACAAAGCAGGTTCGTTTTTTGCCCCTTATGAATTTTATTATGCTTGGCGCAGAGTGGCAGGTTTGGCAAAAGATGTTGATGGTATAGACAGTATGTTTACCTTAGTGCAAGGGATACTGAACCAAAACCGTTTGCGTGATATTATCCGCAATTTTATTTACATACCCGATACTTCAAAGAAGAACGAAAAAATCGTTTGTCGCTATCCGCAATATTATGCCGCCAACCGACTATACGATAATATTAAGATTGCCCAAAGACCAAAAGGCGACGGAAAGGGCGGTACTTATTTTGGAGCTACAGGGTGCGGCAAAAGTTTCACAATGCTTTACTTGGCAAGATTGCTGATGAAAAGCGAATACTTTGAAAGCCCCACCATTGTAATGATTACCGACCGCACCGATTTGGACGACCAGCTTTCTGGACAATTTACCAATGCCAAAAAGTTTATCGGTGATAACACCATAGTCAGTGTTGAAAGCCGAACTGATTTGCGTGAGTTGATACAAGGCCGACAAAGCGGTGGTGTTTTCTTAACAACTATTCACAAGTTTACCGAAGATACCCAACTTCTCAGTGACAGAACCAATATCATTTGTATTTCGGACGAAGCACACCGCACTCAGGTAAACCTCGACCAAAAAATAAAAGTTACCGAGAAGGGGGTTACCAAAACGTTTGGTTTTGCTAAGTACCTGCACGACTCTTTACCCAATGCAACTTTTGTCGGCTTCACTGGCACACCTATTGACGCCACGTTGGATGTATTCGGGAAAGTGGTTGATGCCTATACAATGACTGAATCGGTAAAAGATGAAATCACGGTTAGAATTGTGTATGAAGGCAGAGCTGCAAAAGTGGCTTTAAACAACACTGAATTAGAGAAAATTGAAAAGTATTACGAAGCAGCTGCCGAAGAGGGTGCCAACGAATACCAAATAGAACAAAGCAAAGAAGAATCAGCAAAAATGAACGCCATTTTAGGCGACCCTAAACGATTACAAGCTTTGGCTGAAGATTTTGTTACCCATTACGAGAATAGAATTTCGGAAGGCGCAACCGTCAAAGGGAAAGCAATGTTTGTTTGCAGCAGTCGTGAAATTGCCTATAACTTTTATAAGAATGTAATTGCTTTGCGTCCCCAATGGAATGAGGTAAGAGTCGCTGACGAAAGTGAAATCCTGACAGAGGAAGAACGAACCAGAATAAAACCGATGGAACGTATCAAAATGATTATGACTAGAGGCAAAGATGATAATGAAACTCTATACAAATTATTGGGGACTTCTGATTATCGCAAAACATTAGATACCGAGTTTAAAAACGAGAACTCCAATTTTAAAATTGCAATTGTAGTTGATATGTGGCTCACCGGTTTTGATGTTCCTTTCTTAGATAGCATTTACATTGATAAACCGATTAAACAGCACAACCTGATTCAAACCATTTCAAGGGTAAACCGTAAGTTTGAAGGTAAAAATAAAGGTTTGGTGGTGGATTATATCGGCATTAAAAAACAAATGAATTTGGCTTTAGCTAAATACAACAAAGGCGATGAAAACAACTTTGAGGACATTGCAGAATCTTTAATCATTGTCAGAAATCATTTAGACCTCTTGGCTAAATTATTTCATACGTTCGACAGTGCCAAATATTTTAAGGGTACGACAATTGAACAGTTAAATACTTTAAATATGGCTGCCGAGTTTGCACAGCAAACTAAAGAGTTTGAAACCCGTTTTATGGGTTTGGTAAAACGACTTAAAGCAGCTTATGATATTTGTGCCGGAAGTGAGAGTTTATCTCAAACCGAAAGAGATTATACTCACTTTTATTTAGCTGTTCGTTCTATTGTTTTCAAGCTTACAAAAGGCAATGCCCCTGACACTGCACAAATGAATGCAAGAGTTCGCGAAATGATAAAAGAAGCTTTGCAAAGTGATGGTGTGCAAGAAATCTTTAAACTCGGCAACGAACAAGAAACAGAGCAGGATTTATTTGATGAAGATTATTTGGCAAAGATTGATAAAATCAAATTGCCAAACACTAAAATCAAACTTCTTCAACAGTTGCTGGCAAAAGTCATTGGCGAAATAAAGAAGGTAAACAAGGTTAAGGGTGTTGATTTTTCCAAAAAGATGCAGGTACTTGTTGAACGTTATAATCAACGGGACGAAAGCGACATTCTACGAAGCGAAGTATATGAGGAAATGGCAGAACAGCTCACCAATCTAATTTGGGAAGTACATAAGGAGTTTTCGGCAGGCGAGGCTTTAGGTATTGATTTTGAAGAAAAGGCATTTTATGACATCCTGAAAGACCTTTGTATAAAATATGACTTTACCTACCCTGAAGATAAATTGATTGAACTATCAAAAGCCGTCAAAGACTTGGTTGACGGACAGGCTAAATTTCCGGATTGGGACAAACGAGACGATATTAAATCAGCTTTGAAAGTTGGATTAATACTGCTTTTGGACGAGTTTGATTATCCACCGGTAGAAAGGGACGAAGTATATGTCGAAATATTTGAACAGGCTGAAAATTTTAAGAAGTATGGTGTATTATAGTTAATGATTTACACAACTGTAATCTCATTAACCTCAGGTGTTTCAGCGTCGGAAAGAGATGCAAATCGGCTTTCCGTCTGTTTCACTGTACCGGCGGTATGGTTCATTAATCCCTCATAAATCGGATAAAGTTTGTATCCCTGAACAGAAACCTGATGCGATGTAAAGTTCGCAGTTATAATATTTCCGGTATCTCGGGTTTCAAATGATACGCTTACCAAATACGAATAAGTAAAGGCGTGTTGACGCCCGTCAAGCCAAACAAAATTGACGGACGTGTATTTTTTTGATTCCGCTTTGTTATCCCTGTAAAGAATATCATTCTCCTTATTTTCAGTTTTACCGTCAATGAAATCGTCAATCCGTGTTCTATATTTCCGGTTCTCTTCCATAGTCTTTGGGTTTTAGTGTATCTGTGTTGTGTTCTTTAAAGCTTTCCTTTGTTTTTTGTACACGCACCATGTCGGCAATCTTATCGGTTTGCATCTGTTGCAGTTCAGTTGCTGAAAGCCTGTCTCCCGATACCTGAACATGGTCGAGCAGGTCTTCCTTGCTGTCTGTATATATTTTTACGCTTTCCCGACCGCGCGAAACCGAAACATAAAACTGTTTCGTATTCGTTGCGGGAAACGTGGCCGACGGTTGAGCAATAAACACACGGTCAAAGGTTTTCCCCTGCGAGGCATGGGAAGTCATCACATAGGCATGATTGATATTCCCGAAATCTTTATCCAAAATAATTTCTTTCCCGCCGGGATTGTTGGCTGAGATAGCCTTAATATTACCACTGCGGTCAAACCCTTTCACCTCAAGAACTTTGCCGTTATCAAGACGTGTTCCTTCTTTATCGAACCCGTTTTTTGTAATACGGACTGCATCACCCTGTGTTAAATTAAGTTCATGGACGGTGTATACGTCAAAACATTCCGGCTTATTCAAGGGCAACGGAATGGTTTTGCCGTCACGGTCGGCAAGAATAACCGTATCGTTTGATACATCCTTTACGGCCAGTTTAGAGCCGCGCTGAATGCCTTTGACATTCTGATGAAACTGCACCGCCTCACCGGCTTTAAAATTCCGTACGTCCTGTTTTTGGGCTTCGGTCAGATTTTTGTTTTTCAACCGTTCAAACGGTCTGTCTTTTTCGCCGATGATTTTCCGGTTTCTCAATTCTTCCCGGATTTTATCCGAAACCGCTTCGCCCTGTTCATGGGTCGGGGCAATGATAAGGGCGGACTTACCGCTTTCCCGGCAATCCAGATAATCCTTTGCCAGTTCCGAGGTCAATTCGTAAGGTTCTTTTTCAACAATTGCCCCCATCTTGTCCAGACGGTCAAATCCGCTTGCAACTTTTCCTTCCGAAATATCCGAAACTGCGTTTTTATAGGCTTCAACTTTTTGTCGGTAAATTTGATTTACCCCGGCAACTTTAATTCCGCCGACATTGCGAAGGATACGCAAAGCATCACCGCGCTGAACGCTGCTGTGTTGGCGCGTATCACCTGACAACACGACACGCGCATTGTTTTCATCGGCAATCCTTAAAACCCCGACCATATCCTTTGTGCTCAGTAATCCGGCTTCGTCAATCCAAAGAACCTGTCCCTTGATGTTTGATTGAAGTTCCCTGTCCAGAAGTAACCGCGCCACTGTGTCGGCATTACCGAAACCTTCACCGCGCAATACGTCTTTTGCCGCTTCGGAAGAGGGGGCAAAAGGAAAGACTTTCAATCCAGATTTTTCGATATTCTCAACCGCTTCGCGCATCAGGGATGTTTTACCCGTTCCGGCTTTGCCCTGAATAATGGTAACACGGTCGATACCGCCCAACACTTGACGCACTGCACGGGATTGTCTGTTATTCAATCCGTGGAACTCTATTTTGTCAGCTTCCCTGTCAATCGGCCTGTATATGCCTTTGCCCTTACGGGCAAGGTCAATCATTTTCTTTTCTTCAAAATGGACTTCTTTCGTTGTGCACTGCACGGTGTTTCGATATTCAATCCGAATAATCCGTTTATCATTTTCAAAAGCCGTCTTTATATCCGAAGTCTTTACAGTGCAATCCCTGATACCGTATTGCATCGCAGTGCTCAAAAGAACCCTGTCCTGAACGACGGAATACCGCTCAAAACAATGATTCAGGGCATAATCAACGCATTGCTCTGCGGTAAGGGCTTTTTCAGGAGCACTGATACGTTTTTCTTTCATCGATTGAGTGGTGGTGGTTTTCCCGTCACTTCCCGTTATACGTTCGTCTTTAATGTCCTTAACCTGGTCTATCCACAATTCCCGAAGTTCGGTCATGGAATAACCTTTTTCTTTTTTGCTTCGGGTACGCGCGCCCAGCTTGTCCAGTTCATATATGTCGGATATACCTTTCTCTTTGGCATAGCGGCCTATGGTATCGGTACGTTTGGAAAACACCTCAATTGCTTTTTGCGGAATAGCCGTTATCTCAAAAGCTTTTTCAGTGCTTTGGGTTTCATATCCGATAGCATTGAGTTTATCGGCCATTGTTTTCTGGAACATCGACTGATAATAGGGCATATCGCGTTTAATATCCCGGAATTGCCCGGCCTTGAATTTACTTTCGGCCTCATCCCATGTGGTATTAAGGACAAAGCAGTGCGCATGAAGGTGAGGGTCGGGAGGCATCCCGTCCACAGGCCGTGCCGTCAGATGAACAAACTCGCCCCATATCAGATTCCTGGTTGTGCGTTCATCCATAGCACGGTCGCCGCGCACACGGGTTTTTATATCCTTTTCGATTTCAATCATGGTTTCATTCACGCTTGCGCGGAATGCTTCCATGACTCTTTTGTCATCACCCAATGCGTTCAAAATCGAAACCGATTTCGGACAGTGAAAATTTATATCATAGCCCACCGTCCTGTTTGACTTGTTTCGTGGAGTAAGTTTTTCACCGGTTTTAGGATTGATATTCTCACACAGCCTGTAAAAATCGCTTTTTTCTATGGCACCGCTCAGACCGAGCTTTTCAGCCGCTTTCCCGTGAAAACGTCCGCTCAGCTCTTGCCCATCCATATAATAATCACCTCTGGATAGAGCGTCATTAAAATAGGATTTTGCGTGTCCGCTGTTTGTGCTTTGAATCATGCGAATCATCCCGGCCTGTCTGATTTTGTTGTTAAAGCAAGATAATAATCTCTTTCTTTTTTACAAAATCATCTACGCACAGAATCGTGATTCAGTGTGCACTTTTGTGCGTACCGCTAAAGCACAGGATGTGGTTTAAAAAGCCTTCGCTTGAAACTGCATAACAGGAGATATAAAAATGACTGTAAAAATTGAGGATGAAGAGATTTTCGAATATTTGGCAAGCCTTCAGGGATTTATGCTTAAGGGGATAAGGATGTTGGATGATGACGGAGAGAGAGCCGCTATTGTTTATACCGGCGACGACCCTGAAACCAAGGAGCTGATAAGAAATGAACGTTCCTGGTGCATGGTGGATACCCAAGACGGGGAAGGCCGTAAACTTATCCGGGTCGATGTAAAATCCGACATGGAATCGGTAAAGAAGTTTAATCCAGACAACGGAAAATGGAAGTTTGTCGGGATGTTCAATGAATATACCGATGTATTAGGATTAACAGAGACCGATTCAACACTTCGGAATGAAAATGGGGATAAACGGTTTAAATATTTAGGTCCGAAGGGAGCCTTAGCCATGTCCTTAATCTATTCAATGACCGAACGCCCGACAAAAGAAGAACTTATTGTTCTAATCCGCAAGGAAGCAGAAGAAATTATTAATTATTGCCTGGACAAACAGAAAGACTTTGAAAAACTCTTTCCGCAAATCAAAATTGATTTTCTTAAACCCGGAGATTTATAGTGAACTTTTGTGTGTTTTTATCTGCGCCCTAAGACCACCGGCGTAAGCCCGAAACCAATGAAAACCGCCTGTGTAAGCTGGCGGAGTTTCATTTTTCTGTCTGTGCGTTTTGATGTTCCCGATTTCAACCGTAACAAAAGGAGCATTGCACATGACGGAAAACAAGGAAATTGGAACAACGGAAATCGAAAAGTACAAAAAACCTTCGCAAATTGTCTATCTGATCAAGAATCACAATGATAAGGCCATGTTTCAAAAGGTCGGCGCACTCTGGCCGCATAAAGACGGAAAGGGGTTCAGTCAGTCTTTTTTCTTACTAGCTTGAATGATATTCCGCCTTTAATCCCTGCTTCAGCCCCAAATGCCAAAATTCCGATTTTTCCGCTTGCATTGAATTCTGCATTAATTGTAATTTCTTCCAAGGAATATTGTCCAACCATATTGTCCAATCTTACGAAAGCCTGAGAAATAGTTTTATAAAAATTTTCTACTTCTTTTTTAAACTCTTCTATGGGTATGGGGTTGTCAAAAGATGATCCTCGTGTATTCGTTTCATATGAACTAAAAATTAAAATATTTCCCTGAGTTTCCATATTAATTATTGTAAATATTTGTATCGCCATATACTGAGTAGAAAAATCCACCAATATTATTTTTTTTCTCCAAGAAAAAATTCGAAGCTATATATAAAGCCTCATTCAGATTTAATTTATTTTTGAAAAGTACAGTATAAAATATAGTTGAAAAATTAGCAGCAAACTCATCTGGAACATCCATATCCACAGAAATAATACAGGCAGCTCCTTTTTTGAGCAATTTTCGGGTAAAATTCATTGAATGATTAATGTTTGAAATTCCAGATCTACAGCAGTTCAAAAAAACTATCTTACCTTTAACAGAATCAAAATCATTTAAGTCAGTGAATGTAATTATTATGTTCTTATACTTAAGGTATGAATGAAAATATGAATCTTTGTTGTGATTTAGATGGCAAGCAAAATGTAAGAACTGAAAATCTGAATTATTAAGAAATTGAATTAATTCATCTTTTGATTGTATCTCAAGGTTATTGACATCAGTAACTTTAACAGTAAACCTCTTTAATCTATTCAAAAATGGGATTTCAATATCATTTACAAATTGAAGGTTAGGGTCACTTATATGTATGAGTTTAAATATTTCAGATTGTTTTTCAATAATAGTTTCAAATTTGGGATAGGATCTTTTGAAAATATATTTAATTCCAAGTAATGCTTCGGTATTAGCATTGCCAGTTCTATTAAGAAATTCATATGGAATAAAAAATTGGTTGGATGAAATTGTTATTTTTTTAATTAAATTCGTTTGATCTTCAAAAAGATCGTTTAAAAATCCTATTTCATCATTTTCGGAAATAATATCAAAAATTTCCTTCCCAATTCTACTGATTTCCTTATAAAGAATATCTAATTGATTTGAGTCGTCTATAATATTCCCTGATGATGAATTTAAAGCTTTAGCTATTTTTTTATAGGAAATTCTAAACCCTTCTAATGCCGAATTAAAATCCTCGTCGGTATTTTCTATTTCAAATATTGAAGTTACTTGGGTTAGTAAATTTTTGAGTACAAGACCTAATTTAGAGTTAAGTAAAATTTCTTTGAATAAATAACTTTCTTCATTACAAATAGTAGCATTAAATGTTAGGTCCGTTGAAATAAGAATCATTTTTATCTATAGTTAGTAAATTAGCCGTTTTGCAATAAAACAGACGTTCATTTTGATAAATTTCAAAATGAACGTCTGTTTTACCTACTTTATGAGGAATAAATTTAAATTCACATACAGCAGTCTTATTAATAAATTCGAGCTTTTTATGATATTCCGATTTTATAATATCAATTACATTCGAATGAAAAAAGACCATAAAAGTATTTATTATATCTTTATGAGGCATATTCTTTAATTTGACTGTTAATTGAGCACTATGTTCTTTGCCGAGAATTAATTTTTGATTATGATCCTCAATTTCAATTTCGATGTCAAAATTTATAGGATATTTAGTATCCATGGAATCGTCTTTCCCCGTAATGTCTACGGTATGTTTATTTGAACTATTAAAACATTGAACATATTCATTTCCCAACGTTTTATTGCAATAATTTTTCATTGTATCATATTTTTTGCAATACAAAACTAATTTTTTTTCTTATTTATAAGTATCAAATAATCTTTTTACTTGGTTTTGTGAAAATATGCGTAATACCTAAATATTAACAAATAAAATCAATTATGGTTAATTAAAATTACTAACAAATCTTCTTAAATGCAAACATATCTGCATCCCCTTTTATTGTGCGTTTTTATTTTTCGGTCAGTGCGTTCTGATGTTCCCGGTTTCAACCGTAACAAAAGGAGCATTGCACATGACGGAAAACAAGGAAATCGGAACCACGGAAATCGACGATAAGAAAAAACCTTCTCACATTGTCTATCTGGTCAAAAATCGGGACGATAAGGCCGTGTTTCAAAAGGTCGGCGCACTTTGGCCGCATAAAGACGGCAAGGGGTTCAGTCAATCACTGGAATTCTTTGATTGGGATATCCGGTTACTCATCCGCGAAAACAAATAATACCCATCGGAAAGAGAGCTTCGGCTCTCTTTTTCTTTTCATTCTTTGTCTGTTTACCCCGGATTTCATCTGATTTATTACCTCTATCATAACGCCTCTATTTCAAAGGTTATCGGACTTTATTCGGCATAGTCTCTTACGGCAGGCTGTCAATGGCCGGCCCGCTCCGTGTCCGTGTTGGCCATGACATCCTGCCTTGTGTAAGAGACTTATTCTGCCTCATCCGATAACCCAAATGAAAGAGAGGCTGAAATGTTGCCGGATAATAAAATCAGAAAGAAACTTTTACGGTTTCTAAGTACTAAAGCAAATGAAATTCAGAAATGCGTTATCCGTGAAGCATTGGATTCCGACGAAATACGTTCATTCTTCGATGACCTTTTAAGTCACGGATGTGTCTCAGGCATGGTGAATTCTTTGATTTACTATTGTCAAACCCATGCCTTCTTTGACAGGCATTATGATGAAATCGAAGAAATCCGCCAAACCGTTGAAATTGAAACCGGCTACCCGATTATCATTAACGGCGATTTAAAAAACTGCTTTGCATGGACTGCTTTTGAATATGAAGCCTTTCAAATTGCAAACCGCTTCAATCTTGTTTCATAGAGAAAAGGAGAGAAATCATGAAAATATATTCTTACCATTCGGTTCCATGTTATTTCAATAAGAGCAATGATGCTCAGTTATCTTATGATGAATATGCCCGTTTTCTGGCTATATACACCGTTCATTATCTCGGTTGTGCATGGAAGACACTCCATTGCAATTTTGATCAAAACGGCAGAGTTTATTTTTGGTGCAATCTCAACGGAACCGAAAGCCGTGCATTCCGTTCCCTGAAAAACCTGATGGTAAAATACAATATAGATTTGCCCACCGTCGCTGAAATCAAGACAGATTTTGTCATCTGAAAACCGACAACCTTTCCGAAAGGCTGTCTCCGGTCTTTCGGTTTTTTTTCTTTTTAGTTATTTTTACCAGTGACATTCCTGCCGGCAATCGGTCATTGATGTATTCGGATACAATATGATGTTTGTGCGTTTTTATTCACGGCTGTCCGTGTTTCCTTTTCCATGCGGTGTTGAACTGTTCGCCATGCTTAACCTGGCGCGAAAAGTCCGCTTATTCCAACCCTGACGGGTTTCTGACGACTCCATGAAAAAAACGGCTCCGCACTCGTTTTTGTTCATGTCGGGGAGCTGGCCTTTTCGCTTTCCAGGTTTATTCCGCAGGCGTGTTCAACACTAACCCAAGGAAAGGAAAATATGATGGACACCAATACAAACTCACAAATTATCGCCCAATTGAATGACTTATTTCGGAAGAATTTACCGATGTTTATGTTAGGAGGCCAAGCATTCATTACACGAGGAGTTGCAGCCTTGCCGGAAAACGACCGTGTGGAAATCCTGACGAAAGTTCAAAACTTTTCGGATTTCACCGAAGATAATGACCCTTACGGTGAACATGATTTCGGTTCTTTCAAACAGAACGGCGAAACCGTTTTCTGGAAGTTCGATTATTACGATAAAACAATGAAATTCGGCAGTGAAGACCCTTCCGACCCAAAACAGACCCGTCGTATTCTTACAATAATGTTGGCTAACGAGTATTAGAATCAAAAAAGAGAGTCTAATAAGGCTCTCTTTTTATTTTAACTAAAAAACAATACATTAGCCGAAAATTACCGTTTTATGATAATCTCTGGCTTTCTAACAAAAAGTGAGTTAATAGGTCAAGTTTCTACTTTTGTTGAGCAAAAATTTAAAATCCCTACCCTACGAACAGAAGACCAATTAACACCTGTTCTAGATAATTTTATTGATGACTTGGTTGTATACGTAGAATACCCATATGTTGAAAAGTTTTATAGGGATACGTATTATCATTTTTATAGTATGAAATACAATCAATATGATCGTAACTGTATTAGATTGTCATTTTTTAAAGATATTGTTGAAGAAGACCATATTTATTCTGGGAAGAATCCCGAAATTGCTAAGGACAATTACTTAGGCTATATAACTCTCAGACCTACCTCGTACAATATTATTGGAAATTCATTTCTTTCTCCTAATGTATTAAAAATACACAATTTTGTATGTTGCCAAACAAAAAAGGAAATATTATTAAGAGGTTATAAATTAAGCATTCAAGGATTTTCTTACGCAACTCAGGACAAAGAATTTATTACATGCTCAGAGACATCACTGCTGAATTTGATTGAATATTTTGGTACTAAGTATGCTGAATTCTCTGTGCTTTTACCTTCGCAAATTGTTAAGATTCTTTCAAAACAAAGTTTTGAGCGACAACTTCCTTCAAAAGGAATGCAAACAGAATATATCTCTTTTACTCTTAAAAAATTAGGTTTTGGAACCGTTGTCTATTCACTTGAGGATGGAGTTTATTCTTGGGATGAGTTAAAAAAGATACTCTACATTTATATTGAGTCTGGTCTTCCCTTTATCGCAAATTTATCAACAGGCAAAAATCACCATTCTGTATTAGTAATTGGAAGGGAAAACATTGATAGTGATGTTGAAGTTATTGATAAAAAGGATAATCATAAAAATTTAACATCAACAATAAAAAAGGTGTTTGAACAAATTACAGGGAACCCTGTTGATAATAATAGTCATAGAAATTTTTATTTTTCAGATTTCTTCGATAAATTGCTTGTCATGAATGATGGAGCAGCTCCATATCAAATAGTTTCGTTTGACAATCCCCTTCAAGCAGCGGATAATAAATCATATTCTATAAAATCGATAATTGTACCATTGTTTCCGAAAGTACATCTTGAAGCTTTTCAATTAATGGAACTTTTTCCAACGGTTTTAAAACAGATTGACAAATTAGGTGATGATAAAAATAAAATCACTTCTACTGATTTTTTAAATCCAGTCGGAGATAATATTTTCAGACATTTTTTAACCTCATGTAAATCCTACAAGTCGTATCTTTCAAAATTAGATTCCTCCTCTAAATTTATTGATGCTGTTATAGATAAATCTATGCCTCGGTATGTTTGGATTATTGAAGTTATATTTGGAAGAACGCTTCATAAGAAGCAGGATATAAATAGCATATTTATTATTGATGCTACTGAATCAGGATATGACCATCATCTTATTTTTGCTTCAAATTCAAACTATACAATAGTTCGATCTTATGATAAAACAGGTATGAATTCTGTTAAGTACGGTAACTTAGAACAAACTGGTACGTATCACTATCTGGAATTTGGTTTAAATAATATTTCTATATTTGCGGATAATTTAATAGGAAATCATAATCATGACAACTAAGCTAAAATCAAGATTTGCCGAGATGTATAATGAACTGGCTCGTGAGGGCAAGGCATATACTATCAATGCAGATGTATGTGCTCAATTTGACATGCAAGTTGCTCAAAAGATGGAAGAAATAAAAAGCGATTTTGAACAACGGGAAAGAGCATCAAGGGTTGCTGTTGCTAAACTTGAGCTACGTTCAATCTTGAAATAAGTCAATATATGTTTTTTAAAACAAAGCCTTATTACAAGGAGATTAGAATCTCTCCTAAAGTCTCCAAAGAAACGATAAATATTATTTCGAGACGAGCTCACAGAGAATATGTTATCAAGGCATCTATTGTTGGTCTTGCCATAATTTTGGGATGTTTTCTAATCTATTCAGGTATTACTTCAAATGGACAAATTGACCTTGAAATTAAGGGTGCAGTGGTTTTAAAAACCAATAAAGCATATCCTGGAGCTATTGTTGTTATCATGGGAGTATTAGTTGGAATGTTCCTAAAGGTCAATAAGTACATAATCTCTGATTAATTTTATTATTGAGTCAGAGCATTGGATAAGAGATAATAAGCTATTTTGAAAAATCAAAAAAAATCGCAAAGATAGGTGCATTGCAACACGGGGTAAAGGTCATGCCCTTCGGGTTTTGCGATATTCTTTTATTTGTTCATAATTGATTTTCAAAGGTATAAAACAATATAGCAAAAACCTTGACTCCCGCGCCGCAATATACCTGATGGCATAGGCTTTCTTTTTCTCTTTTTTTTGCCGGTTTTTTCTGTTGTTTCTTTTGTGGAATTGTTATAGCAGAGAGAAGAGCGAAGCCCGATAATTCCGAATACGCAAAATCCATATATTAGCACTGCGGAAGAATCAGACATTGCAGAGCATATTTTCTACCCCATTTTTTACATCAGACATCTTCCCTAAGCACTGCTTAGACTTTTTATAGTTATGTTTGATTAGCTAACCACCGAACCTTCACTTTCATCTATCATATGACTTAATACTTTCTCCCTCATTTCAGGGTTTTTCGGTCTAGGGCAATTCATTTTAAACCCTCTGCCGCTTGCTTCTGTTTCGTCATCCAAAAACGTTCTACCCATATCCTCGTTTGCGATTATCTCATCTATTTGGTTCAAAACAAACTCTCTCCCGCGTTGCCATAGCACAAATACCTTACCATAGTGCAGTATAGCTGTCAGCATTAAGAAATCACCGGTTATTCCTGTAAACGGTAACAGAGCAAGAAAGAATCCGACAAGAAAAACGACTAACGGTTCGTAATATCTTGAAACATTGATAGGATTGATTCTCAATTGGGGAAAAGATTGATTTAATTCGCCCCAGAAAGCCATTTGTTCGCCTTCAGAGTAGCTGAATCGTTCCGTATCGAAGGTATATCCGGTGCGTGAAAATTCCAACCTACGGAGAATAGCAATACCTATAAATGCAAATGTGAATAAGACCCAGAACCAATTGAACGTTTCCGAAATATCAAAATAAGCGAATGATGAATCATGACCGACTAATCCGGGTAATGCGGGAAGCAACATAAACACAGCAAATCCGATAGATGAGGCCAGTGAATAAAAACGTTCTCCCATGTTTCGACGGAAAACAGAATAAATGATTAAGCTTGGATAATTGGCTAGTGCTGTAATCACACCATATACAATTTCACGAATGAGGTTCTTATGGCCGTAAACAGCCCTGTAATAAATGTTCTTTTTCATGGTTGGTTATTTTTGGTTAAAAAATGCAAGGTGATAACTGTTTTCTTCTTTCCACGGAGCATCCTGACAATGCATGATTCCGTCAACGATATAGTGATTTTTTGCGCCGCCGGTTCTCAGAAAAACAAATTGTTCAGGGCGCACAAGGTAATCCCGCGTTTCCGACCAGCCTGTGGTCTTTGAATAGTTTTTGCCCATAGTTTTACTCCCGCTTTGGGCAATCATCATATCTTTTCCGATTAAATCGGACGCATATTGATTGGTGGAGTTGTCGGTGTTCGCATGAAATATTTTAGTGCCCAATGTTCCGAGAAAGCTTTGAACGTGGTATTTTCCGCTATCGCCGCCCATGTGTGCAAAATAGTTCGGCATATTCTGTGTCAAATAAACGGTACATACCCGTGCACTTCGTGCTGTGGCCTGATAATCTATATCATGTTCATGTATGAAGTTTTGGGCTTCATCAGCCCAAAGGAACACGGGACGGTCATTATCCGCAACGTTTCTGCGTTCCATAGCGCGTTGCCAAATGTATTTAAACAATATCTGTATGCCTCTGCCGACTTTATCATAATATTTAATCGGAAGGTCGATAAATATAATTTTTCCGCCAATACTATCCTCCGGTTTGAAATTGTTTTCACTTGAACAGAACAGCGAATATACAGGGTCTCTGTCCAATTGAAACAGCAACCCCAGGAAGGAATGTTCTATAACTGAACGTGTTCTTTCATTCAAAGGGATAAAATTTGAAAGGAAGTAATTCTCGGCATTCTCATATATCCTCATCTGCTTCAAAGAAAGCCTTTTTTCATCCCGTTTAAGCTTTATTTCAAAGAGAGCTTTGCCGAATTCATTTTTCAAAAAAAAATCCGGGTCTTTCAGTTTTTCCGGACTCTCAGGTATGGATTGAGCAATGGATATAAGCTGTTTCAAAGTTACTGTTTCATATGCCAGTTGACAAAGGTCAATAACATTGAAAATAAGCATATCAAGGGCATTGTCCCAAAAAGCGTCATTAGATGCGAGTGTTTTTTTCTGAAGTTCGCCGGCATTGATAACTGTTTTTAGAACCATGACAAGGTTTTCTGTTAACCCCGCGCCTGCACCTTCACGGTTCATTTCATAGTCAATAAAATTAAACCTATGCCGATTGTCGGGATGAACAATAATCAAATCGTTTGTACGGCCTGTTTCCCGACAATAACCTTCCCAAAGTTTCCGTTCATCCGGTTTGACCGATAATACCAGACCGCCGAATCCGGCTTGAAGGTATTTAATAGCAAGCATTTTACCGGACCCCGAAGTCTTACCCGAACCGATACCTCCGAATATCTGAACGCCTTCCACGGCATTTCGAAGAGTCCAGGAGTATTTATTTCCGATGTTTAAAATCGGGGATTCCAAATTATAGGGCATGTCACATTCTATTTTGAAAGAATGTGAAAATAAAAATTTAATACCTTAATTGAAAAGGGGGACAGCAGATTTTTATTTATATTTTAGGAAGAATATCACGGAAATATTGTGGTTTGTCAGGACTAAATATCCCTGTCACGGGGTAAATCCTGCTTTTTGTCAAAATTCGGATTTTTTTCTTTTTCCTGAATATTGTCGCGACTTTTTTCTTTGCTTCGTTCCTGTAATTTACTTGTTAGTTCTTCTCTACTGCATTGCATATTTCCGTCCTTATTCCCTTTGGCATATGGAGTTTCTATGTCACGTAAATTTTCCTGTAATTTTGAAGCAAGTTCAGGCTCATGAGCCTTAAGCTCAAAACCGTGGTTATACCCTTTGGTATAGAGTTCTCTATCGGCTTTCTCGCTTTCCGACAATTTATCCACTACACTTTCAGGATGATATTTATCGTAGGTCTCTTCTGCTTTTCCCAGATATTTATCCTTTAACATCCGAAAAGACTCTTTCTGAATATCCAAATCTCTTACACCGTCGGCATGAGTTAAATTTCCTCTGTTTTTCCCGTCAAATATAATTCCGTTACGTTCAAGATATCGGTTTTCAAAATCCTGCTTTTCCCGGTTATACTCGACCTCGATTTTGAGCAGTTCCCGGTTGGCATCCTCTGAAGAACTCTTATCCAGAAGGTCTTTAACAAGTATAGGTTCTTTCTTTTTTTCTTCCATAATGGTTGATATGGGAAATATTTTCAGGTAAAATATATCAAAAACAAATATGGAGAAAATCAATGAACCGGTGTGCAGAAGCTGAAAAAATAATTTCAGAAATCAATCTTGAAGCAGACGTTGAGTCCGAAGCAAAAAGGGTTACCGCTTTAGTGCAAAAAATGTTGGAAGCCATCCCCAAGGATAAACATCTCCAAATCGGTAAGGAAGTCTACCAATATCTGAAATATTATTCCCCGAGAATGGGACATCTGATGCATTATTACATTGATAATGCAGAGGGAAATAATTTCTCATACGGGAATGAAAGTCTTGACCTTTATATGGGGGCAAAGGAATCTCTCCCCGAATACGGTGCAACTGCCAGAATGTATATCAAGGAGACACTCGGTTACCTTCCGGTAAAATTGTATGACTTTGCGCAAGTGGAATTGGCTGTAAGGATGTACGTTAAAAATACCGAACCTAAAGCAGGTAAAGATGATTTGCCGCAAAAATTTCTTATCAAGGATAAAAGTAATAAGGCTTTTATTACCGATATGATTATCCGAATGTTCTGGCTTGAAGATGAATACAGCAATTACCATGAAGAATTACATCGGAAGGCTTCGGAAACAGCTAAAGATTTGCTCAAAAAGCTTGAAGGAAAGTCTTATTCCGAAAAATATGAAATGGGCAGGAAGGACGGTTATGAGCTTTCCAAATACAGCAACAGATTATCTAATCTTATAAATTATAAATTAGAGGGGGCAGATAACTTTGATTACGGTTCAGTCCGAATGAATGACTTCATGGAAATGCCGCAGAATTTACCTGAGTTCGGCAGTCTTGCCCGAGAGCAAATAATCCGCATAATCGGAAAGCTTCCGACAGATGATAAAGATTATGCTATTAATGAATTGGCAGTGCGGATTTATTGTATGCAGTTGCGTGAGAAATCTCTTCATAAGGAAGAACCGTTGGAAGAGTTTATACAGCGATTATTTGGTACACATGAGGATTGCGAATATATAGCGCAGAAGAAAATCAAACCGAACTAAAAGGCTTCTCTGGCATATTTTTCCAGATATGCGATGATGGAATCCCTATCATACAGGATAATTTTCCTTTGCGGTTGGGTAAAACGTATTTTCCCTTCATCCCGTAGCGTCTGAAGGGTTGTTTTGGATTTGATATTCAACAATTCCATCGCCTTCTCGGTATCAAGCCATTTATCGTGTTTGATACCGTTTTTTTCCTTTATTCTCTGAACAACATTCTCGACGAGACTGTAAAACGCCTCGCTCTCAAGGCAAATAACTTCCATACTGTTCGGTTTGAAGGATAAAAATAGTAAATAGTATGGAATATTTCTCACAGATTCAAAAACAAGCATGAGACAGATTTATCACATGCTATAGTATGTAATGTTTTTTAAATTAACGCCTTGTATTTGTTATTAAAAGAACTATAATCTAATTTTACTGTGCTTGTCTAAAACTTGAAGTTTTATTAGGAATTATTTTGAATATAAATAAAGTATAAAATCATGACTGAAGAAGAAATACTTGGGAATATTGTCCTTAATGAAAATGCTTATTTTTTAAAAAATATAAGTTCTGTTCATATTTCATACAAGAAAATTAGTGACGTATTTAAGGCGGCTTCGATTGAAAAATCAAGTAACTATCTGTTAAATATAATTAATAGAAAAATTACAATCGCTACAGAAGAAATAAAGTATTCCTTCTGTGTATTTAAATATGAAACAAAACCGACCTTTATTGATGTGGAAATTGAAAAATGGATTGAGACTAAACTTGCATATTTACTGATTGCTGAAATTGGGGACTATTTGGTTATATCAAAAAAGAATATTTCTAACATTCAAGAATTCTTAAAATTTTTTATCCCAATTGATTATAAGACACTTTCTACTTTATTTGTAGATGATAATACTTTGTTCGAAAAATTCGGTCTTAAAAATATGAATGTTTCAGATAAAGCGGTTAGGCAAAAAAGTATAGAGGCCACAGACTTAAAAGAAAATTTTTCTTCTTTAGGAGCCGGCAATTATGTTCTTAATTCTTTAAGAGTTAATAATTTGAGCGAAAAAGTATCTATTATGTTAAACTCCTCTCGAATTAATAAATTCGGAAAGAAAAATGATATAATGATATAAAGACATTTTTAATGTGGTCAAAAAATCAGATTGAAAAAATTAAACGTCATGTCAATCATGATACCTTTTTAACCATATTTGCCGAACCTCAAGATTATGAAACAATTAAAGACTCTTTAGTACCGATTGGAATATTATTTATATTCTCAAATTTATATGAAGATTTTGAAAATCATTTGATTGACAAGATTATTATCAGAACTGAGAATAACGAAAGAGTTCTAGATGTTTTTAAACAACTGGACAAATTTAATAAACTCTGCCGAATTGATACTGTTTCTAATAGTAGTGGGAATGTTTATAAAGTTTCGAATTCTATTGCAAGTGATTTATGTTTAAAATTAAATGACAAGTCAATTACCCTGAAATCGGACAAACTAAAAAATGTCATTCTTGTCAGGTCTGATAGTACAGAAATATCGTTTATTGACTACGTTAATCAAACTAATCAGTTTATAGTTAACTTCGAAAATTTCGATTTGATTTATACAAATAGAAAACTATTTAAGGATAATAAACTTCTTGGAAATATTGACCATTTTCTGAAGATTTTTATACCTCGTCCGGAATTAGATGTGACAATCTCAGAAAAGGGCAACTTTTCAGTCGGCCAAACTAAATTTGATTTAAATTCAATATTTGGATTTGTTGAAAATACATTTGTGAATAATTGTGATTATTTTATTTGTGATGATTTAGGTAAAGAATGGGCTGATCATATAGGGATTACTGATGATAAAATTATGTTTTTTCATTCGAAGCATAAGGATTCTGGTTATTCAGCATCCTCTTTTCAGGATATCGTAGGGCAAGCACAGAAAAACCTTGGAAATTTGTGTCCTCAAGATTTTCAGCTTGAATCTAAAGATGGATTCTGGAGTGCTTTGTACACAAATGATAATGTTACGACTGGGATTAATCGTTTACGGAAAGGAAATAGTGTTGTTGGCGCGATTAATCAGTTTAAGCAAACAACCAAGAATCCAAATTTAAAAAGAGAGGTTTATTTAGTGATTGACTTTGTTTCAAAGACAGGTTTGAAAACAAAGCTAGACGAATTAATCGCGAATATGAATTTCCGTGAGAAAAATGAGGTTATTCAAATTTTATGGTTTATATCATCATTGGTTTCCAGCTGTCAGGAAATTGGAGTAGATGTTTATATCTATTGTAAACCTTGATATGTATTGCATAAATACTCAAATTTTCTCATTTCCCTGAAATAATCCTCTCATTATAATCGTCAATTATCTCTTTCTGTAACCCTGCCAGATAAACCTGTGTTGTGGATATTTTCTGATGGCCGAGCATTTCACTGATAGCGGTGAGGGGAACGGCCATATTGTTTGCAATGGATGCAAACGAATGCCTCGAAACATAAGAGGTCAGGTTCTCCTTTATCCCGGCGGCTTCGGCTAAATCCTTCAGACGCTTATTGTACCGTTTTCTAGCCCACATGATGTCTTTGTATTGCTCTGCAAGTTCTGTCCGCTTGATAACGGGCAGAATGTATTCGTCGGGCATTTTCCCTTCAGTAAATATATCAAGGATAGGTTTGAGATTCTCAGTGATTTTTATATCATGAAACTTGCCTGTTTTCTGGCGTTTATATTGTACTCTCCCGTCAATGATATTTTTTACTTTTAAATGAGCCAAATCGACATAAGGCGCACCCATGAGATAAAAGCTCAATAGAAATATATTGCGTGTCTCGAATAAAATATCGCCCTTATCGTATTTAAGCTCAACAATCTTCTGTATGGCATCCGGCCCAATTGCTCTTTTTTTGGTCGGCTTGCTTTTTATTGAGTAATTGTCAAACGGGTAGGCATCTTTCTCTGCAACTCCGGCCTTAACGGCTCGGTTAAAAATCGCTCTCATTGTGCGCATATACACAGAAAGACCGTTCTCCCCCAATCCTTTTCCCAGATAATACGATTCAAACCTTGTCAAAAATTTATAATTCAGTTCATTAAAAGAAAAATCACTATTATCGCGGAATATCTTTATTTCTCTAAGGACATTACTGTAAACCCGTGCATTGCCGATTTTTCTTTGCACGATAAGTTCGTCAATGACACCTTGTGTATAACTGAAAAAGGTTTCAGTACTCTTTTTGACAATAAGACGTTCTTTGATTTCATTAATGGACAGAAAGCGAAGTTCGTCCTTTTCTTTGAGTTTGGTAAGAATGTCAATGAACCGGGATTTTTCTTTTTCAAGAAAGTTATTCACTCGGGTTACATTATCCATACCTTTGTAGGAGTTCTTTATTTTACGGCTTGCATCATCCCAAAATTTTTCAGGCACGGAATATCCGGTTGAAAGCGGCAGTGTTTTTCCATTGTGGCTAAGTCTGAAAATGACAGGGTAAGTCTTGTCACTCTTTTCTCTTCTTGTGTCCAGGGTAATTACAACATTGGTATTCATACTTCAATAATTTGCACTTTATTTGCACTCAAATATCAGTTTTTTATGAATCCAAAAGTAATGATAAATTCTGTAATAACCTGAAATATAATACAAACTAAACCAAATAAAACCATATAAAACCAAAAATATTATGCCTTACAAGCAGAGGGTCACAGGTTCGAATCCTGTTGCTCCCACAGAGTTTCAAAAGTTTGAACTAACGTATGGTTTGAACATAGTTTGAAAATAAATAAAAAAGGTCATCTTTACCAGATGGCCTTTTTTATTTTTATAAAATAGCTTGAAGGGGAGGATAAAGGGGATCAGTCGGAAAAGTTGGGGGGAAATAAATAAATTATTTTCTTTGTCTTCATCATGGAAAATCAAAGACAAGAGAACAAGAGGATAAAGTAAATCAATTCACCTCTATTCGTAAAAATGAGAAGGGGGGAAAAGGTATTCGGTTGCTATGAATATCTTATTGAAAATGTTGGAAATGGCAACTATAAAATTTACAAAAATGAATGAGTTATTTAGAGAACCTGCATTAGAAGAGCTTTTTGATAGCCAACCTTCAATATCTTCTGAGATTCAAAGGCAAAACTCAAGTATTAATTCGGTTTTATTAATTGGAGGGATAATTGTTGGAGTCGCTATTACCGTTATTTATTACGAGATAAAATCAAATGAAATAAA
>JAIFLU010000029.1 GCA_020048915.1 Bacteroidota bacterium | reverse complement strand
ATATAAAACAAATATAATACTGTATTTTATAGATATAGCTTAATTCTTCAACCTTTTTTTCTAAAACCTCCTAAAAATAATACCTTTAAAAAAAAGTCAATTGCATATATTTATTAAACAGATAATTAATTAATTTATTATCTGTTTGCATTTATTTACCAGGGTTATCCTGTAATAAAGTTCCTTCCTTCAAAGGTAGCACATAATTCTGGAAAAACACCCCGGTTTTGTTTTCTGGTGGTTGATAGAAAGCCTTTTATTCGGGCATATTTAGCTGTTCCATTTGTGGAACGTAAACAATTTGATATTTTTTGGATCACCTTTGAGTACCTAATGTCCCACTTGGCTAGATTATTTGTAAATGGAACATTTTTATTGAAGGCAAAAGCAACCACAGCATCATTTTCACTGATAAGTCTTTCGACAAGGTTTCTTCCTTTTGTCCGTTTAAATCTGCCTCTTTTCCCTGGAATTTTTACAGGTAGAGGTTCTGTGTTTTCAATGATTTGACAAATATGCTATATCTTGCCTCAATGTGTTGTCGGCGCTTGACCCGTTGTTCAAAAAACATCAAATATACACTCCTTAAAAACGGCTTGAACGAGGATGCGCATTTACTTTTCACTGTTTCACGCGAACCTTCCAGTTTCCTCAATATTTGATCCTCACAAATAGCATGATTTATACCATCAAACTTAAAATTACCGCTCCAGCAATCATGAACAAGCCATTCTTTGAACTCTCCCAATAAAGATTTGTCACAATTTAATGCTTTTTCTCTGCGGTTTTCATGCACAAATACTTATATAGCAATGCTGTTGCGGTGTTCAACCAGTGCAATTAACCTGCAACCCGAAACCCGGTTTAATCAACATGCACAACATTTTGTTCGGTTACTTTTGACTTTACAGTTTCCGTTAGTCCTTTATAGCATACCCAGTAACTGAAAAAACAGTTGATTCATTGATAGGGTAACCAAACAAATCATCGAAAAGCAGATGCATTTTCATGAACGGAAGTTTAAAATGTACATTCAACAATACGGCATAAGACGTAACACCATTCCCATAATGAACAGGAGCATTGACCCCTTCCCAGGCAATACCTTTGTCTCTAACCAACAAACAGTGCTTATATCCTTGTATATCTGGCATTCCGTGACTTCTAACCGATAACTTTGAAAATCAAAGACTTGCCTTTTTTAAGACAGCCCCATCTCTACTTGGGGGGACGTTCGCCGAGTAGCTTCGAACTATAGACTTCGGCTAGCAGGGGGCAATTACATATTGCAGCGCTTTATTTGTGCTACTGTTACAAGAAAGGTATTTGTTATGTCGCAGACGTCTGTCAACTGCTCTTATCAATAGATCTCGTTGAACATGTATATTCGTCTTAATCATAAAACCAAAAAAGGAGCAAACCTTATAGTTCTGCTCCTTTTTTAATTATGACATAAATTATCTTAGTGCGTATTCGCCTCAATAATTTCTCCTAGTTTCGAATACTTTTCATACAAAACTTTATATTTCGAAGCGTTGGCTGCTATTGGTTTGTATTCTTTTTCAAATCCATTTCCCATGGCTTTTTGAGCAGCTTCAACGGTAGGATATATTCCGGCGACTACTGCAGCAGCCATGGCAGTTCCTAAAGCACAAGCCTGCTCGCTGCGGGCAACCAAAATGGGCATATTTAAAATATCGGCTACAGTTTGCATTACAAAAGGTGATTTTTTAGCAACACCACCCAACGCAATTACGCCATCGATACGAACTCCTTCGCTGATAAAACGGTCCACAATTTTCTTGGAACCAAAAGCGGTAGCCTCTACTAACGCCCTGAAAATACGTGGAGCATCGGAACCTAAGTTCAGGTTCGTAATGGCACCCTTTAATGCCTGGTTAGCATCCGGGGTGCGACGCCCATTCATCCAATCGAGCGCAACAATACCCGATTCTTCAATGGGTATTTGCTCAGCAGCTTTCGATAACTGCGGAATTAAATTATCGGCTATTTCGTTCATTAACTTCTCCCTGGTGGCGGCATCAACCAATTGGGTATTCGCAAGCACCTGTTCGGTAGGCCACAGCAGAACTTTCCGAAACCAGGCATAAATATCGCCAAAGGCGCTTTGTCCTGCTTCCATACCAAGCATTCCGGGTATTATCGATCCGTCTACCTGACCGCAAATACCGTGAATAAGCTTATCACCAACTTCGCTCGTCGGAGCTATCAACATATCGCAGGTGGAAGTTCCCATCACTTTACTCAGGTAATAAGGCTTAATTTCTGCTCCTACGGCCCCAAGATGCGCATCGAATGCTCCTACCCCAACTGTAACGGATTCACTCAATCCCAATTTCTGAGCCCATTCTTTCGTTAAGTTTCCTACAGAAACTTCGCAGGTATAAGTATCCTGAAATAAATTGCTTCGAACTCCTTTAAGAATCGGATCTAGTTTCACTAAAAAATCTTCGGCGGGTAATCCATTCCAATCACCATGCCACATAGCTTTATGCCCTGCCGAACATCTGCCACGTTTCATCGTTAAGGGGCTAGCCGTTCCGGTCAACACTGCCGGAATCCAGTCGCAATGCTCAACCCATGAAAAAGCAGCTTTTCTCACCTTTTCATCCGCACGAAGCACATGTAATACTTTCGCCCAAAACCATTCCGAAGAATAAATTCCCCCTTCGAACATGGTATAATCAACTCCTCCCCAGGTACGCGATAACTGGTTTATTTCTTCTGCTTCTTTCACAGCGGTATGATCTTTCCAAAGCACAAACATGGCATTGGGATTTTCCTTAAATTCAGGAGTAAGCGAAAGTGGAATTCCATCTTTATCGACAGCTACAGGTGTTGAACCGGTAGTATCTATTGATATGGCAGCAATTTTTGATGCAGTTCCTTCGGGCGATTTCTGCAGTGCCTGTTTAATGGAAAGTTCCAATCCTTCCAAATAATCAAGCGGATGCTGGCGAAACTGGTTATCGGATGGAATGCAATATTTTCCTTGTTTCCACCGTGGATATTCAAAAACTGCACTGGCAATTTCTTTACCGTTGGCAGCGTCGACAATGAGTGACCGAACAGAATCGGTTCCGTAGTCAACTCCAATAACATATTTTGAATTACTCATAAAAGCATGTATTTTATTAATGATTAGTTCTTTTGGCCATAATATGCTCCCGGACCGTGTTTCCGTAAGTAGTGTTTATCAAGTAAATACTGATCAATACTTTTTACCTGATTAAGGGTTAAGGTATGGTGAGCCATTTTGGCAACTTCTTCCAATACCACCGCATTGTGAACAGCATTACGAGCGTTCGTTCCCCACGAAAAAGGCCCATGCCCATTTACAATTACCGAAGGAATTGCAGAAGGATCAATATCTTTAAATGTTTCGACAATTACATTTCCCGTCTCAATCTCGTAGTCTTTTTTGATTTCTGCTTCGGTTAATTTCCGTGTGCAGGGAATTGCTCCATAAAAATAATCGGCATGAGTTGTTCCGAGGGCTGGAATTGACAATCCTGCCTGTGCCCAACTGGTTGCCCACTCTGAATGTGTATGGACAATTCCACCTAAACTCGAAAATGCCTTGTAAAGGACAAGGTGAGTTGGAGTATCGCTCGAAGGTTTATATTTCCCTTCCACCACCTTTCCATCCAGGTCAACAACAACCATGTCTTCCGGTTTCATATCGCTATAAGACACTCCACTGGGTTTAATTACAATCAGCCCTTTCTCACGGTCAATACCACTTACATTTCCCCAGGTAAAAACAACCAGACCGTATTTCACCAGGTCCAGATTCGCCTGGAATACTTCTTCTTTAAGTTTTTCGAGCATAATCTTCAATTGTTAGAAAGTTTAAAGGTTCAAAAGCTCAGAAGAAAACTCTGCACCTTTGAACCTTTAAACAAAATTATCTACCAGAAATAGATGTAAAATAAAGCACAAATCAATACCACACCCGACGAAGCTATTACATCCCATTTGTCCCAGCTCTTCCGGATGAGAGTTTTGTAGTCTCCAGAGAAAGTGATGAAGTCTATCTGTTGGTCGGATGGCTTCGGAGTGAAAAACGATACTACAACCATAAACAGCATGATAAAAACAAGCAACCATATCTCAAAGATAAGCCAGTTGGTATGCCAAAACCATGTGGTCGATTCCCAATACCAGCCAGTCATTACGTCCTTGCCTGTATTGGTAAAGATGTTAGTCAGCAAGCGCGCCATACCAATTAAAAAGCCTACTATCAAACCAAATTCACCTGCTTTCGGCGTAATGCGCTTGGAAAATATACCCAGTACAAATACGGCTACCATTGCAGGAGCAAGCAGCGATTGAATACCTTGCAGGTAGGAGTATAGACTTCCGAGACTCATCATGACAGGTATCCACACAATACCAAGTATTACCACAACAATTGTTGCAATACGGCCTACCAAAATGTATCTGGCCTCGGTTTTGCCTTTGAACATTGGTTTATAAAAATCTTCGGTATACAGCGTCGCACAGGAGTTGAAGAATGCAGCCAATGAAGCAACCAATGCGGATATAAAACCGATGGTAACAATACCCTTCACACCGGCTGGTAAAACAAACTTAACCATAGAACCAAAGGCTGTGTCCGGATTTTCTAACGTGAAGCCG
The DNA here is from genome assembly GCA_020048915.1 of Bacteroidota bacterium. Taxonomy (GTDB): domain Bacteria; phylum Bacteroidota; class Bacteroidia; order Bacteroidales; family JAAUTT01; genus JAAUTT01. The sequence continues at coordinate 2,482 of JAIFLU010000029.1, read as the reverse complement.
CTGTCCGGACGTGCTGCCAAAGCCGCTGCTACCATACCGGGTATCAGGAACATAAATACAGGAAGAATTTTGAAATAACCGGCAGCAATTGTACCTCTGCGCGCACGTTTCATCACTACATCGTTAGCCTCACCCTTTGTTTGTCCAAGCACACGTTGAACGATATGTTGGTCGGTACCCCAATACCACAAGCCAATAATTGACGCTCCTATAAATACCCAAAAGCCGGGATAGTCATCGTACAGCGGATCACCTGTCTCAAAGTGGAACATGTGATTTGTTCCATGAGCAACACCATCAGCACCTACACTTAGTGTTTTAGAATAGTCGATCATAGCAGTCCAACCCTGAGCGATACTGCCGTCTCCCAGTGTTGCTAATCCTAAGAAAAGTACAAGGAATGAACCAAGGATAAGAATAGGTGTCTGAATTGCCGACAGTGTCATTACTCCTTTCATTCCGCCAAAAACGGTAAAGATCCCCGTCAACACTATCAAGCCGATAGCTCCGTACCAGAAAGGCAAGCCAAGAAGGCTTTCCAGGAATATACCGCCGGTAAACGCAGTTACACTTACTTTGGTTAGAACATAGGCTATAAGCGTGATGATAGATAGCCAGGAACCTGTAGCAGGTGTGTAGCGATTTTTAAGGAAGTCGGGCATAGTGATGATTTTACCCAACTTATTGTTCATCAATTGGTAGAAAGGCACAAAGAGCCATCCCAAAATAAGGATCATCCAGCCTTGCATCTCCCAATGCGCCATACCTACACCTGCTTTCGCGCCAGTACCGGCAAGGCCGACAAGGTGTTCAGAGCCGATATTTGCAGCAAAGATAGCTGCACCAATGATATACCAAGGTTCGCCTTTCCCGAACAGGTAATCTTCGCTGCTGGCACCTTGTTGCGAACGTTTATCTTTTTGTACCGCACGCCATACAGCCCAGGTTACAGCTACAATGCCGACCACGATAATTACCCAGTCGAGCCAAATAAATTCATGAGAAGTCCAATTCATCGATTTAAGAGTATTAGAGTGTTTAGTTTTACTATGTTAATAAAAATTCTGTCATTGTGAACAATCTATATGAGTATAAAAAAGTACAAAAGCCCAACCTGGAAAATGAATTCTCCAGCCTTGCATCTACTAGTTCCGGCTCCGGCTAAACCTAAAAAATGTTCTGTACCAATTTTAGTAGCAAAAAATGTAGCGACAATATCAAGCAAGGCACCACATTTACCAGAAAGAAAAAAATCAGTTGTGTAGTCTTTTTTGTGCTTTAATACCCAGCATACTATTCCAAATATTCCGGCGATAAAAAAGATTAGAATTACCCAATCGAGCGTTGCCATAAGAATTAGGTTTTTGAATTAGTTATATGAAAGTTAGCACCCGGGTAATAAGTGTACAAAATATACTTATTAAAAGCCAAAGATATTAATATTTTCGTTTTTCCAATCGCTTTCATAAAAAACTTGAGAATTCAAAACAAAAAAATAAGTCAACTGAAAATTTCTAGTGCCGCAATATAGCTTCCATTAACAAAGAGCCTGTTTATTTAGGCTTCTATAAATTAGACAATCCTGAACAGAATTGAGGCAGGACGCAATCATCTTAGAACATACGAGATGTTTGTACTATTGATATTTAATTTGAAAGAACTGAAAAACTTTGCTTAAGAATTTCTACAAAAAAATACTAAACTTCCGACTCCAAGAACTCCGAATTATTACCTTTAATTAACATGTCTTTCCGTACTTTAAAATGGAACAGAAGCCCCATTTCGGTGTATAATAAGTACTTTTCTTTATTAAACTTGTAATAAAATGCACCTTTTTTGGAAGTACCTTTTTCCTTTTCGTCTAGTTTTTCGAGCAGGCCAATTTCCAGTATCCGTTTCCTAAAATTCCTTTTATCAAGTTGCTCCTGGTTGATTGCTTCGTATAAATTCTGAAGCTGAGGAAGGGTAAATTTTTCGGGTAGAAGTTCAAATCCGATGGGTTTTCGAACTATTTTACTGCGAAGTGTCCGAAGCGCTTTATCGACCATTTGATTATGGTCAAAAATAAGCTGAGGAACTTTATTGATCGAAATCCACTGAGCACCATGTGCTTTAGCAAGTTTATGGTCGTTATCGTCTACTTTAATTAATGCATAATAGGCAACTGAGATAGTCCTTTCGCCCGAATCGCGGTTTAAATCGCCAAAGGCAAAAAGTTGTTCCATATAAATATCGTGTAACCCCGTAAGTTGATGCAGTATCCGCCGGGCACCATCGTCGAGGCTTTCCTGCTTTTCCAGAAAGCCTCCCATTAAAGACCATTCCCCTTTGGCAGGTTCAAATTTCCTTTTTAAAAGTAATAACTTGAGTTCACCTTCTTCAAAACCAAAGATAATGCAGTCTAAAGCCACATAATGGCGGTCGTAGCCTTCGTAATAATTTCCCATACAAGTAACACTGAAATTTTAAGTGCATAAAATAC
>JAIFLU010000065.1 GCA_020048915.1 Bacteroidota bacterium | reverse complement strand
AATATTAAATTTTTTAAACTCTTAACTATGGGAACAGCAAAACAACTTTCATTTTTTGACCGATACCTTACCTTATGGATATTCCTGGTAATGTTTGCCGGGGTAATTATTGGTTATTTTATGCCAGGTATTTCAATATTTTGGAACTCCTTAAGTTCCGGAACTACGAATATACCTATTGCCATTGGGCTTGTGCTGATGATGTTCCCTCCTCTGGCAAAAGTAAAGTACGAAAAATTGCCACTGGTATTTAAAAATCTCAAACTTCTAAGTTTATCGCTAACGCAGAACTGGATTATCGGCCCACTTGTCATGTTCTTTTTGGCTATCATTTTTCTGCACAACTATCCCGGTTTAATGGTTGGGGTTATTTTGGTTGGTTTAGCCCGTTGCATTGCAATGGTGCTTGTATGGAACGATCTTGCAAAAGGAGACACTGAACTGGCTGCCGGCTTAGTAGCGTTTAATGCTATTTTTCAAGTATTTCTCTATTCTGTCTACGCCTACATATTTATCACTTTTCTGCCTCCATTGTTTGGTTTGACAGGTGTTGCGGTTGATGTTTCCATTTCCGAAATAGCGGTAACCGTATTAATTTATCTGGGAATTCCATTTGCGGCAGGACTTGTTTCGAATATCGTTTTGAGAAGCTGGAAGGGAAGCGAATGGTATTATACCAAATTTATACCTAAGGCTTCGTGGATAACTCCTATTGCCTTGTTGTTTACCATATTTGTGATGTTCTCGCTTAAAGGGGAGAATATTATTGAATTGCCCCTGGACGTAATTCGGGTAGCGATTCCATATACTATTTACTTTGCTTTCATGTTTTTTTCGACCTTTTTTATCGCGAAATGGATGGGAGAGGGGTACGAAAAATCAACCACGATGGCTTTTACCGCTGGCAGTAATGATTTTGAACTGGCCATTGCAGTGGCTATTGCCGTATTTGGCATTAACTCGCAGGCTGCTTTTGCAACAGTTATTGGCCCATTGGTGGAAGTGCCGGTTATGGTTGCCTTGGTGAATGTGTCTTTTGGGTTGAAGAAAAAGTATTTTTAAAATGTAAAAATTAGATTTTCAGATCAGATTGCAAAAACCTCCTCAACGCCTCCACATAAAAAACCAATGGGTACATTTTTTCGTCGTACCAAAGCGCTGCAAAGTATAATCCTATTGGGCTGGATGGTAATGGGTAGTTTTGAGTCCTACTGTCAAGCCATTCAAATCCTTTGATGCAGGCTTCCCTATTGTATAGGGTCAGTGCGCAAATAGCGAGGGAAGTTTCCTCGATGGTTCCCGGAATATCTTTATGTCCGCCCCAGCTACCATCTTCGTTTTGCTGAGATACCAGGTATTGCATACCAGATGTGATCATTGCCATTAACTGATCTTTTATTCTCCCATGAACACATTTGTTGTGCAGACAATCATCCAGATAAACTACCACTTTAGAGGTTCCATATACCGGATTTTTTTGTTCCCTGGCAAGTTGGTTGCCAAACCAAAGCGGACTCCAGCTTCCATCGTCTGCCTGTAGTTTTTGTAGGTAATTGGTGGCTTTTAATGCACAGCGGTAAAATACGCGATGCGTTTCGAACGAAATGTTTTTGCCTAATTTCTCCACAGCGGTCAAAAGGGCAACTATAGCATGTCCTGTTAAATCAGCACAACTGCTGTCGAACGGCAACCGCCCCCAACCCTTACAGAAGGCAGGGAATCCTCCATCGGAGTTTTGGACTCCTGCAAGCCACCTACATCCGTTTACAATGGCCTCTGTTTCCTCTGGTGTTCCCTCGTACATTTGAAGCAATGCTAAAATGGCTCCCGGAGTATCGTCAGCATCGGGAACAGAACCGGAAAAATTTGTCCATCCCCAACCACCTGGTTTTGCTCCGTTGAAAGGGTGTTTTTCTTTATATTGTATGGAGAGGAGGTGTTTTTTTACTGTTTGAATCTTATCTGGATTCAATACTTCCGTAAGCTGGTGGCCCAATGCTTTTATGCCCAATGTTGTCACCCAGGTTGATAAATCGGTGTCTATGGGCCAGCTACCATCGTTTCGTTGTTGGTTTTTCAGAAATGTTATACCTTTTTTAACCACTTGGTTATTTCCATTATCACTGGCAATTAAGCACATACTCACAAACCCGGTGAGAGGGATGGCTTCGAGAAATCCGCCACTTTCGGGCATCAACCTGCTTAGTTTTTTAATTGCAGGCATAATACTACTATTTCGGACAGGCCGGTAAATCGAAAATCCTTTTTTTCGTTTCGCATGGATATAAATTCCAACCCCAATTAGCGCGGGAATAGCATAGCTCACAACCTGCATATTAAAAAACCGGTACCACGAAGCGGGTAACAGTGATAACTCGAAAGGTAATTGGGGGATCTGGTTACAAACACTATAGGGAAGAACTCCGCAAACAGTGAGCATGGATAAAATGGGGACTGAAAAGGTATAATCCTTTCCATAAAAATTAAGAATGGAAGAGGTGATATTCTCTGCTTGTAACGAAATATTTTTTTGGGATAAATACCCCTCTATCTTTGATAGCGTAGAATTTTTGGCTTCAACATTTGTTTGACAATAAAATATAGCCGCATAGCTCAGCAAGCTGGTGCTGACATTGCTTTGACTTTTCGGGGTATCGCCAAAACCACCATCGGAATTGATGTTATTGCAAAGCCAATTGTAGCCACTGATGATTTTTTGTTCATCGTTTGGATTACCGTTTATTTTTAAAGCAGCTATAGCCACAGCAGTCGATAGAGCGCTTGAGGATAATTGCCCTGTCCAGAACCCTTTGCTGTTTTGTTCCATCAACAATTGGGAACATGCTGTTTTAAAGTTATTTTCGATAGTTTCTCTTGTCATGATTAATTTGTTAAAGCACCAAGAGCCAGTAGTGCATAAAAGGTGTATTCCACATCAGGATCAAGATCCAGATGTGTGGCACAGAATCCTCCATTGGTATAAAGCGAATCTACAAATTTTAAACAGTCGGGAGTAACGAGCCTTAAATCAGCTTTCGCAAACTTCAGGGCATATAATGAAACACCTGTAGAAAGCAGATCTCCTATCGGAGCTTTTTGTAAAGCTGCAAAACTTCCATTTTTCCTGTAAAAAGAATGAATTTTTGTTTCCAGTTCTTTTACCGGCTTCCCAAAGCTAAAATCGAGTACCAGCTTTGCTGCTGCAACAGAACATGGCATGGCTCCTGCAATTTCCTGCGTTTTTATCCTTCGTTGAATTTTATACAATTCAGTATATTCCTCCAGATAATAATAGGTAATCAAACTCAAAAAGTTCGAATATATGGCTTTTGAATTTTCCGGTTTGGCTAAATCGTTTTTGACCTGCAAGACTAAATTGGATGGAAGCGTTTCATATTCAAAAAGTTTTGCATATAATATGGCGGCACTATGCAAATAAACACCCTCCAGTTTGGAGGAATGTATTATTTCTTTCACATAGTTTCTTAGGTTGGGCATTAATTCTGTTATATCAAGGGCTTCAGTAATATAACAGCCAAATAATGTATAGTACAGGTCACATTTACCACCTTTATCAGCAAAGCCGCCTTGCTTGGTGTGTTGTGATTTAATAAAGTCCTTTATTTCGTCAATGGTTTGTGTATCGAGGAGTTTTAAAGAATTTTTCAACACACTTTCGAGGGAGTTTGCCTGGAATTTTTTGAGCGATTTCCGCGCAGCAAGCTTAAATATAGTCTTTGAAAGTTTTTCCCAATATTTCATGCAACGCTAATTTTAAGCCAATATTTTGAAAATCTTTCAAACAAATATTTGTGCGGTTAATGTAATCTTTCAGCAGTTCTTCAGCTTTTTCACGCGTCTTATATGTTGCTACTAATTGATGAATAACCTCCATTTCGTTTGAACTAAAGGCCCGATCAAATATTTCTTTGTCCGAAGCAGTTAATTGCTCTGCAAGCAGGGAGATCATTATGGATGGTTTTTCCAATTCAAAATCTCCATCCTGACTGATGAAATCTTCCAAATCATCTGTAATTTGATAAGCAATTCCAATATGGTTGCTAAACTGGTCTAATAAGCTTATGGCAGCTCCGTCAGCTCCCGCAGCAGTAGCTCCAAGTAACAGGGAAACTTTGAAAGCGGCGGCTGTTTTATGTTGAAATACTGTTAAAATATCGTTGAGCGGAAGAATTTCTTTGTTTTTTAATGAAATGAGTTCGGTACCTTGTCCGATAGAGAGGGTGCGGTGCCCTTGCACTACCACTTTGATACAATCGCGGATTGTTTCGGAAGGAAAGGTGGTTTCTGTTAATAAACGATACCCTTCTCCAATCATCAAGTCTCCAATGTTAATGGCAATTGGCACGCCATATCGGGCATGTAGGGTTTCTTTACCATAGCGGATATCGTCGTTATCCTCAATATCATCGTGTATCAGCGATGCTTTGTGAAAGCATTCCACTGAAAGCGCTAATCGGTTTAAATTATGCGGATCAATTTGTTTGCAAAAGGCTTCATATGCCAAAACTGTAAGTAGCGGTCGGAGGCGCTTTCCTCCAGCCAGGAGCGATTCCCTTACAATTTGTTCTGTGGTATTCTGCGAAGGTTCCAGAATTCTGCTTAATTGCTCTTCGCCAAAAATAGAAGATGTTCGGTTGCGAAGGTAGTTGAGGTTCAGCAGGCGGAAAGTTGAGTTTTTATCAAAATGATAAATCTCTTCTTTAATCCATTCCGAATCAGCCAATGTATCTGTACATCCGCATGATAATAGGGGAATTCCAATACTTGGAATGGAAAATTTACTTACCGATACAAACATTTTTTGTAAAACTTCCATACACCCAACCCCAATAACGGCATCTACTTTTCCGCTTTCAATCAGTCGGGCTGTAATAGTTGTACCTTCCGTAACTATGGCAACATAGCCAAGATTTTCGGCTTCACGCAGGAGGCCGGAGATGCTGCAGTTTCCACATTCGCTGCATAAAAGGCCTAATTCATCTTGTTCTCCTTTGCACAGCTTACTGTTCTTTAAGCATTGGGGCAATAACAAAATACGTCGGTTATATGGAACGGCTCCAACAACAGTTCGCCAAATAGCATTGCCACAACAAACCATAACAAAGGCTTTAAACTCGGTGCTCCATCCGTTTTTTTCGAGAAGCATAGTTGCCAGATCCTCCAATGTGGAATACGATACCGGGGGCATAATATTCTGTTGAACAAAATAGGCTTCAACTGTTTTCCGAATGCTATGACGAATATCCTTTGCAACAGGAACATCGAGTGATAGTTCTTTACCAATCATTTTAATCCTTTTTAAAATCAACCATAAGCACCCATTCCGAAAAAGGCTGTTTTCTTTGCTAGCCTATAAACCCAATTCTTTTCAGGGATGGATGGGCAGGAGCCATGACTGGTAACAACGGGAGCTTTTTCAAATTCCAACAACATGTTTTGTCTATTCGAAGTATTTATAGCTTGATGTTTCTCTGAAAAATCTTTTAACCATGCAGGATCTTCCATTAAAACACATCCTTTTGTTTTTTGAAGGATGCTTTTTCTGAAATCTTCCAGAAAGATCGAGTTTTCATACACCTCTTTTAAATTACCATCAACAATATTTTCGCGCGAAAGTTGAATTACCGGGCAGGGTTCAATGTTTCCTGCGGCATTAATATGGTGGCTTAGCCCTTCGGCAGCCGGACAAAAAGGTTCACCATCAGCCCGCCAGTAAGAGTCTATCATAACTATCGGGTATTTGGTTCTTCCCTCTACCAGGAAATTTCTTAACCTGAAAATATCATCGCTGCTGAGCGCTAAGTCATAATTTGGATTTTCTCCGGCAGGACGGTAAATATAGTACCAAACGTACAATGCCCCTTTATCGTGAAGCATCTGTATAAAGTCATCGGATAAGGCCATTTCGATATTCGATTTACAAACGCTAACGGCTACTCCGGTAACTAATCCATGCTTAGCTGAGGTGCCTATTGCCTGAAGCGCACGGTTATAAATGTTGCTTCCGCCACGACGGATATCTGCCACGATCTCATCTCCCTCAAAACTGAATAGGGGAGTAACATTGGCAAGTTTTCGTAATTTCTTGGCAAGGGCTTCAGTAAAAAGAGTTCCATTAGAGAATAATTGAAAATAGCAATCAGGATGCTTCTCAAAAATTTCGAGCAATTGCTTATAGATTAATGGCTCTCCCCCCAGAATTCCAAAAAAGTAGGAACCATGTTTCTTACTCTCCTCAATTATGGAATGAATTTTTTCAATATCCAGATACTCCTTATGACCGTTTGTGGTTACCCAGCATCCTTGGCATTTCAGGTTACAATCGTTGGTAACCGAGATAAATTGAAAGGCTGGAAAAAGTTCCCCTTTTTCCTTTCGTTTTTTGAATTTTCGAAAGCCAATCCACCCTTTCCATCCCATGTTGATGATAAGTTTTTGTTTGCAACGGAGGTCTGTTTTTATGAAATTTGATAGAATTGACATAAGAGATAAAACGTAATTTAATTTTAATAATTGTAAATAATTAGCGAATTCCGCTTTCTTTCAGGGCATTATCCCGTTCTTCATTAGCTTTGTTCATAGCTTCATTTCGGATAATCGATTGCCGCTTCACTTTGCGTTGTTCAAGGGCGGTATAAACATCGCTTCCTAAAATATCGTCAATATCTTGTGCTTGCCTTTTTTGTTCGGCTATTTCGTCAATTACTTCGGAGCCACCTATTGCTCCTCCATGCTTATATTTAGGGAAAATAATAGCTGTATGCGGACAAATGCGGGCACATGCCGGACAGTTGTTTTTGCATCCATGAGGATTTTCAACTGTTACCTTCCCTGTCGTTTTAGTATAAACACCAAAAAGGCAAAAATCGGCGCATTGTCCGCAAGAGGTACAGCGGGAATAGTCGATAATTGGATACCATGCCGGCCATTCCGAATCAGTTTTTATTTCGGTAAAGGTTGCAGGTTGGTTGTTATTTTGGCAAAAGGTCGATATTTCCTGAAGGATCTGTTCGTTATTCAGTTCTACAAAATTGACATAACTTACAGGTAATTGAGAAATATTAATATTATTTTTCTCTAACAAAAGATTCATTGCCCTTGGATAACAACCCACAATCAAATACTCATTCCCCGAT
>JAIFLU010000250.1 GCA_020048915.1 Bacteroidota bacterium | reverse complement strand
ATTTGTTACCCTTTAAAGGGTTATTAATTATTAAACAGGGAATGTGAGGGCATTTCCTGTTTTTTTATGCTTTTATATCATAGGCATTCCAATTTTTTAAGTGAGACATAGTTATTTAGGTTCTATAGTTATCGAATCTTTACAAATACTGAATCGGAATGGCAGTGAAATACTTAAAGCACGCAATGCCTGTTCTATTGTTTCTTTTTCAAAAGTCCCCGTATAGCGAACTTTTTGCAGATCTTGATCGCTGATTGAGATTTTCACGCCAAACCAGCGTTCCATTTTAGTAGCTAATGTTATAAATTGCTCGTCGGCAAATTCCAGTTTACCATCTTTCCAGGAGATATCAAATTTTGTATCAATTTTATTTGATACTACTAATGTAGCATTTTTTAAGGAAGCAATCGCTTTAATTTGAGGAATATCATCCGACCGTCGTTGTAAATTTTTATTATTCGATTCGGTAACCACCATTTGAGAATTCGATTGCAAATAACTGGCTTTCTGATTAGGCAAGAGCACCACATAATCTTCCTTTTGCTTGCTTTTCCCTTCGATACGTACTTTCCCCCGCACCAGGGTTGTTTCTACAATTTTTTCTTCTGGGTACGATTTTACATTAAATGCGGTTCCCAACACTTTAATATTTAAGTCGGAAGCATGCACCTGAAATAGGCGTTTTTCATTATGGTTTACATCAAAATAAGCTTCTCCCTGAAGATAAACATGTACCTCCTTACCCGACATATCTGAAGGATAGCGTAATTTACTGGAAGCATTCAACCATATTTTTGTGCCGTCGCTTAATGTTATCTGGGCCTTTTCTCCGGTTTTCGTAGCAATTTCATTATACAACTGCTTAACCTGAGGTTTTGTATAATAATATCCTGCGACACCCATGGCAATTAATAAAATCCCAACAGCCGCAACCTGAAAAAGTACTCTCAAAGAAACAGTAGGATCCTCGTACGGTAATTTGATAGGAGATTGTTTTTGGTCTATCCGGGAAGCAAGTATATTATATTCCTTTTCTAAATCAATATCATCTATAGGTAAATGATGAACCGATGTAAGGGACCAGGCTTTCAGATATTCCCTGAATTCCTCCATAAGAGCTGAATCCTTTCTAATCTCAGTAAATAGAAGGTTCCTCTCGTGAGAATCGGTTTCAGGATTAAAAAATCTAATAAAAAGGTCGTTCATTAAGTAAGTTAGTTTATAGTATAACAACAAACAGGGATTATACCCTTGGTCAAAAATGATATTTTTATAAAAAATCTTTCAGGTCTTCTCTTAACTTTTTAAGAGCCAATGTTATATGTCCTTCAACTGTTTTTACAGAAATATGAAGAGTAGTTGCAATTTCGGAGTACTTCAAATTTTTGAAACGGCTCAGTTCAAAAACAAGACGGCATTGTTCGGGCAGGCTTTGAATGGATTGGTAGGTTTTTTTTTCAAGATGTTCTAAATCAAGCCTATTAAAATTATAATCATTCAAAATTTCAGATTGAGCTTCAAGGTTATCGAGCCCGTTTTGATGTAATTCCTGGAACTTCAATAAAACCTTTTTGTGTTTCAGAAAATTTAAGCATTGATGTTGACAAATTGTATAAAGCAGGGCATTCAAATTTGAACTGGGGTCAAGGTTCGTGCGCGACACCCACAATTTAACAAAGGTTTCGTGTGTTAATTCACGGGCAATGTCCCGATCTTTAACAAAGTCGAATGCAAACCGATATAATCTCGGAAAATATTCATGGAATACTTTTTCAAAGGTCGATTTATCGCCTTTAACTAGTTGTTCTATAACACTTTCTTGTTTTCTAATCATCAACATCATTAAAATCTAGTGGCCTAAATTAATGCATTCTATTAAGTATAAAAAATACATTTATTATTTAGGTAGTTTTATCACCAAAAATCGTTATAAAATTATCTCTAATTTAATAAAAATAAACATACCCGTTATTCGAATCTACTTCTATTAAAATGACGTTATAATCGCTTTGAGTAAAACGGAAATAGCTAAAAATATTAATAACAGAAATTTAGAGAAAACCAGTAATTTATTAATTAGTTCTTTTACAGATTTGAATAAATAATGAAAAACGATAATTCTTCAAAGATTCGTAATTAAAACCAATCTCTTAATCAAAGTTTTCTTGTGAGTTTTAAGATTTTGGTAATTTTAGCCCGTTATTAATATCCAAATAAAATGAATTCATTTCTAAATTTTCTAAAAAGCAGTAATTCTTCTTTTCGGGTGGTTAAAAATAGGACAAAAAGTCAGCGTATCTTTTTGTCAATAAGCCTTTGGACTGTTTTTCTGTCTTTTATTCCCAGTATTTCATTTGGTCAAGCATATCTGCCCATTGCAGTAACCGGATTTAACCAGGATATTATTGCAAATGGAACGGGAACAGGTCAGGCATTGACATCTACAACCGCCATATTTGATCTCGCAGTTGTTGGCGGACAACATGTTTTTTACAGCAAAGATTTTAAAGGAACGGCAAATCCTGGTATTGCACCCCCGTATGGTCTGGACATTACCCAAACTATTGCCAGTGCGGCTAATGTTGGTACAAACTACTCATTAGCATCTTTTACCGGAAACAATGCCCTTTTACTGGCAAGTGCTCAAACAGGCACTTTAACATTTAATACTCCCATTGTATTAGATAAAATTTCAATACTGGCCACTTCTTTAGGCGTTCCAACCGCTACAGCCAAAGTAACCTTTACCGATGCTTCTTTTACCGATTATCCAATTGCCATACCCGACTGGAATACTTCAGCTGGTGCTGCCAAAGCCGGAATAGGAAGGGTTGCCCGAATTGATGATGGTGGAGGAGTTTTAGCTGATGCTTTTGATGGTGATGCAACAAAACCAAATTTATTTGATTGTATTATTAACCTTAGTGCTGCTGATAAACTCAAACTGGTTAAGAGCATTACCTTTTCGGGTATTACTGCCAATACAGCCTTTTTTGGAGTTTGCGGTATTGTTGCCGCAGGTGTTCCAGTTGCTCCAACCGTAAATGCTTCCACCCTTATTACATCAACCGGTTTTACGGCTAACTGGGGTACCGTTTCAGGTGCGCTAAATTACAGGATTGACATATCGAAAGATGCCGATTTTTCAACTTTTGTGGGTGCATATAATAACTTTGATGCAGGAACTGGAACATCTCTGATTATTACCGGCTTAGAGAATACTACCACCTATTACTTCCGAATGAGGGCCGAAAACTTAGCCGGGCAAAGCATTTCTTCTATAAATTCAACTGTAACAACATCAGTTCCGGCTCCTGCCATACCCACCTTGGGAGCAACAACCAATATTACTGCCACAGGATTTGACATAAATTGGTCGGCTGTTGCCGGAGCAACCAATTACCGGCTCGATATTTCAACGGTTAATAATTTCGCAAGTTTTGTACCGGGATTTATCAGCAAGGATGTAGCGAATGTTATTACCTATCCGGTTGCCGGGCTACAGGCCGGTACAACCTATTATTACCGGTTGCGGGCTGAAAATGCGGGTGGACAAAGTTTAAACTCGACGGTACCTGAAATATTAACCCTCCCTGCAGCCCCGGCGGTATCAGCGGCATCTTTGATAACCGCAACCAGTTTTCAGGCCAATTGGAGTGCATCTGCAAGCGCTACCAAATACTGGCTGGATGTCTCGACCGATATTGCTTTTGGAAGTTTTGTTGAAGGATTTAACAATCTAGATGTAACAACAAATATTCAACAAAGTGTGATTGGACTTACCGCAGGGTTGACCTACCACTATCGCATTAAAGCCGAAAATGCAACGGGAAGTAGCGCCTATTCCGCAATTATTACCGTGTCCACAATTGCAGGGGCTCCAGTTGCCAGTGCAGCAACACTTTTAACAACAACTGGTTTTCAGGCTAACTGGGGTGCTATTGCAGGTGCATTAAAATACAGGCTGGATATTTCAACCGATATTGCTTTTGGAAGCTTTGTGGGAACTTATAATAATTTGGATGTAGGTTTAGTAACCTCGTATGCAGTTTCGGGACTACAAGCAGGCACTTCTTACTTTTACAGATTGAGGGCAGAAAATGGCTCCGGTCCTGGCCCAAATTCAAATATAATGAATACTATAACTCTTCCCTTAGCACCAGTTGCATCTGCCGCTACTTTAGTAAAAAGCACAAGTTTCCAGGCAAATTGGGCCGCATCAATCGGAGCTACAAAATATCGAATAGATGTTTCAACCGTAAATACATTTGCCAGCTTTGTAACTGGTTATAATAATTTAGATGTGGGAAATGTTCTTACTTTTCCAATTACAGGGTTAACATACAATACCAATTATTTTTATCGGGTAAGAGCAGAGCATACGCAGGGAGTAAGCGCTAATTCAACTAATATTGCAGTTACTACCACCCCTCCGGAAGCAGTAACTTTAGCTCAGGTAGGGATTGACGCAATTACATTGCAAATTACCAATACTTTAATTGATTTTCAATATTGCACCGACTCAACACTTACAAATGCCGGAACCTGGAAAGATTGCATTGCATCAAATACCCCTGTTGTTTTCTCAAATGGAGGGTTTGATATTTGGGTGCGTCAAAAAAATCTTATTAGCAACAAACGAAAAGTTGCCAACCTGCCAGCGCGGATAAATTTAGCCAGTGGTGTCAGCTATAATTTGCTGGCTAAAACTATCAGCGGACTCAATAATAACGAACAATACCGCATGGATAATGGCGGCTGGTTAACAGTTGTTACCAATGTTACATTTGTCCCCGGAAAATTTGAAGTACATATCCCTGCAACATTAACAACGCTTGAGTCTAGCATTGAGGTTATTGGCGACATAAAGGAATCGGAAATTGCTTTTACCGACATTCAACGGTATGTGAATACTAAAAATGCCGATAACTTAACCATAGAAACATTGGTTGCGGCCGAAGCATCAAATGTGAACCCCAATAATCTGGATGGCTACAAAACTGAAATTGAGAATGCTACTTCAATGACAACACTGTCTCAATTGCAGGTATTAATTGACAGGTCGAATGCGTTTTATAGTATAAATGAAATTACCGTAAACAAAAACTCCTCGCCCTTAACCATTGTAATGTTCACTACCGCAGGCGTAACAGATGCAAGGGCTGGTTATTTACAATCGTATAAAGATGCTATTGTTTATTATAATCCCTTTAGCAATTTACCGGAGCTTCAAAAGTTTATTCATTTAATGAATGCCATGAACGACATTTCGCTAATGGCCCAAAATGATGATGCTTCTATGCTTACCTATAACATGCTTATTGCGACAGAAATATCAAATGTAAATGCAAGCTTTCTGAATGCATATAAACCTGCTATTGAAGATGAAACAGCCATACAGAACGGCAATCAATTGCAGTCAATAATTGACATAGTTAATCTGCAACAAAGTGTATTTGCAATGGCAACCACAAATAATGCATCTGCATTGACAATTCAGATGCTTTTAGAAATTGGAATCATTGATGCTTACGATGTAAATCTTGGCCCATATAAAATTGCAATAATAGAAGCTGATGCAATTCTTAACTTGAACGAGCTTCAGCTCTTAATTGATAAAACAAATGCTCAACAATATATTATTACCAAAACTGTACTCTCAAACCCCACCAATTTTACACTTGATTTATTAATACAAGCAGGAACCACTGGTACTCAAGCGGAATATCTTAACGCATACTTAAGCGCATTGGAAGTTAGTCCAGGTCTTGCCAGTTTTGCCGATTTTCAGAAGCTCATAAATAAAGTTAACCTTCAGCAATTAATTTTCGCAATGGCAGTAACGAACAATGCCAGTTCTTTAACGAATCAGATGCTAATTGATGCCGGGATTGTTAGTTCTGTCCTATCCTCCTTATCTAATTACAAAGCTGGAATTATTGCCAAAGATGAAATTAATAATCTTGCAGAACTTCAAGCTATTATTGACGGTGTGAACTTACAGCTAAAAATATTTGCCATGGCTGTATCCAATAATACTTCTGAGCTTACCATTGAAATGCTTCAACAAGCAGGCGTTATGGAAGTATACGAAGAAAATTTCGCTGGATACAAAAACGGCATTATGGATGATACAGAAATAAAAGACCTCCCTGAACTTCAATCCATTATTGACAAGGTAAATGCACAACAGCTTATTCTTTCCAAAAATATCCTCAATAACAGAAATGCTTTTACTATTCCTTTTATGATAACAGCAGGGTTAACTAATGGTAACGTGAATTACCTCTCATTTTATCTGGATGGAATTGAAGCTGTGGAAACATTATCGGTCATTGGGGATGTTCAAAAGATTGTAGATCGGGTGAATGCTCAACAAAACATATTTTTAATGGCATCAACCAACAATGCTTCACCATTAACAATTGAATTGTTAATACTTGCAGAAGTTTCGGATATTCATGAATTAAACCTTCAGATGTACAAAGAAGCCATCGTAGCAAAAGAGGCGATAATTGACATGGTTGAACTACAGGGAATAATTAGTAAAGTAAACTTACAAAGCGCAATAATGGATATGGCAATTACCAATAATGCATCTGCCTTAACCATGGAAATGCTTCAAGCAGCAGGAGTTATTGATATTTATGATGTCAACTTACTAGCCTACCAGGAAGCAATTGTAGCAGAGGAAGCCATTGCCAATATCGCGAAAGTTCAGGAAATTATTACTCGCACCAATGCACAACAATATCTGTTTACTAAAACAATTTTAAGCAATCCAAGTGCATTTACAACTTCTATGCTAGTAACAGCAGGAGTAACAGGATCTGTATCCACTAACATCCCTTTGTATATTAGCGAATTGGAGGCCAGCGAGCCATTAAAGACTTTACCCGAGCTTCAGGCAATTATTAATAAAATAAACGCACAGCAATTAATCTTTAATATGCCAGTTACGAACGATACCAGTTTACTCACCATCCCGTTATTAACTAACGCAGGAGTAACAGGAGCAAGGACAGACAAATTAACTGATTACAAAATAGCAATAGCAGGTTTAAATTCCGTTTTGGATTTGGATGCCCTTCAGTTGATAATAAATGCGGAGAACATGAAACTTGGTATAAAGTTGCAAGCGGAGTATAACATACAAATATACCCGATTCCGTCGAGGGATTTTGTTTTCATTCAATCTG
>JAIFLU010000140.1 GCA_020048915.1 Bacteroidota bacterium | reverse complement strand
ATTGCCCAATTAGTTAATGCAAAATAAAAAATTAGAATATTTAACAAATGTTTGATTAATCATTGGTTATAAGTATTTCGAAAGTCCTTTATTATCATTAAAGGATAAATATTTTAAATACGAAAAGTAACGGTTTTTCATATTGTGTAAATATTAGTTTTTGAACTAACTCAATAATAAGTTTTGTTTTTTTAAGAATATTACTGTTTATTTTAAAATCAAAAATTTAAAATGTTTAAAAACAAAGTGCTATTAATCACTGGTGGAACCGGATCTTTTGGTAATGCAGTACTAAATAAATTTTTAAGTTCAGATATTAAGGAAATTCGAATCTTCAGCAGAGATGAAAAGAAACAAGAAGATATGAGAATATCCTATAAAAACGATAAGCTTAATTTTATTGTTGGAGATGTAAGGGATTTTGATAGCATAAATTCTGCAATGAGAGGTGTTGATTTTGTATTTCAGGCTGCAGCCTTAAAACAGGTTCCTTCCTGCGAGTTTTACCCTATGGAAGCTATAAGAACAAATATTTTAGGATCAGAAAATGTACTCGAAGCTTCTGCCAGGAATAATGTCAGTAAAGTAGTTGTTTTGAGTACAGATAAAGCAGTTTATCCTATTAATACAATGGGGATGACCAAAGCCCTTATGGAAAAACTTGCAATTTCAAAAGCCCGAGATCCGAGGATTAAAGCAAATAATGGAGTTATTTGTGCAACCAGATATGGAAATGTAATGGCCTCAAGAGGGTCTATTATTCCGTTATTTATAAAACAAGTTAAAGAAGGATTACCACTTACCATTACAAATTCTGAAATGACCCGGTTTATGATGTCATTGGATGAATCAGTAAAACTTGTGCTTTATGCTTTTGAAAATGGAAATGCGGGTGACATTTTTATTCAAAAATCACCGGCGGCAACAATTTTAACCCTTGCAGAAGCCATCAAAGAAATCTTTAATGTAAATAACGAGATAAAAATCATTGGAGCTAGACATGGTGAAAAGATGTATGAAACTCTTTGCAGCAAAGAAGAATTGTCAAAAGCGGAGGACATGGGCAGTTATTACAGAATTCCGGCTGATTTGCGTGATTTAAATTATACAAAGTATATTCAAAAAGAAGGTCCAAAATTAATTAACAAAGAATATAATTCAGACAATACAAAGCAATTAAATAAAGAAGAATTGAAAAAACTTTTACTAAGTCTTGAATATGTTCAACATGAATTAAAATCCAATTAAATGATTCCGCTAGTTAAAACAAACATTCCTCCCCGTGATATACTTTTACCAGAATTGGAAAAAGTACTTTACAGTGGCTATATTGCACAAGGAGAGGTGGTAGAAAGATTTGAAAGGGCTTTTGAAGGATTTATCGGAAACGGCTATTCTTTATCTTTGAACTCTGGCACTGCTGCTCTGCATATAGCATTGATATTGTCTGGCGTACAAAAAGGGGATGAAGTTATTTCAACTGCATTAACTGCAGAGCCAACAAATGTGGCAATAAAGATGGTAGGTGCTAAAATTAGGTATGCCGATGTAGATTCTGAAACTGGCAATATTTGTCCAAAATCAATAGAGGCAAATATTAATGAATTAACAAAGGCAATCATGGTAGTTGATTATGCCGGAATTCCTGTAAATGTACCTGAAATTCAGAGGATATCTCAAAAATATAAATTGCCAGTGATACATGATGCTGCCCATGCACTAGGTGGGAAATTCAATGAAGTAAAGACCGGTAATCACTTTCCATTTACGATCTTTTCATTTCAGGCCATCAAACAAATGACTACCATTGATGGAGGAATTCTTCAGATAGCATCTAATTACGATTACGAAAAGGGCAAACTTATTCGATGGTTCGGAATTGATAAGAAACAAACACGTTTAGATAATAATATCCAATTTCAGGGTTATAAATACCATATGAACGATGTTAATGCATCTATAGGTTTAATACAATTAAAAGAAATAGAGTCCACTTTGAGTATATTTGTTGAAAATGGACAATTTTTCGATAGGGAACTACAAGGAATCCCTGGATTAGAGTTAATAAAATATTACCCGGGAAGCACTCCAGCTTATTGGTTATATACGTTAAAAGTTGAAAGAAGAGAAAGGTTTATAAAGAAAATGGCCGAGAATGGCATTATGGCTTCCGAATTACATAAAAGAAATGACTGGCATGACTATTTAAATGATTTTAAACAAATTTTACCAAATTTAGACGATTTCTACTCAAAATTCGTTCATATTCCTTGTGGATGGTGGGTCGGGAAAGAAGAGCGAGAAAAAATAATTTGTACAATTAAAAAAGGCTGGTAAATAATTATGATACCTCTTTTTAAACCATATATGCCTAGAAATCTACCTGAGATAAATGCTATTCTTCACTCTGAAGCATTGGCTTACGGTAATTGGGGCAGAAAATTTGAACAAAACTTAGGTGAATTTATTGGTAATAATAATATTCTTACGGTAAATTCATATAATTCATCTATGCTGGTTGCATTGACGACAATTGGTATTAAACCCGGCGATGAAATCATTGCTTCTCCTATGAGTTGTCTGGCATCTAATCAACCAATTGTCACGCTGGGTGCTAACGTGGTATGGGTAGATATAGATCCTTGCACAGGAACACTTGATCCTGATTCTGTTCGTTCTAAAATAACTTCAAAAACCAAAGCAATCATCCATAATCATTTTTGTGGATATGTTGGATATGTTGAAGAGGTAAATAAAATAGGAAAAGAATCTGGTATTCCTGTTATTGATGATGCCATTGAAGCCTTTGGATCCGAATTTAAAAGTTTAAAAATAGGAAATACAGGTGCTGATATAACAACATATTCTTTTCAAACTGTCCGTCTTCCCAATACAATTGATGGAGGCGCTATTGCGTTCAATACTTCCGAATTATATAATAAAGCATTATTGGTTCGTGATTATGGAATTAATAGAAAAACATTCAGAGATAAAGATGGCGAAATTAGTCGTGACCATGACATATCCTTACCAGGTTATGGGGCAACTTTAAATGAGTTAAACAGCTATTTAGGGGTTGTTCAAATGCAAGAAATCAATAAATTACTTGTAAAGCAAAATCAAAATGCTATAAAATGGGAACATTCATTACTAAATAAATTTGATAATTTTAAATTTTTAGGTTCTTCGCAGGGTTATAAACGTCCTAATTATTGGGTTTTTGGCATATTATCTCCAAACAAGAAAAAACTAATAAAACAATTTTTCAACGAAGGATTCAGTGCATCTGCAGTCCATTATCCCAACAATAATTATTCTGTCTTTGGAAATAAAGAAATACTACCAGGAATAACCAAATTCTATTCAGAATTTTTTGCAATACCTTGTGGTTGGTGGCTTGAATAGATTGCTCAAATGAATAATTTTAAATTAGTACGGCATTCCAATTTATCACACAAGGACTTGGCTCAGATTATCAAAATAAAATCCAGAGCATGGCCTTATTCTTTTGATAAACAAACTGATTGGATAAAAGCTAATCTTAAAGATCAGGATAATCATGCACTACTTCTTAATAGCAATAACGATCTAATTGCATATCTAAACTTAATTGAGATTGATGTAATATTTGATAATAAACCCTTACAAGCCTGGGGGATTGGCAATGTTTGTGCATCTGAAAAAGGGAAAGGCTGGGGAAAAGAAATTATGTTGAAAATAAATTTTTTATTAAAGGAGGAAGAAAAACCCGGTTTGTTATTTTGTAAAAATCCTTTGATAAGGTTTTACAAAGAATGTGAATGGAAAATTATTGACCCTGAAAAGTTTCAGGATCCAAGGTTAAAGTCTGTATATGCAATGTTATATAATTATGCAGATTTTTTTAATAGAATGGAGTTTATAGGTAAATTATTTTAGAATGAATAATATATAAAGCATGAATGAAAATAAAAAATCAGTGCTTATTGTTTGGGTTTATTATCCGGCTGCTGGTCATTTTGCTGAAGCAATTGAGGCCGCAGCGAATTATTCTTATGCAAATCCTGAGTTGGAAATTAGTCTTGCCGTAAATTCAAATACATTTTGGAAATTAGCACACTATTGTTCATGGATAAAAAATATCATTCCTGTTGATGTAGACGATGTAAATAAAAATTTGGACAAAGCATTAACCTTAAAAAACGTAATTAAAGATTTTAGTTATGTAATTTTCCCTGAAAGATTGTATTATACTCCACAGGATTTTTCGGATGAATTGTTAAGATGCAACAGGTTTCTGCAAAGCTTCTTTACATCTGAAATTTGGCGAGGGTACAACAATGTTCCTGCTAATTCGCCTGTTTGTTTAAAGGCAAAATTATTTAGTCCTTTTAAAATGGACATGCCAGAGGCCGCTAAGTCGTTCGCTTATAAATATAAAACCGATAGATTAACCATAAGCTTAATATTAAGGGGTTCACCTTCGGTACCCATATGGCCTACATTAAAAACATGGAAATATATTTTTAAAAAAATAAACTCAAATTATCCGTCTGTACAATTTATTCTTACAGGGGTAACGCCCAATGATCAATCAAATACAATTTACCAAAAATTAAGTAATTTCAGATTTAAAAAATTTATTGACTCAGTTCCTAACTTGATTAATTGTTATGATGTCGGGGTTGAGAAACAATTGGCGTTAATTCAACAATCCGATCTGTTTATTTCTCCTCATACCGGGTTTGCATTCTTTGCACCATGTCTGGGTACACCATGGCTAGCGCTATCTGGAACAAACTGGGAAGACCAATTTATGGGCGGGACTCCATTTTATGCATCATTGCCTAAATGCAATAAATATCCCTGTTCTGGAGAAATGAAAACAATCTGTAAACTGAAAATAAACATGAAAATAGTGCCATACTGTATGAATGGATCCTTAAAAGCCAGAGTAGAAGATATTCTAATGGGCATTAGCTTGCTTTTAGATAAAAATTATACCCAAAATCAATCTTTTCTTTTTTTTGAAGAAAATAGCGGCAAACTAGGCGTAAATAAAAATAAACTTCATAGGCTAAAAAAATATAAATTAGACATAAATGAAATTTCATAATTATTTTAAGGACTTAGGAAATTATTATTTTTCAAAATCTTAATTTAAAATTATAGTGAAGCCTTTCACAATTAATAATAACCAATCAAACCCATTAGTCTCGGTATTAATGACCGTGTTTAATCGCTCAACATACATAGCTGATGCTGTACAAAGCGTTATTAATTCAACCTACTCTAATTGGGAGCTTATAATTGTCGACGACCAATCTACGGACGATTCAGTATATGTTGCGCGTGAGTATGAAAAAAATGACAACCGAATAAGCGTAAAAGTAAATGAATTTAATCTGGGAGATTACCCCAATCGTAATAAGGCGGCATCGTTAGCTTCTGGGAAATACATTAAATATCTCGATGCAGATGATTTGTTGTATCCCCATTCATTAGAAATTATGGTAATGACCATGGAAAAATTTCCTAATGCAGCTATGGGAGTTTCACAGCAAGTATATGAGGATTACAAACCTTACCCATTCGAATTAACGCCTTTTGAAACATATAAACGTCAATTTTTTAAAAGAGGAATACTTGGTTTTGCACCAACTGAAACAATAATTAGGACTGATATATTTAAGGAACTTGGTGGTTTTACAGGAAAACGGTATGTTGGTGATGTTGAGTTTTGGTTGAAACTTTCCGCACTGCATAATATAGTTAAATTACAGTCAGGCCTTGTGTTTTGGCGCAGACATGAGGGTCAGGAGTTTCAGATAGGAATGCAAAATAATTCCTATTTAATTAATGATTATTTATGCATAATAAATGCATTAAACGAAATTAATTGTCCTTTAAATAAAGAGGAGAATACGAGGGCAAAAAAACGAGCAGAATTCCGACATGCACACTTAATAATTAAATTAGCTATAAAAAATAGTTCTCCTCTAGCTGCATACAAAGCTATTTTGGCTACGCAATTTAGTTTTATTAAAGTTATAAAGAGTCTGCTTCCTTGGTCGATTTATAGTAAAATTTGAAAGATAATTTTATGAAAATAAATTTTATCACAACAGAGTCTATCGATAATTTTAGTGGAGGCTGGAGCGGAAATTCATATAATCTTTACAAGGCATTACAAAGTAAAGGAGAAGTTCTTCATTATATAGGTCCGGTAAAACCACCAATAACTAAATGGGAGAAATATTATTCAAGGGTATTGAGGTTTTTTGGCTTTAAAAGTAAGTTTTATTATTTCTCGTTTAATCGCTTACATAAAATTCAAAAAATAATTGAATCGAAAATCGACGGCTCAGTGGATTATACTTTTTTTATGGGGTCTACACATTGGCTTAACTTTACTCCCCATAATAGTTATGGCGCGTTTTTAGATGCAAACTTCAGAACTTATTTCGATAATAATTTAAAAACAAATCAATTTCAAAAAAAAGATATTGCACGCATCGAAAACTTGGAAAAAAGATGGCTCGAAAATGCTACACACATTTTCTGGGCTTCGGAGTGGGCTAAAAATGAAGCTTTAAAACAATATGATCTTAAAAACAATAACCATTATGTAGTGGGTATTGGGGGTAATTTGTTTGTGCCGGGAAATACAAATTATAAAGGGGATATACATTTTCTGTTTATGGCACAGGACTTTTACCTAAAAGGTGGCGATTTAGCTTTTGAAGCTTTTAAAAATGTTTATGCTAAACACCCTCATACCAAATTATATATACTTGGGCAGCAACCTCCGGCCATCGTTCTCGATCATCCCGGGATTGTATACCCGGGTTATCTTAAAAAAAATATTCCGGAGGAACTCAACCAGTTTACAAATATTTTAAGTGAATCGTTTTGTTTGATTCACCCTACAAAATCAGATACTATAGCCCAAGTCATTATCGAATGTGGTTATTTTGGTTGTCCATCAATAGCCCCTGCTCGTTTTGCCATACCCGAAATAATAAAACACAACGAAACAGGCATTTTATTAAAACCTGTTTTTACTTCTAAAGATATTGAAGAAGCCATGTTATTGCTCATCGAAAACCCTAAACTGTATTCAACTATGCGCTTAAATGTTCGCGAACGGTTCATCTCCACCTTTACCTACGAAGCAGTTTGTAATAAAATTTTGGGTGAGATTAATCAATAACAATGATGAAGAATATACAACGAATTTCGTTTGTCCATTACCAACCTATTGAATTTTTTCCTCCCGCTTTAAATTTTATCCAAACATTAAAAGGGAAGCTCAATAAACTGACTGTACACACATGTTGGAACCTTCGAAATTCGTTCCGTTTTCAAACGGAGGATATTAGTTTAAAAAGATATGCAATACCCGAATCCGCCGATAACCTGATAAAGCGTATAGGCAGTTATTTCGAATTTATTTTTTTGGTAGCATTCCGTTTAGTTAACGAAAAACCAGATTGTTTAATTTATTACGAAACAAATTCGGCCTTGCCCGTTTTTCTGTATTACTTTTTTTCCTTTAAAAAGCCAAAATTAGTAATACATTACCACGAATATAATTCGGTTGAGCAATATAAAGGTGGTATGAAATTGGTATACCTAAGTTATCTTATAGAAAAGCACTACTTATGGAAAAAAGCAAACTGGATATCACAAACAAATCAATTTCGCAAAGATTTGTTTCACAAAGACCATCCGCATATAACTGCTGAAAAATTAAAAATTTTACCGAATTACCCTCCCAAAGAGTGGTGTCGAACTCCTGATATAAAAGAGAAGCAGCTGCCCTTAAAGGTAATTTATATTGGTAGTTTGGGTATGGACAATTTCTATTTAAAAGAATTTTGCGATTGGGTAATCAAACAAAAAGGAGATGTACAGTTTGATATTTATTCTCAAAATTATACAAAAGATGCATTTGAGTATTTAAATTCAATCGATAAGCCTTTTATTCATCTGAATTTCGAAGGCATTTGGTATTATGATCTTCCAAAAGTAATAATGCAGTACGATGTAGGTCTCATTTTGTATCAAGCATTTAATCAAAATTTTATCTTTAACGAGACCAATAAGTTGTTTGAATACCACGCGTGTGGTTTAGATGTTTGGTTTTCGGAAGAGACGATCGGTATTCATAGATATATAACGCAACAAACTTTTCCAAAGATTGTACCGCTCAATTTCAAAAAACTTGAAGAGTTTAATTGGCGAGAAGCATTGAATAAAAATAATTGCATTTTTAATTTGCATGATGTTAGCTGTGAGCGAGTTTTTACAAAGTTTTATAACGAACTTAAAGCATTATAATGATTTCGATTACTTAATCGTATTTTTTGATTTTATTTATCAGGGAATACATCATAGACAATAAATATTCCTTATATCGATATTTTGAAAATTTATTTAACAAACCTAAAGGTGCAATAATAGCATGCATTATTGCACTCCCAGTTAGGTTATTAATATTTTTTAGTATTTATTAGGATGACAATAACAAAGAATATTATCCTGAATCATCTACAAAAATGATGTTTTGCATTATTGTTGGATCATTTTTTTGCTTTATAAATTGTTTAAATTTAAGGCAAATTGAGATAACTTCAAAAAAAAATGCTTTATGACTGTTTTTCGAATATTTATGAATTGCATAAGCTATTTATTTAAATCGATAAGGTAATTGGACATATGAGATTTTTATATATCGGGATGAATAATTTAGGAAGCACTTCTGGAATGAGGGCGAAAGCACTTCAACAAATTTTAAAGCCTGGTGATTTTAAAATCATTGATACATCAATCCCTTTTTTTGAAACACTACGATTATTCCGATCAATAGGATTTCGATATAAATTTGGACCATTCATCACCAAGTTAAATAAGTTTATTCTGACATCTATAACTGAAGAATTGTATGATTTAATCTGGATTGACAAGGCATCGTTTATTTCACCCACTACCGCTCACATTATAAAGCAAAAAGCTGGTAAGCTGGTACATTTTACACCCGATACTGCTTTTTTTCAAAATCGTTCCCGTCTGTTTGAAAGGAGTTTACCTTATTATGACTATTTCATTACTACCAAATCCTTTGATCTGGATCGCTATCCGATTGAAAAAACGATTTTGATTTCTCAGGGATTCGATACTGCTATTCATAAATCGCATCATTCTTTTGAAGAAAAAACAAGAGAAGTAGTTTTTGTGGGTTTATTTGAACCTTATAGAGGCGAAGTGATCCAGTTACTTTTAGAAGCGGGAATTCGAGTAACGGTTGCAGGGAAAAAGTGGAATAAGTTTAACCACTTGCAACATCCGCTATTCGAATATTTAGGGGACGAATTATTGGGAGAGTCTTATGCCCAGGTAATAAGCAGTAGTTTATTTGGTTTGGGTCTTTTATCGAAACGTTTTCCAGAACTTCATACCACCCGTACTTTTGAAATACCCGCTTGTGGAACAGCCCTTATAACGGAGAGGAACAAGGAAACGGCCAAATTTTTTGAAGAGGGCGAAGTTATATTTTATAAATTACCCGAAGAATTGCCCCCCTTAATTAATTATTATAAACTAAACAAGTTGTCATTGAAAAACATGACGCTAAAAACACAGGCAAAGATTGTAACCAGCGGGTTTGATTATTATTCCATCCTTCAAAATGCACTATTCAAAATATGGAACTGATTACTAATTACGATAAACGTTATAAATATCCTTTTTTTGTAAAGGCAATCCTTTTCTCATTTTTTACCGGGATAGTTTTTTATATTTTGGGGGCATCTTTGTTATCTTTTTTCGCAGTTCTTTTAACTACCTACTTCCTGATACTTTTTGTTAATGCGCTGGGTAATAATATACCAATAATTGAAATAATGCTTCTTCTTTGTGTTTTACAATGGTTGCTTGGTCCAGTGCTGGCGTATGCCGGGTATAACAATCACTACAAATACTATATGTATATTACAGAAAAAGAATACTTTCCATTTGTAATATTGGGTATTCTCGCATTTTTTACAGGTTCTATTCTGGTACGAAATAAAAGAGAAAAATATCTTAAACCGGTTTACCTCGAAAAGATAACCAATCACCTGAAATCAAGTCCATATTTAGGTTATTCTTTTATTTTATTTGGTTGGGTGTGTTCCTTGATCCAGCGTTTTATGCCTGGTTCTTTGAATTTTATTTTCTTTTTATTAGCCAATAGCATGTATATCGGTGTAATATACCTGTTGCTTCAGCCCTCACGATTAAAATGGTGGGTTACCGGTTCGGTTTTGTTTCTTTTATTTTTAAGTTCGCTTCAATCGAGTATGTTTCATGGGTTGTTACTTTGGCTCACATTTATTAGTTTGTATTTTTTTTCAATTAAAAAATATAGTTTTCAGCGCAAACTGTTATTTATATTTCTGGGCATTGGTTTCGCATATATTATTCAGATTGCTAAATGGGAGATACGAAACGGGACCGCACAAGGTAACCTTTCGGGATTTGTCACGGTTATCAACGATAAGGTTTTAGGGGAGGATGATTATGACGATACGGAGACTGCTACACAGGATTTTGTGGTTCGCCTGAATCAGGGGTGGATTATCAGCCGTATTATGTATTATATTCCTGTAGAGGCTCCCTTTGTGGATGGCAAAACAGTGAAAGATGCGATTTCGTCGACCTTATTGCCACGATTTCTTAATCCCGGGAAAGCGGTAGTGGGAGGTAAAGAATATTTTGAGCTTTTTACAGGTTTTGTATTGCTTTCTTCTACCTCTATGGGTGCCAGCTTATTAGGAGAAGGATATGCCAATTTTGGATATACCGGAGCCATTGTTTTTATGTTTGTAATTGGGCTGTTTTACCGGTTTGCGTTAAATACCATTTACAAAATTGCCGATAAATACCCTACTGTAATTCTTTGGATACCTCTTATTTTCCTGCAAGTAGTTAAAGCCGAGAGCGATTTGCTTCGCGTACTTAACCACTTGGTAAAAGCGTCGCTATTGGTGTTTTTAATTTATTGGGTGTGTTATAAGGTGTTTAAGTGGAGGATTTGAGGGGAGGTAGGGTGAGTTGCGGGTTACGGGATGATGAAAAGGTTGCGGGATGATGAAAAGGTTACGAGATGCGGGTTACGAGTTGCTGAAAAGTTGCAGGTTACAAGTTACATGATGATGAAAAGTTACGGGTTACGGAATATAGGTTGTAAAAGAGTTGCAGGTTACACGATTCAGGTTGAAAAAAACAACTCATAGTCTTCATGTAATCATAAAAATCAAAGTTCAGACATTTTGGGAGGGCTACGGGTTGCCTAAAAAGTTACGGGTTGCGAGTTGCAAAAGAGATTCGAGATAAGGGTTGTCGAAAGGTTGCAGGTTGCAAGATGCAGGTTGCAAAAGAGTTGCGGGATACGAGTTACGAGTTGAAGAATGGAAGCAGGTTGCAAAAAAAGTTACGGGATGCGGGTACGAGTTACGGGGCGATGAAAGTTGCAGGTTGCATGATTCAAGTTGAAAAGAACAACTCATAGTCTTCATTTAATCATACGAATCAAGGTTCAGACATTTTTGGTGGGTTACGGGATGATGAAAAGTTGCGGGATACGGGATTCGGGTTGTTGAATGGTTGCAGGTTGAAAAAAAGGATGCAGGTTAGAAGATAGTTGCAGGTTGCAATCCTCGATAGCTATCGGGAGCAGGTTGCAAAAAACAACTCAAAGTCTTCATTTAATCATAAGAATCAAAGTTCAGACATTTTGGGAAGGTTTACGGGTTACAAAAAAAGTTACGGGTTTCGGGATACGGGTTACGTGTTGCAAGAAAGTTACGAGATACGGGTTGTTGAATAGTTGCGGGTTACGGGATGCAGTTTTTTTTGTTTTATAATACTTACCTGAAACAATTACGTAAAATTTTCACATTGTTATAATGGCTCTTTAGTTTAAATATATAATTTAGTAAATATTACGAACATAATAACAATATCCTTAGTAATTATTACGAAAAACATTACTAATTTTGAAAAAAAATTCGTTTGAAAGATATCTTAAAATCAGTGATTGTTGAGTTTCAACAACGCGAATTGCCAATATTTAAAGAGAGGTCACTAAAAATAGCCTTAGATATACCTATGATTGTAACATTGATGGGTGTTCGCAGAAGTGGCAAAACCTATTTATTGTACGACACCATACTCAGGCTTGTGAAAAATGGCGTGTCGATGGAGAATATCCTCTTTCTGAACTTCGAAGATGAACGTTTATCTATGCAAATTGGCGATCTGGATTTGATATTGCAATCGTTTACTGAGTTGTACCCCGCCAAAAAGCTGAATGAATGCTATTTCTTTTTTGATGAGATACAGAATGTTACAGGATGGGAAAAGTTTGTACGCCGTGTGTTCGACAATTACAGCAAGCATCTTTATATTACAGGTTCGAATGCAAAGCTCCTAAGTACCGAAATAGCCGATTCGTTGCGGGGCAGAACCATAACTTACACTGTTTATCCATTAAGTTTTAAGGAATATTTGGTTTTTAACGATGTCGATCGAAATATTGTTAATTCTATAAAGCGGGCAAAAGTTATTCATTCCGCATTGCAATTTGTCATGCAGGGAGGTTTTCCCGAAGCTATTAATCTGGAAAAGGAAATTCAGTTAAAAGTTCTTCAGGGCTATTTTAACACTATGATATTTAGGGATATTGTTGAGCGGTACAAGATAAATGATGTGCAGGTACTTAAATTTTTCATCAAAAAACTTTTTTCAAATATTGGCAAACCACTATCGATAAACAAAACATACAACGATTTGCGTTCGTTGGGTTACAAAATAAGTAATAATTACCTGTACGAATTTGAACAACATGTTTACGCAGTATTTTTGGGAATTTCCATTCCTAAGTTCGACTACTCCGAAATAAAACAGACAAAATCAGATAAAAAACTGTATGCTATCGATACTGGGCTATTATCATCTGTCGAATTCAGCATGTCCAATAATCGGGGTAAGTTGCTCGAAAATGCAGTATTACTTGAGCTTGTTAAAGCCGGGAAGGAAGTGTTTTACCACAAAGGGAAGTACGAATGCGACTTTGTAGTGCGCCAGGGCAATGAACTTAATCCCATACAGGTTGCATGGGACCTCGAAACTGAGTCGACTAAAAGCAGGGAAATGAGGGCTCTTATTGAGGCGTGCAAACACCTACATAGTGCTACAGGACAAATAATTACTTTCGATCAAAAGAAACAACTTGTTATAGATGAAATATCCATAGAAATAATTCCATTTTACGAATGGGCAATCCAAATACTCTGATTATTAAATAGACATTGTAGAGAGTCGTTATTAGTTTCAGGTTAATTATTATAATGCATTTAGTGGTAAGTTGTAAGAGGGTTGGTTGAGTTGCGGGATGTCTAAAAGGTTGCAGGTTTCGGGATACGGGTTGTTGAATGGTTTCAGGTTGTAAAAAAAGGTTGCAGTTTAGAAGATAGTTGCAGGTTACACCATTCGGGTTGCAAAAAAAAGTTACGGGTTACGGGTTACGGGTTACGGGTTGAAGAATGGTTGCAGGGTGCAAAAGAGTTGCGGGTTACGGGTTACGAGTTGGATGTAAAGATTTGTTGCAAGTTGCAGGTTACAAGTTACAGGCTGTTGAAAAGTTACGGGTTACGGAATACAGGTTGTAAAAAAGGTTGCAGGTTAGAAGATAGTTGCAGGTTGCATGATTCAGGTTGAAAGAACAACTCATAGTCTTCATGTAATCAGAAGAATCAAAGTTCAGACATTTTTGGTGGGTTACGGGATGTCGAAAAGTTGCGGGTTACGGGTTACGAGTTGGGTGTAAAGATTTGTTGCAAGTTGCAGGTTACAAGTTACAGGCTGTTGAAAAGTTACGGGTTACGGAATACAGGTTGTAAAAGAGTTGCAGGTTACACGTTTCTAGTTGAAGAAAAAAGCAACAACTCATAGTCTTCATTTAATCATAACAATCATAGTTCAGACATTTTGGGAGGGTTACGGGTTGCCTAAAAAGTTACGGGTTACGAGTAAAAAAAGGTTGCGGGTTAGAAGATAGTTGCAGATTAGACGTTTCAAGTTGAAAAAAAACAACTCATAGTCTTCATGTAATCATACGAATCAAAGTTCAGACATATTGGGAGGATTACGGGTTGCCTAAAAAGTTGCGGGTTACGAGTAAAAAAGGTTGCGGGTTAGAAGATAGTTGCGAGTTGCAAAAAAAGTAATGTGTAATAACGGTTTTTAATTGAGGGTAGGAATATTTTTCCGGAAACGGTCGCCGGTACATTTTAGTTTGGAGACCTTGTTTGCGTGCCTGTTGCCGGTTATGAAACAGGAATGTGCGGTGAGGATTGCGCATTTGCCGTTTCATAGCGTGGGCTTTTTTAAACGGCTGGCGAATGCGCTGTATGTATTAGCTACCAGATACGATATTAACCATATTTCGGGCGATGTGCATTACATCGCCATTTTTATGCGCAAACGTAAAAGCATTCTGACCATTCACGACCTGGAGATTCTTAAACGAACTTCGGGGATGCGGCATCGTGCAATTAAATTCTTTTGGTTTACGTTACCGGTGCGGAGGGTTCGGTTTATTACCGTTATTTCGGAAGCTACCCGCAATGAATTGCTTCAGCATGTTTCTGTTTCACCCGATAAAATTCGGGTAATTTATAATTGTCTGCCGGGGAAAATGATGTTTCAACCCAAGCCATTTTCTTCCGAAAAACCTATGATATTGCAGGTGGGCACCAAACAAAATAAAAACATCCCACGGCTGTTGGAAGCAATAAAAGGCATCCCATGCAAGCTGGTTATTTTAGGAAAGGTTCCTGTGGATGTTCAGCAACTTTTAAATCAGTTTGATATTGATTATGAAACGGTTCAAAATTTATCCCCGGATGAGGTGGTTGCACTGTATGTCCGGGCAGATATGCTTGCCTTTGTCTCTACCGAAGAGGGGTTTGGCATTCCTATACTGGAGGCACAAGCGACAGGAAGACCGGTAGTAACTTCCAATATTTCGAGTATGCCCGAAGTTGCTGGAGAAGGAGCGGTTTTTGTGGATCCTTATAATATTGAGTCTATTAGGGAAGGGATACTGCGTATTATTAACGAACCGGCATTAAGGGATAGCATTGTTCAAAAGGGATTCGAAAACATAAAGCGTTTTACCCCGGAGAAAATTGCAGCGCAATATGTGGCATTGTATCGGGAGGTATTAGAGGAAGTAGTAAGTATATAGTCGTAAGTCGTAAGTAAATATAAGTTCAAAGGCAGAAGTTCAAAGCTCAAAGGTTCGTGCTTTCAGCTTTCAGCTTTCAGCAATAAATCAGTCGTAAGAGAAGATAAGTTCAAAGGGAAAAGCTCAAAGCTCAAAGGTTCGTGCTTTCAGCTTTGATCTTTTTCCTCAAATTGTGATTTACGAAAATAATATGCGTAATTTGATCAGGTAATTAGCGCAGTATGTCTTATCAGGAAAGTGAAACACTTGAGTTAAAGTCGTCGTTTGGGGAATGGAAAGAAATTATCATTACCCTGGCGGCGTTTGCAAATAAATCGGGAGGAACTATAATTATTGGTTTGCACGACGATGGTTCAAGTTCTGGTATGCAACTGGGCAAAGGCACCCTCGAAGACTTTACCAATAAAGTAAAACTGCATACTGACCCTGTATTGTTTCCTTCGCTTAATGTAAAAACGCATGGATTGGGTGTGATTGTAGAAGTAACCGTCCCAGCTTCAGAAAACAGACCCGTTTTTGCGTTCGAACGGGGGTATATTCGAGTGGGAACATCCAATCAAAAATTATCAACCCATGCCTTAAAGGAGATGATCCGTAGTTATTCTGCTGCCGATTTTGATGAGGTTCTGCTTCAGCAGCAAAATACGGAGGAGTTGGACTATAATCAGCATAGCTCCCTTCTGCCGGAATATGCCGGGAAGAACACACCGGAACTCGATTTTTTGAAGAAACACGACCTGGTTAACAACAAAGGAGTTACTGCCGCAGTTTACCTTTCGTATTGTAAAAAGAATACCCGGTTTCCGAATGCAGTTGTTAAAGCAGCTCGTTTTAAAGGGACTGAAATGGTTGGGTTTTTGGATATGCACGATTTTTCGGGGAACCTCATCCAGCTTTCGGCCGATGTGCTGGAATTTGTTCAACGCCATACCAGTATGTCGGTTGAAATTGGAGATAAGGTGCAGCGGTTTGAACGATGGGAGTATCCAATCCCTGCAAGCCGTTATTAATGCCCTGGTACATCGCGATTATACCGATGCCGGAAATATTCAGGTTCGGCTTTTTGATAATCGATTGGAGATTTGGAGCCCGGGGTTGCTTCCTAAGGAAATAAAAGTTGACAAATTGCTAACGGAATCGCGTTCCATTCCCCGAAACAGGAAACTTGCCTTCTTATTTTACCACCATCGTTTAATTGAAAACTGGGGCACCGGATTTATTCGTATGGATGCGCATTGTAAACTAAACGGCAATCCTCAGCCTTTATTTGAAGAAAAGTCGGGAGCTTTTGTTATTACTTTTTTAAAGCAAGCATTAAATGAGGGAATAAATGAGGGAATAAATGAGGGAATAAATGAGGGAATAAATGAGGGAATAAATGAGGGAATAAATAGGCTTATATCTTTAATTCATGAAATGCCAGGTTATCGTGGAAGTTATCTTGCAAAAAAAATGAATATTCCTTATAAAACCCTTGAACGATGGGTAGCCATACTAAAGGAGCAGGGCAAAATTGAATATCGGGGGAGCAAGAAAACCGGGGGGTATTTTTCGCTAATACCACACAGTGGAAGGTAGGGGGGAAATTGTAGTAAATCGTAAGTCTATAGTAGTAAGAGAAAAGAAGCTCAAAAGGAAAAGCTCAAAGGAAAAACTGGATGATACGGCATTTAGTTTTAGGTTTTAGACTCGCCGTAAGAAGTTGGTTTGAAGTCGGGAGACCGAAGACGGAAGGAGTTAGTATATAGTCGTAAGTCGTAAGAGGAAGAAGTTCAAAGAGAAAAGCTCAAAGTTCAAAGGAAAAAACTGGATGATACGGCCTTTAGTTTTCGGCTTTAGATTCGTCGTAAGAAGTTGGTTTGAAGTCGGGAGACCGAAGACGGAAGTAGTTAGTATATAGTCGTAAGTCGTAAGAAAAGGCAAGTTCAAAGGGGAAAGCTCAAAGTTCAAAGGAAAAACTGGATGATACAGCATTTAGTTTTAGGTTTTAGATTCGTCGTAAGAAGTTGGTTTGAAGTCGGGAGACCGAAGACGGAAGGAGTTAGTATTTAGTCGTAAGTCTTAGGAAAAGGCAAGTTCAAAGGGGAAAGCTCAAAGGGGGTACTTTCAGCTTTCAACCTCTCATCATTCATTCGACTACGCTCAGAATGACCAGTGGGCTTTTTCATGAGAAGGAAGATGTCACACTGAGCGATGTCACACTGAGCGACTTTTCGATGAGAAGGAAGATGTCACACTGAGCGATGTCACACTGAGTCGAAGGATAGACCCGGGAGGAAAGCTCAAAGGAAAAGCTCAAAGCTCAAAGGAGGGTGCATTTTGCTTTCAGCCTTTAGCTTTCAACTTTAAACAGTCGTAAGAGAAAATAAGTTCAAAGGCAGGAGCTTAAAGCTCAAAGGGGGGTACTTTCAGCTTTCAGCTTTATTTAGTCGTAAGAGAATACAAGTTTAAAGGGGAAATTCATAGCAAATTTAAAGTACTATCTTTTAATAATTAATCTGTCACTTGTGTCTCTCAACAAATAAGAGTAAATTTGCTTTCAATTTAAAGATATTGAGATGAATAGTAATAGGAAAACGGAATTATACCGCCAATTAATGTGGGACTACACTATATCTGAAAAAGAGATAGAGGATGTTTTTTCCGGGAGAAAAGAATTTGCAGGGCATTATAATCGTTTTACCCTTTTCAGAAAAATACTCGAAACATATTCCTGGTTTACTATTTTACAAATTTTTAGCATAGAGGAAATAAAAGAGCTACTTACCGAGGAAGTAATTAAAAGCCTTCGGATGGCATCGTTACGAAAACAATATGAGTTCGTCCAAAAAAGATTACAAGAAGTTATACCAGTTACAGGATAAATTTCTAAGCTGGTGGGGTACGTTGGGATTGCCCTTTTATCTGACCGGAGGAACTGCCCTGGGCCGTTTTTATTTAGGCCATCGTTTTAGCGAAGATCTCGACTTTTTTATTAATGCATCCCCACATTTCAAAAACTATATTTCAATTCTCCAACGCAATATTGGAAGTCAATTCAATATTAATCAGCAGGAATCGCTTTTTACCGAAGATTATGCACGCTTTTTTATTTCCGGGGATAATGTTTTCTTAAAAATAGAATTAGTGAATGATGTTGAAATATATTTAGGGAATAGTTTGAATCATTCTTTTGGGCTAATAGACAACCCTCGAAATATATTATCAAACAAGCTAACAGCTATTGTTGGGAGAGATGAGCCCAAAGATATTTTCGATATTGTTTCTATTGCCTTAAACTATTCGTTTAACTGGCAGGATATTTTTGCCGGGGCCAAGCTCAAATCGGTGATCAATGAAATTGATATTGAACAACGCTTATGCAGTTTCCCGTTAGAATGGTTAGAAAATGTAGATTGGATAATGCATCCGATTGATTATAGATTTTTCGCTACAACTTTAAAAACAATAGCTGACGATTTTCTATTGGGAAGTATAAATTCAATTGGTTTAAAAAAGAATGTTATTGATAAAGCAACGATTATACATTCATAGGAAATAGCTCAACTGTGATTTTTTCGATGAGAATGCGAGGTCACCCAGAGCGAGTCGAAGGGTAGACCCGGAGGGATTGTCGTAAGTATTTAGTCATAAGTCGTAAGAAAAAAAAGCTCAAAGGAAAAAGCTCAAAGCTCAAAGGGGGTGCTTTCAGCTTTTAGCCTTTAGCTTTCAGCTTAAATAAGTCGTAAGAGAAAGAATTTCAAAGAGAAAAGCTCAAAGTTCAAAGGATGGTACTTTCAGCTTTCATTTTCTCAAGTAAATGGTCCACAGCTAATAGTTCATAGTCGATAATGAAATACATTTTGTAACCTGTAACTTGCAACCTTTTAACCCTTAACCCTTAACCCCTTTCCGCCTCCCATCATTCATTCGACTACGCTCAGAATGATCAGTGAGAATTTCGATGAGAATGTACATGTCACCCAGAGCGGAGTCGAAGGGTAGACCCGGGAGGAAAGCTCAAAGAGAAAAGCTCAAAGTTCAAAGGATGGTACTTTCAGCTTCGAGCCTTAAGCTTTCAACTTTAAACAGTCGTAAGTAAATACAAGTTCAAAGGAAGGAGCTCAAAGTTCAATGGCGGGTGCTTTTAGCTTTCAGCACTTTCAACCTTCCAGCAGAAATTCTTCAAAATTTTCGCGGTGAACAATGTGGAGGGAAGCATCGGGATAGGCATTCGAGAATGATTTAGAGATACGAGCTTTGGCGTTTGGGTTCCATTTAAACTCCCAAGCAGTTAACTTGCCGTCAGCTTCTTCCAGGTAATCAATTTCCTGTTGTTCGGTAGTTCGCCAAAACCAGCTGTTAACCCAGGAATCTCTGTATGTATTTAATTTAAGTCGTTCCGACACCATAAAATTTTCCCATAAAGCGCCGACATCAGTTCTGTTTTCTGGTATTTCGAAATTTGAGATCAACGCATTGCGAACTCCGTTATCGAAAAAATATATTTTCCGGCTAAACCGTAATTCATTTCGCAAATTCCGGCTAAACGAACCTAACCGAAAAATTACAAATGCTTGCTCCAGCAGGGCAATGTATTTTTCGATGGTTTTGTTATCCAGTCCGCAAAGTTGTGTCAGCTCATTGTACGATACCTGGTTTCCAATCTGATATGCTAATGCCTGAAGCAGTTTGATCAATTTTTCGGGTTTCTTTACATTTTCGAGCATCAAGATATCTTTATATAGATAACTGTCGGTGAGCTGCTTCAAGATTCTTTTTTCATCGCCCGGATTATTTACTACATCGGGATAATACCCATATAACAGCCGGTGGTTTATTGCGCGCCTTTCCGTTATAAAATCGGTGTGCTTTGCCATTTCCGAGAATGTAAAAGGATACATTTTAAATTCCCATTTTCGACCGGTAAGAGGTTCGTTCAGCTTATTCGAAAGTTCAAATGCCGAGCTCCCTGTTGTTATAAGTTGCACATCTTTAATATGATCGGTAATTAATTTTAATCGGAGACCTATATCAGCGATACGTTGCGCCTCATCAACGACAACGATTTTTTTATTCCCAAAAAATAACCGAAACCTTTCGACGTTTGCAGTTTCGAATAATGCTGCTATATCGGGGCTATCTCCTGAAAGCCACAGTACGTCGGGATTATTCTCCAGCAGCATATTCAGCAAAGTTGTTTTCCCTACCTGTCGGGCTCCCAACAAAATAATAGCTTTGCCTTTATGAATTAAATCTGTAATTTTTGTTTCTAAGGTACGTTTAATCATAGTCAGATAGATTTGGAATTCTTTGCATAATTACAAATTCTGAGATTTAATTCCAAATAAATGGATATATATTCGGAATGTATTCTATAAAAATAGAGTTTTTTAGTATATGCCTAGGAGAAAATTGAAAGAGAAGGCAAGCTCGAAGGAAAAAGCTCGAAGATTGATACACTTTGCTTTCAGCTTTCAGCAATAAATCAGTCGTAATAGAAAAGAAACTCAAAGGAAAAAGCTCAAAGCTCAAAGGTTGATACATTTTGCTTTCTGCTTTCAGCCTTCAGCTCTCATCATTTAACGCTCATCATTTGAAAAAACGCATTCTAATTTTTATCGATTGGTTTACACCGGGGTATAAAGCCGGGGGACCTGTTAGTTCCAATACTAACATGATTGCTCATTTGGGGGAAGAATTTCAGTTTTTAGTTGTCACCCGTAACACCGATTATACCGAATCCACTCCCTATTCGGCAATAATCCCAAATACCTGGACGAAACAAGAAGGATTTGAAGGGTTTTATATAGACAAAGCTGCCCTTCACTATTCCTCGCTGAAAAAATTATTCCGCGAAACCGGTTACGACATGGTATATGTGAATGGCATTTATTCCTGGTATTTTTCGATTTTACCTTTATGGTTTGCCCGAAAATATAAAAAGCAGCTAGTAGTATGTTCCAGAGGAATGCTTTCGGCTCATGCCCTGGGGGTTAAATCGCTGAAGAAAAATATTTTTATCGGATTGACTAAAATGCTGGGTTTCTATAATCAGGTTGTTTTCCATGCTACCAACCAGGAGGAGGCATTGGCTATTCAAAAACTGCTGGGAAATAAAACCAACGTGCAAATAGCGCCGAACCTTCCGAGGAAAGCACCGAAACTATTTTTATCGCGGGAGAAAAATCCGGGACAAATCAACCTTGCTAGTGTTGCCCGAATATCGCCTGAAAAGAATACGCTATTCGCCATCGAGGCAATTCGGAAATATGCGTTGAAGCATTTAGCACAATCGTCTGAGAATAATTTTTTGGAAAAGGTACACGTCAATTTTGACTTGTATGGACCGGTATACGATCAGGAATACTGGAAACAATGCCAGGAGGTGATAAAATGTCTTCCATCGCAAGTAAGGGTAAATTATCGAGGGAGTATAGCTCCGGAGAAGCTAGGAGATGTTTTTGAGAATGCTCATTTTTTGCTTATGCCTTCGCAGGGCGAGAACTTTGGCCATACCATTCTCGAAAGTTTGCAGCATGGTTGTCCGGTTATTATCAGCGACCGCACTCCATGGCGGGGATTGCAGCAAATCGCCAGCGTAAATGGTTCAGTTGGTTGGGATTTATCGCTGGAGCAACCTGAAAAGTTTACGGAAGTTTTAGAATCGTGCATTTCGATGGATCAGGAAGAATATTCGGCAATGAGCCTGCGGGCATTTAATTATGCGAAAACAATAACGGAAGATATTGCGGTGGTAGAGGCGAACAGGAGGCTGTTTGAGGGAAAGGGCTGAGAGCTGAAAGTTAAAAGGGGAAAGTGTTATTATAGTAGTAAGTCTGAGACTATATAGTCAAGAGAGGAGGAACATCCCTATAAATTAAAATCTGTTCGATGTAACATAAGCTATTAGATTAATTATCAGCAACGATCTTTCAATTGTGCATTTTACCTCCCCATCCCTCCTTACCCGCGATAGCTATTTGGGAGAGGGCTTACTTTTGCTTTGAAGAAGCAGTTATAGCCCCTTTTCAAGGGGTTGGGGTTATAATCATCTGAAAATTAGCAATATTAAATTGTTTTTATGCCGAACTTACATTAAATTATCAACCTCTGGTCAGCAATTTGACTAGTAGATTAAAAGTAACCAATAAGAAAGGCGTAGTGATTTTCACTACGCCTTTTTTGTTTACATACCTCTATGAATTCCTTATTCTTGAGTTTGACACCTTAGAAGTCTATTCCCTTAAAAAACAATCAAATACCTTGATGTGTTTCGCACTACACCCGATTTAATGTCGAG
>JAIFLU010000117.1 GCA_020048915.1 Bacteroidota bacterium | reverse complement strand
TTTGATATGTTCAGTAGAGGCTAGTTTAATATCTTTAACCAATGACGCCAAAGAAACTGTAGGATGTATATGGGTTAAAATATGTAAATGATCTGAAACCCCACCAATGCGGTACAAATGACATTTTTTATTTTCCAAAACACCACAAATGTATTTAAATATTTCTTCACGACTATTTGCACTAAGTGTAGTTTCCCTATTCCAGGTACTAAATATAATCTGATATAAGATTTGGGTATAGGTGCTCATCTATATTTATATTTAACCCCTTCGGGGTTGTGTTTTTACCTACCACTATATTCCACCGGTTTTACCGGTGGCTATTCATATTTAATCCTTTCAGGATTATTAAAAGTATGAAATACGAAAATCAATTTTTTAACCACATCTTCACTGTATTCAGCGGGTCATGTAAATATTGATAAATATAATTTTACCTATCATCACCGAATGACCTAATTTGCAAAAGTGGAATTAGTAAGCAATGTCGTTTAGTTAAGTTAGGCTTCGACTCCGCTCTGACTGACGAACTGGTATTAGTGTAATATTGACCGGAGTAGAAGTGTGTATTAATTATTCAACTTCTAAACTAAACGACATTGAATTAATAGGAATTATTTTACATTCCTTTTTCTTTTGAAATTAAAATGTTACTCAACAATTAAATATAGAAATGCATATTCAACCAGAGTTAAAATCATTCCCACAAAGGGATTAAATATAATGGAAAAATCACTTTACTTCCACTAAACTATCGCCAACCAGCTCCAGTTTTATTTTCTCAATACAAGCTTTACATCCGAAATGAGGAGAATCATACCCTTGCTTAAATTGCTCAGCAT
Organism: Bacteroidota bacterium; assembly: GCA_020048915.1. Classification (GTDB taxonomy): domain Bacteria; phylum Bacteroidota; class Bacteroidia; order Bacteroidales; family JAAUTT01; genus JAAUTT01. The sequence continues at coordinate 54,005 of JAIFLU010000117.1, read as the reverse complement.
AAACAATTTTGTTTTCAATTTTTTCAATTTTAATATTTCTTTGTATTTCGTGACGGATAGATAAACCTTGCTTTGTACCAGTAAGAATTAAAACTGTGGTATACAATGTTTGGTTGTTTCGGGAAACAGGATAAGAAAAAACGGCATCCTGTAACGAATCGTGATTAAGATAGCCCAAAAACAAGTTATCCTTTCGAAGTACAGCCAATTTAGATTCGAAATTAATGTAATAATTACCTTCGGAATCGCTAAAAAAATCAGTACTCCCGGTTCTTTTAATCACATAGCTGTTAATGCTGTCCATGGCTTCTTCAATTTCAGCCTTATTATCCTCTTTAATATTAACTTCCCGGTTGTTACAGGAAATACCTAATAGGACAATGATTGCAAATAACCCAATTGTTTTCATCTGTCTATTTTATAATTTTTATATTTAGGTCAGATGGAACATCCAAATAATCATACCCTTGTGTGTTAGGCTAATTAACATGGATGTTTCATGCAATTATTTTTAAATAGCTAAACTACATCTTTCATTTACACCGAAATTGTGTATTACAAAAGAGACCGTTCCAAAAATTGAAACGGTCTCTTAAATTCTATATTTTACTAGTGATTAGTAACCATCATTTTGTTCCAGAACACCAGGCTGAATATCAATCTGGCCTTGTGGTATCGGTTGGTACTTATCTTTTTCTTCGAATGTAGCACCTTTCATGAATGATGTTCTAACTCTTTCATCAGCTCTGGCAAAAGCATTCAATGTAGCAGCCATATCAATTCTTCCAACGGTTGCTTTATCCCAACGTCTCAGGTCGAAGAAACGCATACCTTCAGTAGCAAATTCAAGACGGATTTCCCATTGTACAGCGCGCATTGCCTCATTCTTATCGGCAAACGCAGGGTAAAGCCCAATTTTGTAATTGGCAGCAGGTTGTGTAAAATCAACATCGCCGGCAGCACCCCAAGGATAAACTGATGGAGGTAGTTTGGTAATATTAACTTTACCCATAACCACTTCGTTATCGGCCCTGTCGCGAATTTGATTTACATAAGTACGTGCAGTAGCAAGGTCACCTTCAAATGCAGCTACTTCAGCTCTCCACAATAAAACATGTGTATAACGGATATAGCGATAATTGTTGGCATTGATACCAGTTTGCCATCCTGTAGTAGTAGACAAAGAGTTTCGTTGCGATTTGTAGAAGAACGTTTTTTCAACTGGTAAATAAGGGCCTCCATCAGGTTGGTAGCGGATCCAATCGCGACCACGCATAATACCCCAATCCAGGTAAGGAATACCACGGCGACCCATGGTCCAGTCGATACGTGGATCGAGCGGATCAGTAGTAGGAACGAAATCAGCATCGGAAGCAATACCCTGGTCATTTTTCAAATCGGTATTATTAAAGGTATCAAATAATGGTAAACCAGTAACGGCATCAACTTTAAATGCATTTGCAAGGTTTTGCGATGGCTGATGGAAACCGCAGCACATACCTATGTCAGAACCATGAGGCCAGTTCAAACCAATACCCATTTCGCCATTTAACGATTCGTTGATATCATTAACAGCCGACTGAATTTCGAAGATAGATTCTGCATTGTTATCTTTTACAATACGATAGTTATCAAAGAAATTAGGCATAAGGGTATATTTGTTGCTGTTGATAATGTTATCAAGCAACGGCTTTGCTTCTGCATATTTCAGGTCTTGAAGATACGCTCTGGCAGCAAGCGCCATAGCAGCATATTTGGTAGGACGTCCTGGCTCAGCCTGAGTTTCAGGTAGATTTTCCCAAGCATATTTCAAGTCAGCAATAATAAAGTCTAAAACAGCACCCGGAGCATTAACATTCTTAATGTCCTTAGCAGTTAAAACTTTGTCTTCCGAAATAAGTGGAATTTTGTCTCCAAAAACTAACCTTGATTCGAAATAAAATAAACCTCTCAGAAATCTTGCTTCAGCTTTAAATCTGGTAGCAGTTGCTTCAGGTAGAGTTGGGGTTTTAGCTATCACGTTTAATACAATGTTAGCACGATTAACACCCATACCAATATTTAACCGCCATTTTTCTGCAGGATAATTATTAGTAGTAGGAACTTCCCAACGTTCGATCTCATTTACAGGTTTCTGGTCACCTAATTCCGAGCCTTTGTAAGCATCGTCAGATGCAGCAGAACCATACGTCCAGTTTTGAATAGAAGCACCCCAGGAAACTGTCCACAAAGCGCTACCTTTAACCATTCCGTATGCTCCGGTAAGCAGTGCATTAATACCTTTTTCGTTGTAGAACACATTTTCAGAGGTCTTTCCTTGTGGAGCCTGATCTAAAAATGACTCCGAACAGGAATAAAATAGGGCCATTATAATACCGACCGATATAATTAACTTTTTCATATCATTCTTCTGTTTTAATTTAAACAAAGTTTTTACTGATTACAAACCAATGGAAATACCAACCATAACCTGGCGTGGTGTTGGCAATGCGCCTCTGTCTACACCCATTGACATACCAGATGAATTCAGCTCAGGATCAAGTCCGCTATACTTGGTAAATGTGAGTAAGTTTGTAGCCTGTACATATAAACGTACACTTTGAAGTTTAACTTTACTGGCAACAGTTTGTGGAAGGGTATACCCTAAACGTAAAGATTTCAGTCTCAGGAATGAACCATCTTCAATAAATGCAGTTGATGCATCTTGTGAATGCGAAGCCTGATCGAGTATTGGTAGCCTGGCACCAGTATTGGTAGGAGTCCAGGAATTATACAAAGCATCTTTGCTTAAACCACCGTTAAACATACCATAATCAATCCAACGCGAAACATAGTTGATCATGTCGTTGCCATAACTTCCGTACCAGAACATATTCAGGTCGAAACCTGCATATCCCAAGTCAATGTTCAAACCACCGGTTAAATCGGGATGAGGACTACCAATAAATGTGCGGTCATCAGAAGGGGAAATTTTACCATCGCCATTTATATCTTTGAATTTAAAGTGACCGGCAGCATTATAAGTATCCAATTGAGGACCGGCAGCAGCTTCAGCAGCAGTTTGGTAAATACCCTCAACAATGTAACCATAGAATTCAGGGAAAGCATGACCAGTTGTAGCGGCCGAGTAATCAACCTGACGTTCGCCATAATATAATTTATCAGCAACTTTATTAGAAAACTTAACCATTTCGTTTTTGTAATGCGAAGCAGTTAAACTAACACCGTAAGTGAATTTGCCGTCCATTAAGGCATCTCGGTAGCCTAATTCGATATCGAAACCAGTGTTTTTCATTTCTCCAATGTTTACATAAGGAGGAGTTGCCAAACCCATAACTTCAGGAACAGCTAAACGATAAAGCATATCGGTAGTAGTACGTGTCCATACTTCCAATCCCAGGCTTAACTTATTGTTCAGCAAGGTTGCATCAACACCAACGTTTAAAGTTTTCGTGGTTTCCCAGGATACATCATCGCTACCAGTTGTCGAAGGCTGGAATCCGGCAGTAGCCGAAGTATTTGATCCGTCAAGCGAATAAGCAGCCATGTAGTTATTGGAAGCAAAGGTAGAATACATGTTGTAATCCCCAATACGGTCGTTACCGGAAGTACCATACCCAACCCTAAATTTAAGAAAGTCTAACCAGGTACTGGTCGAAGCCATGAAAGACTCCTGAGAAATTACCCAACCAACATTAGCTGAAGGGAAAACACCATAACGTGTGTTTTTACCAAACTTAGACGAACCATCGCGGCGAACTGTAGCTTCAAATAAGTATTTGCCTTTTAAGTCGTAGTTAACGCGTCCAAATTGCGAAAACATTGTAGTAGCAGATCCGGAACCGTCGTTGTTTTTATTAATCTCACCTACACCGAGTTGCATATAATCAGGCTCTTCCGAAAAATATTGGCTTCTGCTGGCATTCATCCATTGGTAGATGTTTTTGTTAGACTCAGTACCGGCAATTACATTAATTTTATGAATATCGGCTATTGTAGTGTTGTAATTTAAAGTATTGGTCCAGTTCCAGAAAATGGAATAATTTGAATTCACATTCATACCGTTTATTTTATTTGGTTCTGAATGCTCATAACTTGGTAAAGTATAACCTTTATAATTCCATTGACTAACATTGTAACCTAATAAACTTTTAAACGATAATCCCTTTAGAATGGTTGCTTCAGCAAAAATATTACCCAAAGCCCTTAACGCTTTACCATTGTTATTACGGGCACGGTATAGCTGAGCAACAGGGTTACCTGAGTTACCCATACCCGGGGCTTTCGATCCGGCAAAATTACCCATGATATCGTAAACAGGAATAATAGGCTGTGCACGATATGCCTGAGAGATAACTGTTCCTTCACCATTGTCGCCCAAATCACCATTTTCGTTAATATAACTCCCGCTTAACGATTGACCAACTTTAAGCCATTTGGCGAAACTGGATTCAACATTTACACGGAAATTAAAACGTTGGAAATCGGCATATTTATAATAGGCTTCTTCATCCAAATAATTGGCAGAAACTGCATAGGTAGTATTGTTACCACCGCCGCTAACTGAAAGGTCGTACTCCTTAACAACCCCGGTATGGAATATTTCATCGTACCAATTAGTACCTTCTTTGTTTGCTTTGAAGATAACATAATCAGGATACTTATACAGGGCAGGATCTGCAGCAGCAGCACCTTCCATAGCGCCAGCAGGTAAAATATAGTCAGGAATAACAGGAGTTGCGCCGTTACCATACTGAGGATGGCTAAAATTAGTTGTACCATTGTTTTTGGCAGCTAACCACAAAGCTTCACCGTATTCCTTGGTATTCAATAAGTCGTATTGGTTAACAGCCTTTGTAGTACCCATTCTCACGGTAAAACCAATTGATGGTTTTTGATTCTGTCTACCCTTTTTAGTAGTAATAAGGATAACACCATTTGCACCCCTTGCACCATAAATGGCAGCAGAAGAAGCATCTTTTAATACCGAAATAGACTCAACGTCGCTTGGGTTAAGATTATTACCTGGACCAACAGGAACACCGTCAATTACATAAAGTGGATTAGGGTCGTTGATTGTACCAACACCACGAATTCTGATGGTTGCATCGCCACCGGGACGGTTTGAAGATGTAACATTAACACCTGAAACCTGACCTTGCATACGGCTAACAACACTAACAGCAGGGGAAATCTTCATTTGTTTTTCAGAAACTGTAGAAACGGCACCAGTAAGTTCTTCTTTTAAACGTGTACCATAACCTACAACAACAATTTCTTGTAATTGCTGAGTTTCTTCATTCAAAACAACAGTAATGCTCTTTTGGCCAGCGAGCGCAATTTCCTGAGTTTGGAAACCTACAAAGGACAATACCAATGTAGCGTTTGCATCAGGTACATTTAAAGTAAAAGAACCATTGATGTCAGTAGTAGTTCCAACGGTAGTACCTTTCACAATGATGTTAACACCTGGCAACGGCTGGCCATCCGCTGATGAGGTAACTTGACCTGTTACATTTACTTGTTGTAACAGAACGTTTCTGATTGGGCTGAGAGCCTCAAAATCAATTGCCTCACGACTTAATACAGCTTCGTGCATAATTGCAGGTAAGCGATAAATGTATTTTTTCTTGTCGGTGAGAACGATGTGACTGTCAATTGAAGTATAGCGGATTTCGGAATCGGCTATTAATTGATCAAGCACTTCTACGAGCGCACAGTCTTTTACATTGATGTCAACTTTTTTATTCACATCAATTTTGGAATCGCTATAAACAAAGGTATAATCACTTTGCTTTTCGATTTCCTTTAAAGCCTGTTTAAGGGACACATTTTTTAGCGTTAAGCTAATTTTTGCTGATTGGGTGTAACCAGCGGCGTAAACCTGCATCAGGGATACTGCCATAAGTACAAAAGTAAGCCTCATAATCAAACATACTTTATTGCACTTGCTTCGGTTCGCGAAGAAGTTGCTTTTAAACTTTTTTTTCATACATTTGCATTAGTTAGTTAAACATAAAGTATTTACACAAACCTTGTGTGGCCAAACACTTGGTTTATGTAATATTTTGAATCGGGAATTGCGGCCAAACATTTCCCGATTTTTTTTATTGCTTTAAATCATAATTTGTGCTTTTAAATTCATAGATCCTTTTATTGGAACCATCCAAATCTTCAACTTTTAAAGTTATAGGGGAAGTTAACTGTAATAAATGAATTACTTCTTCTATATTTTCATCTTTTACGGTTAAAGTGAAAAAGTCCGATAATCTATTGCTTCCGATAACCTCAACTTTAACACCATACCACCGTTGAAGTTTTGCAACAACGGCATCCACCGATTCGTTATCGAATACCAGTTTTCCGTTCTTCCATGAAGTAGATTTATCAATATTAACATTCTCTACCTCCATTTGCTCTTCAGAAACAGAAAAAACAGCTTTTTGTTTTGGTTTAACAAGAATTGGAGCTTCCTGCAGCGATTTATTATTCCTGTTTTTTTGAATACTTACTAAACCGGTAACTAAAGTGGTTTCAATAGTTTTATCGCCCGGATAAGATTTTACATTAAATACGGTACCTAAAACAGTAATTGATAATTTAGATGTTTTAACAATAAAAGGTCTGGAGGCATTTTTTACCACACTAAAATAAGCTTCGCCCCAAAGCGAAACTTCCCTGCTTTTATCATCAAACCGCTTGTGATAGGTTAATCTGGTATCGGCATTAAGCCATACACGGGTACCGTCGGGCAATGTAAATTCCTTACGCTGCCCTTTTTCGGAGATTACCTCGATAAGTGGATTTGCATAATACCTGTTGTAAATGTAGAAACCGGCAAAAGATAAAACAACAAAAATAATAGCAGATGCCGCAATGGAAATTGATTTTCGATACCAGGGAACCCAAATTGCTTTATATGGGCTTTCAATACAATAAATAGGCTTTTCAGGAATGTTTGCAAGTTCCTTGATGGAGGTGAAAATTTTTTCTGTATCAGGAGTGTTGGCTTTGCTTTTGATATCCTGGAAATTATCCCATACCTCAGCAAGTTTGCCATTAATCTCAGGATTTTCTAATAAATCTTCTTCTTCTTCCTGGGAAGTAAACCCATAAAGATATTTTTTAACGAAGGTTATATTAAAATAAAATCCCATTTAAAAAGTAGTAGTTAAAAAAAGTTGTCTATTTAAGTATACACTTAACTTTGGCTTTCCCCTTAATCAAATCTTAAAAAAAGTTAAAATTAATTCTAATTTATTCAATATGACTTTTTAACCATTTAATAGCCAGGCGAATTTGGGATTCGACAGTTTTTTTGGAAATTTTTAATTGGGAGGCAATTTGGGGATAAGTAAGCCCCTCTTCTCTGCTTTTCTTAAAAATTAGTTTCCGCTGAGGAGGCATCAAATCTATTGCCTGTTTAATATGACGCTCCAAATCATTCGAAATAATTGCTTCTTCGGTAGAATTTTCGGTTTCAAGAATGAATGGCTTGACGAACTCAATAAAGGATTGATGGTGAATTTTGCTTCGATTAATATTAAAAATGAAATTTTTACCCGTAGTAAATAAATAGGAATTAAAAGAAAGATTTTCGTTAAGCATTTTTCGGGAGTTCCAAATACGAATGAATACTTCCTGAACCACTTCTTCCGCTTCTGTTTGGTCTTTCAAAAACCTGTAAGCAAAATAATATAATTTTTTGCTATATCGTTGAAATATTTTTCTAAAAGCTTCAGGATCATCATTTTTGATAGCAATCAACAAGATTTTTTCGTCCATCCGTTTTCTTTGTAGTTTTATTTAACCTCAAAATTAGGCTTGCTGTAGTAGTTTGTTATTAAGCAAATCTATAAAAAAATTTATAGATAATTAACAGATCTTTATCAAGAAAAAAAATATAATTAAAATACTCACTGAAACCCAACCGTAAAGGGCACTCTATTTCTGTAATCGATTGCAAATTATTGTTCGGGCCGATACGAATTAGTGTAAATAACACATTTTATTTTTTTTTAATTATCATCGGATAATTTCTCCGATTGAACTAAAAAACAACGAATAAAGATTCAATGTAGTTTAACTTAGACTTAGGCCGCGGCTCCTCAGCCTGACGAACTTTTACCAGTATCACACTGAGCGATGGTATTGCCTGCGAATATAGCCGTTTAACAGGTCGCTCCTAAAGGAGCTTAATAACCTGTATTTACATCATTTATACAAACAGGTCGCCGCTACGCAGCTGTATTAAGCGAAATCAGAAATAGAAATTTTGTCACACACACAATTAGGATTAATAATTGTGCGTTCTGGAAAAATATATCAACCCATTGAATTTTTGGGAAAAGGAACAAAGCAATTAAACAGATCGCCGAGCGCATCGCACTGAATATTAAGTCGAAGTGCTGAGCGTATCCCCGATAGTCCCGATAGCTATCGCGGATCGGGATCTAACTACGCTCGATTTTAGGACTTTTTAGACAGCCCCCTATGAAAGCCCTTAAATGTTTGAAACATCAATATCCTTCATGGCATGAGCGGTTAATTGCTTGTAATCGAATCGGTTTTTATAGATGTCACATGCCATATACAAGGCTTGCCTAAAAGAGTTTTCCGATGCGAGGTCTTTTCCAACCAATTCATAGGCTGTTCCATGTGCTGGCGATGTTCGTATAATAGGCAGTCCTGCAGTAAAATTAACCCCGTCTTCAAAAACAAGCGATTTAAATGGAGCGAGTCCTTGATCGTGATACATAGCTAACACAGCATCAAACTTTTTGAAACTATCCGAACCAAAGAAGCCATCGGCAGGAAAAGGACCAAATGCCAAAATCCCGGCTTGTTTAGCTTTTTCGATAGCAGGAATGATAATTTCAATTTCTTCTTTGCCAATTAAGCCTTCATCACCAGCATGGGGATTAAGCGCCAATACAGCAATACGTGGTTTCCGAACGGCAAAATCGTTTATCAATGATTCGTTCAGAATTTTTAATTTCGAAACAATATTGATTTCGGTAATTAAAGAAGGTACCTGCGATAATGGGACATGGCTTGTAACAAGTGCCACTTTTACTAACTCACTTACCATGATCATTAGTACCTCTTTAGCACCAAACTGTTCCTTAAGATAATCGGTATGACCAGCAAATGAGAATGATTCGGACTGAATATTACTCTTATTAATGGGTCCTGTAACTAACATGTCAATTTTACCGCCTTTGAGATCAGCAATTGCGGCCTGCAGGCTGATAAGAGATGCTTCGCCTGCCTGAGGTGTAGACTTGCCAAGCTCTACCCTGACGTTATCGTCGAGACAATTAATAATATTCGCCCTTTTGGCATGAGCTTCGTCAGCTGTACGTATTGTTGTCAGCGAAACACTGTTCATATTAAGCGCCTTACGATGGTAAGCAACCACTTTAGGTGAGCCATAAATAATCGGGGTGCATGTTTCGTAAATTCGGGAATCGGCAAGTGTTTTTAATATTACTTCGTAGCTGATCCCATTTATATCTCCCTGGGTAATTCCTACCCTAAGCCTATGTTCTTTCATATAATAATACCATTACTGTTTTGATACTTGATTCTTTAAAAAGTCAGTCAAAAGGCGTATTCCAACTCCGGTTGCCCCTTTTCCTTTATAGGAATTGCCCTTTTTCAAGAAAGCCATTCCCGCAATATCGAGATGTATGTATGGATAATTGGTAAAATATTCCAGGAATTTTCCTGCCGTTATTGCTCCTGCCAACTCTCCTCCAATGTTTTTCAGATCAGCAATATCCGATTTAACCATATCGCCATATTCATCCCAAAAGGGAAGTTCTGCAACCCGCTCGTAAACGTTCCACCCTGATGTTTCTAACTGCTGAAATATAGTGGAATCGGCATTCCCCATACCAACAATGCCAACTTCGCCAATTGCCCGGTGAGCAGCTCCGGTAAGAGTTGCAACGGAAATAACAAGTGCTGGGTCAAATTGTTTGGCATAACTCAAGGCATCTGCCAAAATAAGGCGCCCCTCGGCATCGGTATTAAGTACCTCAACAGTAGCCCCATTATACATTGTTATAATATCGCCGGGAGAATATGATAAAGCATCTAAACGATTATCGGTCGAAGGAACCAGGCCAATCACATAAACCGGAATATTTGCTTTCGCCAGGGCATAAATTGTTCCGGTGACAGTAGCTGCGCCAGCCATATCGCATTTCATATAATCCATGCTGTCGGCTGTTGGTTTAAGGCTTAATCCACCACTATCGTAAACTACGCCCTTCCCCACCAAAACATAAGGTTTCTTATTGACTGCATTAGCAGGTTTCCATTCCATTATTGTAAAAGTTGGAGGTTCGCTGCTACCTTTATTAACGGCAAGCAGTCCTCCCATTTTTAGCATTTCAATTTGCGATTTATGTAATGTTTCGACATCAAATCCAGCTTCCTGACCAATTTTTTCTATTTCCCGGGATAATTGCTGGGAGGTTAAAAAGGAGGCGGGCTCGTTCACTAAATCGCGGGCAAAATAAACCGCTGCTAAAACATAATTTAAATCCTCAACTTGCTTCTTCGAAATGCTAGTAGACACGATAGAAATTTCCTCAAGCGAGAATTTTTTATCGCTTCTGTCACTTAAATATTTAATAAACTGGTAGTTGCTTAAAAACAGTCCTTCGGAAAAAGCCAGTGTTTGAGATCCGTTTTTTGCAGCATCGATAATCTGGATGCTTCCAATTTTTTGCTTCACCAGGAAATCGTGCAACTTAAAAGCGGCAATACGCAAGCTTTCGTTAATCGCAAATTCTGTTTTCTTATCTTCCGTAAATTGAAATATCAACCAATAATTAAACCGGTTTAGAGTTATGGTAAAATGTTTCTTATCAAGTGAAGCATTAATAAAAGCCCTCTCTTGCGGAGTTATTCCGTATTTTTCCAAATCTACATTTTTCGAAGCTACAATTATTGTAGTTTTCCCTTCGGCAAATCGATTTGCTAAAAGTATTCCGTTCATAGTTTTACATCACTTCATTACAATTGGGCAAAGATAAAGTAATTCTTTAAGTTATGGTAAGCAGTATTTATTATTAATTTCTCCCATTTGGTTGTTGAGAAATGGAAGTGTTGCTTTTAAGTACAGAAAGAAACTATTCTTTAGAAAGTTGGATCAAACCAGGTTCTATTATAGGTTTTTCTTCCCAAATTATTAGATTTTGACCTATAGATACCGAATCAGATGTTAGCTTATTCCACTTTTTAATGTCTTCTAATGAACATCCATACTGAATAGCAATTTTATGGAGGAAATCGCCTTTTAATACTTTGTAAACAATTTTTTGCTTAGTATCGGATATCTCCGGTATACGAGCCCTGGAAAGTGAATTGGCAAACAAGAAGTTCTCCTTGGAAAGATAAATTTTCAGTTTATCCTTTGGTAAAACCAAAATATTAGGAACATCTGATTCCGGAATTACATCAAGTTTATAAGTAGGGTTTAACGAACGGATGACATCCACCGGGACATTGGTCACTTCGCTAAGCTGATCGAACTGAAGATTATATTTTACCCTTGCTGTGTCAAGATCGGAGAATTTATAACCAGTTTCCAGTATTTTAATATTATGCTCGTTCGCAAAATTTAAAATATAAATCATGGCCATAAAAGCGGGTACATAATTCTGGGTTTGCTCGGGAAAAAATGCCACAAGGTCGCTATACGAAGTTTTACCTCCGCTTCGCTGAATAGCATTACGCACCACTCCAGGCCCCCCGTTAAAAGAAGCCAATACCAGGTACCAATCGTGGTAAGTTTGATAGAGATACTTCAGATATTTGCAGGCAGCTTCGGTCGACTTATATACATCGCTCCGCTCATCGGCAAAAGAGGTCATCTGCAAATCGAACATACTGGCCGAATGATACAAAAATTGCCACAGTCCGACTGCGCCAGAAGATGAACGAGCCAAAGGATCAAGCCCGGATTCTATAACCGGTAAATACTTAAGTTCGAGAGGCAGTCCATATTTATCAAGGTATTCTTCAAAAATTGGAAAATATTGTTCTTTCAGCCCCAAAATTCGTGATACATCTTTGCGTCGCTGAATAGTATATAGCTCAATATATTTTTTTACGGAAGGATTAAATTCCAAATCGATTGCCGATGCTTTGTGCAGTTTGGCAAACCGGAATTCATAAACAATATCTGGAAAAGTTGGGATTGAATCGTTTCCGGGAGAGGCAAAACTTTTTGCCGAAAAACCTACTATAAAAATCACTGCCAATGATTTAAGCCAACATCGAAATAAATGGTGTATCCTCATTGCAGCTAAAGTGTTAGTAAAAAACAAAACCTGTCGCCGAAATTATTGCAGAGACAGGTTATATAATCTTAAAAATGTGAGATCTTTATTTTGTAGTGTCTTCGTCTTTAGTGGCTTTCTTAAATTCCTTCATTCCCTGACCAATTCCCTTCATTAATTCAGGTAATTTTTTCCCGCCAAAAAGTAAGATAATTATAAGGAGAATAAGGACAACCTGCATCGGTCCAATTACTCCCAAGATAATAGAAAGGTTCATAGTATTTTGTATTTGTTTCAGACAAAAATAAACTTTTTAAATAAAACAACGTGTATTAAATACTTTTTTAAGAAAAAAATACATATTTTACTCTTTTATTTCACGACTTCAACCCTTTTCAGCTATATAATAATTTTAAGCATTGAGTTTCGACCAGGATTTTCTGTTATTTGAACAACTAGTACAAGGCCGGAGAGAAGCTTTCGATGCATTGTTTCGTAAATACTACCCTTCGCTCTGCCGGTTTGCCAAACTGTTTACCGATACTGCCGACGATGCCGAAGAGGTTGTTCAAACAGCGTTTATCACACTTTGGGAAAACAAAAAAAATATTACCATAAGCAAATCGTTAAAAGCATATCTCTATCAAATGGTTCGGAACAATGCATTAATGGTAATCCGAAAAAACGTTACCCGAAAAAAATACGAACAGGAATATGCCGCGTACCTCGAAGCTGATACTCCTGCTGAGAAAAATTATTCGGACGAGGAAATTAATGCAATGGTTTTAAAAGGCTTGGAATACCTTCCCGAAAAATGCAGGATGATATTTTCGCTGAGCCGATACGATGGACTTACCTATGAAGAAATTGCCGAATATCTGGATATTTCACCCAAAACTGTTGAAAACCAAATGGGAATTGCCTTTCAGAAATTACGGGAATCTTTAGCCCCTTTATGGAAAAAAATGCTCCTGCTTTTAGGGGTATTCATTTGGAGGATCATCTCATGAGCAACAATAATACCAGTAGAAGTATAATTGAACGGAAAAGAAAAAGAATATGAACAACCAGTTTTCAGATTTGGACCTTGCCCGCTATTTTACCGGGGAATGCTCTCCGGAAGAAAAGCTTCGGGTGGAGGACTGGAGAGATTCGTCACTAGAAAACCGTGAAAAATTTTATGCAGCAAAGTTTGTATGGGAACGAACTGCTTCATTGGAAAAGATTGAATTTGATACCGAAAAAGCATTATCAAAAGTAAACCTGCAACTCGATACTTTATCACATAGCCCCAGGAAACGAATATCGTTCCCTATCTATTCAAAAATAGCTGCAATTGCCGCTATCATGCTGCTACCGGTTTTATATATCTTTTTTATGAATAATGGAGGGAAAATCGTTGAAGAGTCTTATTCAATTATAAGTTCAGCGAAGGAAATCCGTCATATAACCCTCGCCGATAGTTCCGAAGTATGGCTAAATATCAACAGTGAGCTTTCTGTTCCCCAAAAACAAAAAGGTACCGAATTCAAAATAAAATTGGATGGAGAAGCATTCTTTCAGATTGCTCAAAACCCGCAACGTGTTTTTATTATAGAAACCGGTCAAACCCGTGTAGAAGTTTTGGGTACTGCGTTTAACCTCAAAGCCATCAAATCGAACATTAAAACAGTATTATCGGTAACCGAAGGGAAAGTGCTTTATACCAACAATAAAATCAAAAACAGCAAGGTTGTTGAAAAGGGAAGCGAAGCGATAATTGAAAGTGACCGAAATGCGATTACTGTACAGCCAATTTCCGACAATAATTTACTAGCTTGGAAAACACGTATGCTCAAATTTCGCGATACTCCCTTAAAGGAGGCATTTAATACTTTAAGCGATTTTTATCAGGTAAAATTTGAGGTGACCGATAGCTCACTGATGACGCTACCTATAAGCACCACCCTTGTAAATCAGCCGGCAGACGATGTTGTGAATGTTCTTAATATGGTCAGCGAAGAATTTATCGTTACAAAAACCCAGGACGGCTATCAGGCATCGAAAAAAAAATGATCAGGTATTATTCCATAGTGCTATTCATATTTACAGCTTTCCAGGCATTTAGCCAGGATATTTTGCTCAGGGAAATTAAGCTGGATATAAATGACCTGCCCATAAAAAATGTATTGGATCATATTAGTGGCAATACCGGGATTTATTTTACCTACGCCGGAAACATGGACGAGATGGATAAAAAAGTAACACTCCACATCGATAAAATTACCGTCGGGAAATTGCTTACCGATTTGTTTTATAAGTGCGATATAAGCTATACCACCTATGCAAATCAAGTAATTCTTAAAAAGAAAACATCTGTTGAAAAATTGCACCCTATCCGGGGGATAGTATTATCGTCAAACGATCAGCAGCCTGTGGAATTCTCGACCTTACAGCTAAAGCAATCGCGCAAAGGAACTATTGCCGGAGAAGATGGAAAGTTTGAATTTTTGCTTTCTGAAATAAATTTGAAAGACAGCTTGGTGTTTTACTGTATTGGTTACGAACCTCAAACTTTTAGCGTGAAATTACTTACAGGAATGGAATTTCATACAGTTTTTCTAACCCCTCGGGTTGTTGAACTAAACCCGGTAGAACTGGCAGTAAAAAAACCTGAAATTAAGAAAGAAGGAAATAGAGGAATAGCTTTAGGCTCCCTTTACCTCGATACCCATGGCCAGCAAGTAGCTCTGTTTATCGATAACAAGAAAAAATACGATGGTAAAATTAAAACCGTAAGCTATTATCTATCGGGAAAAGGAAATACAGAAGCTCCCTTCCGGATAAGGATTTATAGCAGGAACGACAGTCTGGGTTGCCCTGAAACTGAGCTTCTACCGGATATAATTGTAGTGAAGCCCGGCAATAAAAGCGGCTGGTTTAAAGTAGATATTTCGCGGTATAATATCCGTTTCCCCGAAAGTGGACTGTTTATAAGCATGGAAGGTATATACCCGGGAGATTATAATTATTACATCAATGCCTCAAACGAGGAAACTGAAAACGAAGGAGCCGAAGAAAAGGATGACTTTTTACAAGGCTCTCTCGATTATGGTCAACGAATTGGTTATTCAAGGTTTAGTCACAATAATACCTGGCATTACTCTTTATCTAATACCTGGTTTCAACTCGACAAACGAAATTTTAACGTCTTGATTTCTGCCGAAATTGTTATGGTCAACCCAAAAAAACATAAAAAACAATCGCTATGAAAGCATGTTTTATTTTTAGTTTTCTATTAAGCTTTGTTATTGTCTGGCCCGCAAACAGCCAGTGCAATAGCGAACTTATTGATATTGCAGTTGCACAAAGTGGCCCGGATGCTGTGTTTGTGCGCGAATTTAAAGTAAACTTACCGGCCGCTTCCCTCAAAAATCCTGTTCCCGTAGGTAAATTCAATGTATATCTAAAACAGAATACTTTATACCGGTTTAACATAGCCGCCGGAAAAGAGTCAACCGGCGAAGCAGTACTTCAACTTTTCGATAAAGGGATACTGGTGGCAAGTACCACTGCTCCATCAAACCTTTCCGGAAATAAACCGGTTAATATCACCTCGCCCAGAACAGGTAGTTTTCAGGTAATCATTTCATTTCGAGATGGAAAACCCGGATGTGCCGTAGGAATAATGAGTCTTGTGCAGAGCACAGCTTTAATGAAAGACAGTATCGCGTCGGTGCAAAACGACGAAATGGAAATATTATACCTGGAAACAGAGAATCCAATCTCAATAGTAACAGACAAAACTGATACGGACTCTATCCTTCTGGAAATTGACAACGGAACCATACTGAAACGGTTGGACGGATCGTATGCCGTTATCCCTGTTAACGAAGGAATCGCAACGCTGAAAGCGACGATTAAAACCAAAGAAGGAAAATTAAAAGAAGAAGCCAAATCGAATTTTCTGGTACGAAGGTTACCTCAACCTTATGCCACGCTTCAGGGAATAAGAGGAGGCCTCATAAACCGATCGTCTCTTCAGTTAGCCGATTATTTAGAAATAGATAATCCGGTAGCCTTTGAAAAAATTGGATATGTCATAGTTGACTTTAAAATAACTTTGGGAGATAAAGGAGGAAAGCGTCAGATTAATTCGGGAAAAAAATTTAGCCCGGCAACGCGGAGTTTTCTTCAGGAAGTCCCGGAAGATACCAAACTGATAATTGATGAAATTCGTGTTCAAACACCCTCGGGAAAAATTATTATGCTGGAATCCCTGGGATTTATTGTAAGGTAATAATTCCAAAAATCAATCGTAAATATGAACGAACCAATAATACAAACCCATTGTTTACTAAAAACTATTTTCCCCCGATGAAAAAGATACTAAAAATAGTCCTGTTTTTTTGCCTGATTGTATTTTCGTGCAAACCGAAACCTGCTTGTGAATACAGCCAAATAGGAGGATTTGCCCAAGGAACTACTTACTCAATTACTTTCGAAAACTGCGGCCGAAGAGATTATTCTGCGGCTATAGACTCCATTTTGAAAGATTTTGATATGTCGCTATCGGAATATGTGCCAAATTCCATTATTTCGAGAATTAACGCCAACGACCCCACGGTTGAAGTTGATGAACATTTTAAAACTGTTTTTTTGAAATCCAAAGAGATTTGGGAACAATCCGACGGACTTATGGATATTACAGTTGGGCCAGTTATTGATGCCCTTGGCTTCGGTCCAGGCAAGAGAACAGTTGTGGACAGTACCAAAATTATACACCTGCTTAAATACATTGGGTTCGAAAAGGTTAAACTCGAAAACAATAAAGTAATTAAGTCGGACACTGCGGTTAAACTAGATGTAAACTCTATTGCACAAGGCTATTCAGTAGATGTAATCTGTAATTTTTTTGAAGCCGAAAATATAGAGAATTACCTGGTTGAAATTGGCGGAGAAGTTCGTACGAAAGGAAAAAATTCCCAGGGGGAATACTGGAGAATAGGTATTGATAAACCTGAGGATGGTAATATGCAGCCGGGTGAAAAGATTCAGGAAATTTTCAGGCTTAAAAACCAATCCGTCACAACATCAGGAAATTATAGGAAATTCTATGAAGAAAACGGAGTAAAATATTCGCACATTATTAATCCTAAAACCGGTTTCCCTGTTAAAAGCCGATTATTAAGTGTTACAATTGTTGCCAAAGACTGCCTTACGGCCGATGGCTGGGACACTGCATTTATGGTAATGGGGCTCGAAAAAAGTATTGAAGTATTAAAACAACACCCCGAACTGGAAGCTTACCTGATTTATAATGATGAAAAAGGAAAAATGCAGGTTTATATGACCGATGGATTAAAGTCGATAATAGTGAAATAGTGTAGGCAAGAAAACGTCAATTTCTTCGTTACGCTCGGCAGAAAAATACTCATTTACGAAAAATAAACTCCGCTTTTTCTGCCTACGCAAGCCTTGAACTTGGCGTTTTCTTATCCAACATTGGGTTTTCTTACAAGCACTAAATAGAAACTTAATGACATTTTAAGAATTATGCTATTGGGAATGCTTATTTTTACAGTTCTGAAAATTATGATGGCTAAAGTGAGAATGTCATTCTTTTCGGAATAATTTGTACTTTAGAAAATTAAAGTTGACACCTTTCACTTTTCCGCTTTTAAAAACATTGTATGCAAAAGGTTGAAAAAAACCCATTCAAAAAAATGTCCGGGATAAATGTAATTTACCCCGTTATTATAGGACTTGGCGTTATTGCCTTTTTTCTCTTTCGGGATCTGAAACCTGAGGCATTCAAAACGATCAATTTCAATTTTACAATGGTAGCCTTTTTGTTCCTCGCTATTTGCTTTATGGCGATTCGGGATATTGGCTACATGTTCCGTATCAGAGTTTTAACCAATAAGGAATTAACCTGGCGGCAATCGTTTCGGGTTATAATGCTTTGGGAATTCTCCTCGGCAGTAATGCCTTCGGCGGTTGGCGGTACTACTATTGCTATGATCTTTGTAAATAAGGAGGGGATTTCTTTAGGACGCAGCACTGCTGTTGTAATGGCCACCTCCTTTCTCGATGAGCTCTATTTTGTTTTGATGTTTCCATTATTGCTGGCTTTTATAAGTATTCCGACACTTTTTACAGTTGGTGCCGGCGTTGAAGGCAATGAGGTTTTTTCGTTTACCAATGAGTTTTTATGGTTTGCCGTTATAGGTTACTCTTTAAAATTTATTTTTCTAATTGTTTTGGGTTATGGCCTGTTTATAAATCCCCGCGGACTAAAATGGCTTTTGCTTTGGGTATTTAAATTACCCTTTTTACGTAAATTCCGCCAACCAGCGAACATAACCGGTAGCGATATAATTTCGAGTTCGCTGGAGCTTAAACGGCAAAAATTTAGCTTTTGGCTTAAAGCCTTCGGCGGTACATTCTTTTCGTGGTCTGCCAGGTACCTTGTTGTAAATGCCCTTTTACTTGCTTTCTTTTCTGTTTCCGATCATTTTCTCCTGTTTGCGCGACAACTGGTGATGTCGAATATGATGCTTATTTTCCCAACCCCTGGAGGAAGCGGTTTTTCTGAATTTATTTTTACTCAGTACCTCAAAGATTTTATTCCCGTTAGCGCTGCATACTCTGCGGGAATTGTTATCGTTATTGCGCTTTTATGGCGTCTTATAAGTTATTACCCTTATCTTATTATCGGCTCATTAATTCTGCCCTCCTGGATTAAAAACAAATTCGGCGCGACTGAAACCTGATAAGTAATTGCAATTTCTTATACACTAAAAATTAAATTTCCAGTAGTAACAACCTATTCCCTTCACTTTTGAATTAACTGTGGCGAAAGATCTGACGTTTTTTACCCTTTTGCCGTCTTTAAACAGATGTATTTTGAAAATTTAATTTCTTCATTCATGACTATCTCAGATTCGGAGCAGACTTGCAAGCTTAGGATGTTTCTGTAACGATATCATAATTTCAAATATCGGATAAAATTCACATCAAAAAAAAATCAGGGCTAACTAAACAAATAGTAGATGTAGGGTAATTTTTAATTCAACTGTATTGTTGTATATAAATCAATAAACTTGAGTTGAAGGTTTTTAAAATATATCCCATTTTATGAAATTTTTGAATTTACAGGTAAAACTTTTTAAAAACAGGAAGATAAAAAACAAAATTAACCTCACTATGTTGATTTTTATGATACCTGCTTCACTTCTTGCTCAAAGTGATGATTTTGGAATCTGGTCTTCCGTTGGAATTGAGAAAAAGCTATCGAAATGGACGTTTAGTACTGAAGGCGAATTGCGTACAAACAATAATTCGGAACAAATTAATCGCTGGAGCCTCAAACTCGAAACTTCTTACAACATTTTTAAGCCCCTGAAAATTGGCCTCAGCTACCAGTTTATTAATTTCTATGATGCAAAATATTCTGATTTTCAACCCCGTAACCGGTTGAATCTTTTTCTGCAAGGAAAGCAAAAGCTGGGCAATTTTACCTTTACGCTGCGCGAACAGGCTCAGGTGACCACCAAAGATGAAAGCGACAGGGTGAAGGCCAGTGGTAAAATTGACACTTATTTAATAAATCCTGCATGGATTTGGCGCAGTCGAATCAAAGTCGATTATAATATCCCTAAAATTCCAATCACTCCGGCGCTTTCTTTCGAGTCCTTTTACCAGCTCAATAATCCGAATGGTAATTCCTTCAATAAACTACGGTACACCCTCTCATTCAGTTATAATTTGACGAAACATCATCAATTTGAAGTTTACGGATTAATAGATAAGGAAATCAACGTTACAGATGCTGTAAAAACCTATATCGCCGGAGTTGGATATGTCTTTTCATTTTAAAATAATATCATGTTTAATTGTGAGGATAATATTGATACAATTATTTCAGCACTCTAACGAAAAATGTAAAGTAAAATTAAATATCATATCGTTATGAAAAATTATCTCTTATTGTTTTTTAGTATTTGCATTCTATTAATAGCCGCATGCGAAAAAGATACCGACACCGATGTAACCACGGATAATAAATCAACTGATACATCCGTTCATGAAGATTCAAGCGACTACAGCTGGGATGCGTCAGCAGCAGTTAATATTAAATTGAATATTAGCTCGATAAGTGTCGAGTCTCCAAGCGCTATCGTTTCGGGCAATACAGTTACAATCACTTCGGCTGGTATTTACAGCATAAGTGGCACACTTACCGATGGACAAATAATTGTAAATACAGAGGATGAAGAAAAAGTAGTTTTAATATTAAACGGAGCCCATATTACCAGCTCAAAGAGTGCGCCTATATATATATCGAAAGCAAAAAAAGCAATCGTATATATTACAGAAGATACCGAAAACAGTTTAACCGACGCTTCAACCTATGTTTATGCAAGCTCGGATGTGGATGAACCGAATGCTGCATTATATTCGAAATCGGATTTAACTATTTTTGGAGAAGGCAGTTTAGCCGTTAAAGGTAATTTTAACGATGGAATTACCGGGAAGGACGGACTCATTGTAAAAAGTGGAAATATCACTGTAAACTCGTTAGATGATGGTATTATTGGAAAAGACTATTTAATAATTAAAGACGGAACTTTTGTCCTGAATTGCGGTGGCGACGGAATAAAATCGAGTAATGAGGAAAGTACTGCATTAGGTTATGTTACCATAGAATCAGGTAAAATAAAGGTAGTTTCGGGGGGCGATGCTATTGCAGCCCAAACCGATGTGTTAATTACCAGCGGCGAATTTAACCTGACTTCCGGAGGAGGAAGCAGTAAAACTGTAGCGGCAACATTATCGTCAAAAGGAATAAAGGGTAAAACAAGTGTATTCATCGAGGATGGCACCTTTACGATAAATTCTGCTGACGATGGTATACATTCGAATAATGAAATTACGGTGAATAAAGG
The DNA here is from genome assembly GCA_020048915.1 of Bacteroidota bacterium. Lineage (GTDB taxonomy): Bacteria > Bacteroidota > Bacteroidia > Bacteroidales > JAAUTT01 > JAAUTT01. The sequence goes on along the minus strand of JAIFLU010000117.1, from coordinate 32,779 downwards.
AGTAATTGCTATATCTTCGAGCGAGGATGGCATGCATGCCGATTCAAAATTGACAATTAATGACGGCGATATTACGATTGCAAAATCGTATGAAGGCATTGAAAGCGGGTTAATTACAGTTGTTACCGGCAAAGTCAGTATTACTGCCTCTGACGATGGTTTTAATGCAAGCTATGGAAAGGGAGGAGAGTCGAATGACGGAAGTTCACTGAATCTGAAAGGAGGAAATATTTTTGTAAACGGATCGGGAGGTGATGGATTAGATAGCAATGGCAATATAGAAATTACCGGAGGAACAATTGTAGTGAATGGCCCTCAATCTTCGCCTGAGGTGGGGATGGATTATAATGGAACATGCAAAATAACAGACGGATTTCTGATAATCTCGGGCACCAATTCAAACATGACACAAGCTCCAGGCACAAGCTCTTCGCAGTATTCCCTGAAAGCAATAATGACTTCATCTATTGCGGCAAACACGCTATTCCATATTCAGGATGCCGATGGAAACGATGTTGTTACTTTCAGGCCTGTTCGCAGCTATTATTCTATGGTCTTCTCCTCACCCGCCTTAAAGAAAGGCGCTACCTATTATATTTACACCGGAGGAAGTTCAACCGGTACCCTCACCAATTGTATTTATAAGGATGGAAATTATACAGCCGGCACACTGGTTACAAGTTTCACTGTTTCAAGTGTCGTTACCAGCTATGGAAACAGCGGTTCCGGCTCAAGAGGTTGATAAATGAAGCGTTGAAATTTTTAGGGAAGTGTTAAGAACAAATAGTGTTTTTTGAGATTAAAACACATCAAATACAATCAACAATCTGGTTTGATTGCTCCGAAAAAAATGAGATTAATATCCTCTTGTAGAGAAAATAACCATCTACATCGGTAAATAAACAGTGTTCTTCTAAGCAATTAGGCAAAGATCCTTTAAGGAATTATATTTGCTTTCAATACTCTATTGATATGAATACCGAACGTAAAAAAATAATTATCCTGGTACATGTCCTTCTTTGGGCTGTCATTATAGTTATCCCAAAATTTTTCATGCCTGTCTGGATTAAAGTGTCCATCCTGTTTGAAGTCCTATTATGGGTTCCCATTATAGCTTTCTTCTATTTGAACTATTTTATATTAATCCCCAAATTACTTACGCGTAAAAAATTCCTGCTGTATACACTATCCATACTGGGTATTCTTGCAGTGACCCTTTTTATAGGTACCGCCACCCGTCCACCAGATGTTTCGACCCTTCAAATAAAACAAATTTCTTCTCCTATGCCCCATGATCCTCCCAGGGATAGTTTATTCTTCCCTTTCCGGGGGTTACGAAATTTAACTTCCTGTTTTTTGTTTCTGGCAATCAGCACCAGTATCAGGGTTACGGAACAATGGTATTCGAATGAGAAACAACGCAAAGAAATGGAAAATCAAAAGCTAACTGCTGAACTTTCGTTTCTGAAATCGCAGATAAACCCACACTTTTTTTTCAACACCCTCAACAGTATTTATTCGCTGGCCATTACCAAATCGGAGAAAACCCCCGAAGCAATAATTAAGCTGTCGGAATTAATGCGGTTTATAATTTATGAATCGGAAAAAGACCTGGTTCCACTCCGAAGAGAGCTGGATTATATTAATAATTACGTGGAGTTGCAGCGGTTAAGGCTTATGTCGAACATTTCGGTAAAGTATACCATAGAAGGCGATTATAACGATAAAAAAATTGAACCATTACTGCTATTGCCTTTTATCGAAAATGCCTTTAAACATGGAATAGATTCAACGAAAAATTGTACAATAAATATTCACGTAAAAATCGTTCAAAACACATTGGTTCTGGTTGTTGAAAATCCAATTATAAAACCAAGTATGAAAAGCCCAAACGAGCAATCGGGAATTGGTTTGGCAAATTCGAAAAAAAGATTACAGATAATTTATGGTACTAACCATCAGTTTAATATAACACAAACAAGCGAGAGCTTTAGGATAGACCTCACCCTTTTATTAAAGGCCAATGAATTGTATAATAGTTGACGACGAACCTCTGGCACACGAAGTTCTGGAAGAATACATAAAAAAGGTGCCATACCTTAATTTGGTAGGAAAATGTTCCGGGGCATTTCAGGCTTTTGATATGCTTCGAACCGAGAAGATCGATTTGATATTTTTGGATATTCATATGCCCAATGTTTCGGGCATCGATTTCATTAATTCGCTCGAATTCAAGCCCTATTTTATATTTACCACTGCTTATTCGGAGCATGCCATGGAAGGTTTTAACCTCAACGCGGTAGATTATTTATTAAAACCCATTCCGTTCGAACGGTTTCTGAAGGCAATCAATAAGGTTTACGATATTTATTCGTTGAAAAACCAAAAGGTAGAAGTAAAAACCGAAGTTCAGGAAGTAAAGCAACCTGAAAATTTTATCCTTGTAAAATCCGATTATCAGACCCAAAGGGTAGATTTACATGAAATTACTTACATTGAAGGATTAAAAGATTATGTAAAGATTTATTTGGGTGCAGGTAAGCCTGTAACTACGCTTAATTCGCTCAAAAATATGTCGGAAAAGCTTCCATCGCATATGTTTGTTCGGGTTCATAAATCGTATATTGTTTCTATCAATAAAATAAATTCTATCGTACGCAACCGGATAATTATCGGCGATAAGTGGATTCCTATCGGCGATAATTTTAAAGAAGCATTCTACGAATCGATTCGCAAAAACAATTTCAATTTATAAGATTTTGCCCAATTGGCTTGCCGTAAATCCTGACACCGGCCATTCTTAATTCTTCGATACTTATAACGGGCCGTTCTTTTGCTATTAGTTTTGCTATCACCATTCTCCCTACCTTTTCGGCCAGTTCTTTGGAAGCAAACCCTTCGTGCGTTTCTATTACCGGAACAAAAGGCTGGTAAATAATTGTATTTCGCCCGGCATCGATACGATATCCCCAACCAATAGCTGTTTGAAAAGTATGCAATGTAACAGTGGTTCTTGTTTTGCGTGTCACTTTTTTATGAATAACTGCAGAAACAAAAAAAGTTGTTGCTGCCATAAACAGCAGCAACAGTTTGAATTTAGTTCTAATTTTTATCGTCATATGTTTCCAATGGTTTAAACTCCCACATATCATCCAATTGGTATCCCCCGCTTCTTCCTGTTGTAATAAAGATTCTGTTGTTTACGGTAAATGAAACTGCACCGTCTCTAACAGTTCCTTCGAATGCTGTTTTTTCTTCCCATACATCGGTACCAGGATTATACTCCCAAACGTTGCTTAAGAGCGAACTTGCCGTTCCAAGTGCCAGATAACCTTTGTCGACCGACGCAAAGCCAACGGCATTGCTCCTGACAATTGTAGAATAATCATCGTCGTAGCTATCGTCGCTATAATTACTGATTTTGCGCAGTTCTTCCCAAGATCCTGATTGAGGATCGTATCTCCAGAAATCGTCTACCAGGGAGCCATTATTTACCCCGGCACAAATATATGCTTTACCATCGATTACAAATGTAGATGCATCCCTGCGTTTAGTACCTCCCAGGCTTACCATTTGAGTCCATTTCCCGGTGGAAGGGTTATATTCCCATAAGTCTTTCAAATAATTTCCGTCATAGCCGGTACCAATAAATCCTTTTGAATCAAGTGAAAAACTTGCTGCACCGTATCTGGCAGTACCTGCAAAATTTTCTTTCTGCACCCATTCGTTTGCATCGGGGTTGTATTCCCAAAAGTCTTTTAAATAGGCTTCGCCATCATAACCGGTTCCCACATAACCACGGTTTCCGATTCCAAAACCAACGGCTGAATATCTTGCCGATCCGGGCAGGTCGGCAATCTGGGTCCAGTATTTCTTTTCACTATCGTATTTCCAAAAGTCTTTCAGTTGTTTTTTTCCATCGTAACCGGTACCTACAAAGGCAAAGTTGTCGATAACAAAACTAACTCCTTCATTTCTTGCAACGCCTTCGAAGTCGGAAGATTTTGTCCAGTTACCTACCAGATCGTCATCGTCATCGTCGTCGGTACATGAACTGAAAAATGCCGCAATCGTTACCAAAATCAACATAACAATTCCAATATTAGTTGCTGGTGGCGATGCTTTTTTGTGTATTCGTGAATTTATTTGCTCCATTTTAAATGATTTTATGTTTAGTGGAGCCAAACCTAAAAAGAAACGACCGGCATGGGAAATAAAATAGACTTCTTCCCTCAATCTATCGATGTAGGCAACAAAAATATCTATTAAACTCCGGGAGGCCTCCTATGGGGAGTTATCGGTAAAATCAGAGATATTATCGTTACAAACAGTATTGCTTGTATAATAGAGTTTTCAAAAATGGCAATTCCCTGTTTATTTACCCTCCAAAATAAAACTGTTTTTATAATGATAAAAAAAACATATACTGAACTTTTATGGGTATTGAGTTGTATCCTGATGATAGCTTGTTCGGAAGACGATAAAACGTTTACAATCGGGGAAAACCTGGTGGACGTGAAAAGCAATGTAGTAACTATTGACACCACCACCATTAATACCTTTACTATTCTTGCAGATTCTGTTCAAACTTCGGGCTATTCAAAATCATTGGCAGGGAGTTATACCGATGGGGTTTTCGGGACAGTTTCGGCTTCTTCGTATTTTCGGCTCGCACTGCCTTCCGATTTAACCCTTGCAACGAATGCTCGATTCGATTCAATATCGCTTATTTTAAAACCATCAGGCTACTGTTACGGCGATTCGACCAAACCATTTCCCCTGCAAGTACACCGATTAACCGAAAATTTAGAAAACAGCGACATTACCTATCGCTATAATACTTCGAAAGTTTCGTATTCGTCGGCACCTTTGGGAATAAAAACATCTATAATCAGGCCCGTCACAAAAAAAGAGCTGAACGTAAGGCTTAATGACGATTTTGGTAATGAGCTTTTTAACCTGATTCTAAATGAAGCGGAGGAAGTAGAAGACCAAACTAACTTTCTTAAATATTTGAAAGGGCTGGCCATTACTACCGATGTAACGAATAGCTTTTCGATTATGCAGTTCGATGCATCCGACAGCATTACCAAGATGCGTTTATATTATCATGAAGGACAAGACACTAAAACCCTCGATTTCAGCTTAACAAACACATCGTATCAATATAACCGGATCGACAAGGATTACACCAATAGTCCCTTGAAAGCGCTCATAAAAAAAGAAGACAAGCTTTCGTCGGATCTTACAAACAAAGAAAGTTATTGCCAGGCCGGAACCGGATTAATGACCCGGATAGAATTTCCTAACCTGAAAGCTATTTTTGAAATGTACAAGAGTTATAAAATCCTGAATGCCGAGCTTATAATAAAACCCGTTAAAAACACCTACGACCTTATTCCATTGCCTTCAGCTATATATTTATACAATACAAATACTATAAACGATATTGGAAGTGTTCTAACAGATTCGGAAGGAAATACTATTTCGTCGCAACTGGTAACCTATTATATGTACAACGAACAAACCGCTTATTATTTTGATGTAACGGATTATTTAACCTACCAGATTAATTACCTGAAAGATTCTCCCCCGGCCTTAATCCTCTCTTTTTTATCTACTTCAAACGGAAATTCGCTCGAACGGTTAATCGTAGGTAATCACCAACACCCCTCGAATGCGATTAAGCTTAATATTACAATTTGGCACAATTAAACCAATCCCTTCAACAATTATGAACTTAAAATATATCCTCGTTTTTCTTTTATTCTTGGTTACTGGTTTGGGGGTAAAAGCCCAGAACAATACGAACTCGCCTTACTCCATGTTTGGAATTGGGTACATTGAACCGGGAGGGTTTGGACGAAATAAAGCAATGGGAGGTACAGGTATTGCCCTTCCATCAAAAACATCACTCAACAATATAAACCCTGCATCGTACCATGCTCTCGATAGTTTAATTTTTCTGACCGAAACCGGTTTAAATGGTATCTACTCCAAGTTTACCAATGGCTCTCAGGTTCAAAACAATTTTAACATGAATTTCAGTTACCTGGCTTTAGGTTTTCGGATTACTCGACGGTGGTCCAGCAGCATTGGTGCTACCCCTTATAGTAATATCGGGTATAGCATCGATACCAAAAAACAAATTGAAGGAACCACCAATTATTCGGATATAAATGTAAGCGGATCAGGTGGCCTTAATCAAATATATTGGGGGAATGCTTTTAAAGTAACAAAAAACCTGTCGCTGGGAGTAAATGCTTCTTACTTGTTTGGTTCTATAACCCAAACAGAAAAAACATCGAACGATTATCTTTCCGGGACTATTGATGTGACAGATGAATCGCGTCTTCGAAATTTCTATTTAAACTATGGACTGCAATACTCTTTTAAGGTAAATAAAAATATAGAAGGAATGGTTGGTGCGGTTTATGGCAATAAAACCCGGTTGCGGCTAAAACACAACACCAATATTGTAGATAACAACGGAGATACCCTGAGTAGCAATGTTGCCAGTAAAAGTAATTTTTATATACCACAGTACTACGGTTTTGGCGCTTCGGTGAAGTTTTACAACAAATTGCTTATTACAGGCGATTATACCCGAAATAACTGGTCAGGGTCCAACCCAGGAAAATCGGTTATTCAGTTAGTAAACAGCGATAATTATGCATTAGGGGTTGAATATATCCCCTCGTATAAACCAAGCGCCAATTATCTTCATGTTCTACGCTACCGTTTGGGTGCGTATAAAGAAAATTCGTATATGAATATAAAAGGCAATCAGATGAATGATGTTGGTATTACTGCAGGAATAGGATTTCCGGTTTCGAAAGGTAAAACTTATATAAACCTTGCTGTTGCGCTGGGGAAAAAAGGATCGGGTGGCGCAGGCGGGATAATTACCGAAAACTACTGTAAAATTAACCTGAATATTTCGCTTCTTGATATTTGGTTTGTCAGATCTAAATTCGATTAGTCTAATAAATAAGACATTAACTTAACCCAACATTGCGTCCTAAGAAAGATTAACTTTCTTAGGACGCTTTTCGTATTCTAACTTTTATTATTTGTTAAAACCAATCCTTCTTTTAAATTTGGGTCTCAATTTTTGCTTTCTTTGAGCCAATTTTTATCAATGTAATGAAAGAAATAAGGAGTAGTAATTTAACCACAGGCGTCGTAAGTATTTTCTTCCTGCTTATTTTTGGTTATTTCAGGTTTTTCATACCTTATCATCTCATTAACCTTGAGCAAAACCAGCTTTTTTTGTTTAGCAAGGATTACATTCTGGCCTTTTTCGACAAACCAGGTGCTTTTGCCAATATTGCAGGAACGTTTATTACCCAGTTTTTTATTGACCCATGGCTTGCTGCTTCTATTTTAACTTTGTTAGCATTAGGATCGTTCTTTTTGATCCGATACATACTTAAGGTGCATCGGTTTAAAGGGATATTATTTCAGTTTCTACCCATCATTTTTATGGTGGCCGTTCAAAGCAGTTTTAACTATACTATAAATTTTCAAATTGGCTGGATACTTTCGCTGGCATTCTTTGCAGGATATATTTCAATCAGGCAGATAACGCTTCGTGTTACTTATGGCATTGCTGTTGGAATTCTTTCATATTACGCCATTGGCGGGTATTTTATTATCGCGATACTTTTGGCTAGTATCCATGAACTTTTTTACCGCGAGGAGCAGAAAAAACTATATTTCATTCTGGCTTACTTAATGCTGGTAATCCTGATACCTCTTTTATCCTGGAAATTTATTTACTACATCAACATAAAAGATGCATGGCTATTTCCAGTTTCCATAGGGACTCTCTCACATGTGAATTTTTTTCTGTATCTCCATCTCCTGTTTTTACCCCTAACCCTGATTGTGGTATATTTCTTTCTGAGAAGGACTTCTGTAAAAGCAATTGAATTCAACTGGAACCTGAAATATGGGTTGATAAGCCTGGTAATCTTAGCCCTTTTAGGGATTTCGGTAATAAAATTTGCTTACGACCCTAAGAACGAAGCTTTTTTAGAAATCGATTATCATATTCAGAAATCGCAGTGGGAAAAGGTTCTTCAGCTTTCGGAGAAATATCCGGGAACGAACCAGGTAGTGATGTATTATACAAATTTAGCATTATATAAAACCGGACGCTTTGCTAATGAGCTATTTAATTACAAACAGTCGGGCACTTCCGGGTTATGGCTTGAGTGGAAAAGAAACGAGACCGCTCCTTTTTATGGAGGCGAAGTCTTTTATCAACTATCATATACCAGCGAGGCATTTCGCTGGGCTTTTGAGGCGATGGAAGCCAAAGGGCCAAGTCCGCGGTTATTAAAAAGACTAGCTTTGACAAGCATAGCTCATTACAAATATAACCTGGCAAATAAATACCTTACCATTCTTGATCAATCGTTGTATTATAACAATTGGGCAAAGCATTACAAGAATTGCATTGACGACACTACCCTAATCCAACAGGACAATGAGCTACTTGAAAAGCGCTATTATGTAGCCAAAAACGATTTTATTTCGGATATTAGCCCCAACGATATCGGATTTATTAAGCTTCTCGAAAACCATCCTGATAACCGAATGGCATTTGAATACCTGATGGCATCCTATTTACTGAACAAGAATTTAAAAGGATTTGCTGCTAATATCTATCGCCTGAAAGAACTTGGCTATTCTCAAATTCCTAAACATTTTGAAGAAGCGCTGCTATTGTATATGGGAATAACCCGCCAGAACTATGTTCCCGAAGGGTATGCCATTAGTTCTGATACTCAATTGCGCTTTCGTGATTATGCTGAAACTTTTGCTCAGTATAGGAACTCCCCTGAATTAGCAGCAAAATGGTTGTTCCCTCAATTCGGCAGAACATTCTGGTTTTATATGCAATTTAGCAATTCAAATTAACCGGATTATGATAAAAGAATTACTCCATATAAAAGTCGGATTTCAATCAGTTTTACTGGGTCTTCTGATATTTACCACTGGCTGTTCCGGAGATATTAAGAACTACAAGGAAGTGTCCCAGAACTTACCCATCTTTCCCGATTATGCTGGTATTACGCTTCCTCCCAATATTGCCCCTCTTAATTTTACAATTCACGCAAAAGCTGAAAAATACAGTGTTAAAATTTCCGCGGAAATAGGCAAACCTATCCTAATATCGTCGGCCGATGGCAATATAATTATTCCTATCAACCAATGGAAAACGCTGCTGGGTCAAAATCGTGGGAAATCAATTCAGGTAGATTTATTTCTAAAGAAAGAAGGACAATGGTTAAAGTACAATACCATTACCAATCACATTGCTTTAGATTCAATAGATCCTTATTTGGTGTACCGGCTTATTGAGCCTGGATACGAAACCTGGAATAAAATGGGTATTTACCAGCGCTGCCTGGAGAATTACAACGAAAGCCCGGTAATGATTAACGAAATGAGCGATGGAAACTGTATGAACTGTCACTCATTCAGCCAAAATAACCATAACACCATGCTTTTTCATGTCAGGGCAAAACATGGCGGTACCATTATCATGAGGAACGGTAAAATTACCAAGGTAGATACCAAAACCGATAGCACATTATCTGCCGGGGTTTATCCGGCATGGCACCCGGGAGGGCGATATGTTGCATTTTCGGTAAACCGCATTGTACAGAGCTTTCATGCTATTCCCGACAGAAAAATTGAAGTGGTAGATACACTCTCCGATTTAATACTTTACGATGCCGAAACAAATAAGGTATTTAACCATAAAAGCATTTCGTCGGCGAATAGCTACGAAACTTTTCCTACCTGGTCACCCGATGGGAAGTTCCTATACTTTTGCAGCGCAAAATTTCAACTGTATAAAGATTATCAGCAAATTAAATACGATTTATTAAGGGTTTCCTTCGATACAGCAACTGAGTCGTTTGGAACAGTAGATACCGTAATAAATGCCTCAAGCGACAATTACAGCATCTCATTTCCCCGGATTTCGCCAAATGGGGAATATTTAATGTATACTCGTTCCCGGTATGGGAATTTTACCATTTGGCACGACGACAGCGACCTTTTTTTGCTAAACCTTAAATCGGGCGAAATCTCTAAGCCAGATATTAACAGCGACAAATCGGAGAGTTATCATAACTGGTCATCATCAAGCCGCTGGCTGGTATTTAGCAGCCGACGCATCGACGGACATTATACCCGTCCTTACTTTACCTACATCGATTCGTTGGGGAAAGTTCACAAGCCCTTTTTGCTGCCACAAAAAAATCCGGAGTTTTATGTTCATTTTCTTAAATCGTATAACATACCCGAAATGGTAACTTCCAAAATACCCCTTGATCCAAGAAAACTGGAAAAAATTGTAAAATCGGAAGCACAAAAAGCTTCATTTGAAAAAAAGCTATAACCCCAATTATGCAATCTTTCCGCACCATTTATTTATCGATAATCCCAAAAATAAAAGACACTTTTGAGAACGAATGGGCAAATTGCCTCGAAAATTTAGTGAATCAAACGGCTCTATCTCAAGGGGAAATCTATAAAATCACTCTATTTATTGATTCCGAAAATGAGGTCGAGTTTCTGAAAAGGAAGAAATTCATCAAACAGAGTCTGTACAAATACTACGCTTCCAGTTGTCCGACCTTTAGTGTCCTAAGCCAATCGCCCGAGGGCGATACGAAAATTGCCTGTGAAGCAGTACTACTCAAATCTGAAGCCGGAACCCTATCATATAAAATATTACTTGATCTGCCTTATATCGTAATAGAATCTTCTGACTACAAAGAAATTTGGATGTCGGGTATTGAAGCAAATGAGGGTTTCATAAGTACTGAGTTTGCAGCCAGAACTGCATTTGAGATGATGCACCGGGTACTCGAAATAGAAGGAATGAGGTTTGAGCATATTGTACGTCAATGGAACTATATTGGAGGAATACTTCAAAACCATTCCACTTCCTCAGGAATATTACAAAACTACCAGACTTTTAATGAGGTTCGGCATTCGTATTATAAGCAATATCGTAAAACGGAAGAATTTCCGGCAGCTACCGGAATTGGGATAAAATATGAAGGAATCATAATCGATTTTTGTGCCATTCGTTCGGATACCAATTCCTGCTATGCAATAAAAAGCCCGGTTCAGAAAAATCCATACGAATACAGCCAGGAGGTTTTAGTTGGGGAACCTTTGCCAAACCTAACAATAAAGCATCCTCCCGAATTTGAAAGGGCCATATTGCAGTCAACCCCAAATTTTCAAAGGCTCTTTGTTTCGGGAACGGCAGCTATTTCTGGTCAAAACTCTGTAGAGAAAAATGATGCCCAACGGCAAACGAAAATTACAATTGAAAATATACGGAAGCTTATTTGCATAGAAAACCTCTTTAGATTCTATCCCAATTGTGAATCTCTTAAATGTTATAATTTTGTGCGGGTTTATGTAAAAAACCGATCCGATTTGGAATCGGTTGGTAAAATCTGCCGGAAAGAATTTGGAGGAACCCCTATGCTAATTGTGCAGGCTGATATTTGCCGAGACGATTTACTGGTTGAAATTGAAGCAGAATTAGGAAATACTATCTAATTTGTTTTTACTGCTTTCTGCCCCCTTTTTTGTTTTAGCTTTATTCAGCGAAAAGGTGAATGTTGTGCCTTTCCCAATTGCAGATTGAACCCGAATGGTTTGATGATGGGCCTCCATAATATGCTTCACAATAGAAAGTCCTAATCCTGTGCCTCCCTGATCGCGCGAACGGCTTTTATCGGCCCGGTAGAACCGCTCAAAAATGCGGGGTAGGTCTTTTTCGTCAATTCCAAGACCAGTATCGCTAATAGAAATAAATACCTGATCGCCCTGATCCTCGAACGAAACACTGGTAACACCTCCACTTCTACTATATTTAATCGAATTTACCACTAAATTATTTACAGCTTCTACAATTCGCTTCCGATCGGCAAAAACACGAATGGATTTGTCGTGACCAGTTTCAAACTGAAGCTTAACTCCATAACGATGAGCCAACATTTCCTGCATCTCATAAACATCTTCTACCAGCGCCACAATGTTAAAATTCTCGAAATCCAATGTCAATTCGCCCGACTCCAGACGGGAAATCGATTCCAAATCTTCCACAATGCTAATCATGCGGTTAATGCTCTTTTCGGTTCGTTCCAAGTATTGGCGGTTAATCGAAACATCTTCGAGCCCGCCATCGAGTAGGGTTAAAATGTATCCCTGAATATTAAAAATAGGCGTTTTCAGCTCATGAGAAACATTGCCCAGAAACTCCCGCCGATACTTTTCGAGTTCCTTAAGCTGGTTGATTTCTTTGGATCGGTCCAATGCCCAATGCGATACATCGTTTTCGACATTCGTTATTAACCGCTTATCCTCCATAGCTTTTCGAAAATCTCTCCGGCCTAAATCATAATTATGGAGTGTTTTGTATATAGGGTTAATTTTTTCGTAAATAAATTCGTTTAAAATATAATAAACAGCAAAATATATTCCGCTAAATAGAACTGCTAGCACAACCGGAATGTACCACCAATGCATTTCCATACCAAGAAAAAACTCAGCAATTATTACAATTGCTTCGACAATGGTAGCAATTAAGGCAATATAAACAGCCAGTTTTCGGGGAGAAGTGCCTTTCATTATTTTAAAGATAATTGCTGCTGCAATAGTTTTGCAACATATTTGCCCAAAATGTCAAATTCAAGGTTTACTATCGTACCTATCTGAATTTGGTGAAAATTAGTATGCTCGTAAGTATAAGGAATTATTGCCACCTGAAACGAACCATGCTGGGAATTAACCACTGTAAGGCTCACACCATTTACTGTTACCGAACCTTTTTCGACCGTTATATTACCTTTTGAAGGGTCGTATTCAAACGTATAATACCAGCTGCCTTGTGCTTCGGTAACCGAAGTACAAAGAGCAGTTTGGTCCACATGCCCCTGAACAATATGCCCGTCAAGACGCTCGTTTAGCCTCATACTGCGTTCAAGGTTCACTTTGAATCCTGGCTGTAGTTTTCCCAAATTCGATTTTTCGAGGGTTTCCTTTATTGCAGTTACCGTATACGAATTCCCGGCCTTTTTAACTACCGTTAAGCAAACACCGTTATGGGTGACACTTTGATCAATTTTTAATTCATTGGTAAACGAACACTCCATGGTAATATGAAGGTTTTCCTTATCTTTTTCCAACTTAACAACAGTGGCGGCTTCTTCAACAATTCCAGAGAACATATTATTCAATTATTTAGTTTCAATAAATATTCGGTAATTTCGAATTACAAATTTATACATTTACTTTGAGTTGAATGTTAACGAATTGTTACGTATTATGAACTTACCCGATATTAAAATTATCAAATTCTTAAAAGAACACCATGTACTTACGCTGGCTACATGCACCGACAATAAACCCTGGTGTGCCCATTGTTTTTATGTGCTCCTTGAGGATGAGATGGGGTTGGTTTTTACTTCGGATATCGAAACACGACATATCAGGGAAGCTTTAGCAAATTGTTATGTTTCGGGGAGTATTGTTCTCGAAACTACTATAGCAGGTAAAATACAGGGTATTCAGTTCGAAGGCAAACTAAGAATATTGGATAATCATTTGTCGGATAAAGGCAATATGGCTTATCTAAAAAGATTCCCTCGGACCATACTTATGAATACGACCCTTTGGTTTTTAGAACTCTCGCATATTAAAATGACGGATAACCGATTGGGATTAGGAAATAAACTGATTTGGAGGAATTCAACCAAATAGAAGATGCCATCTCAAAATAATTAATAATCAATAATTTAACTTCCTTATTGTAAAGATTATCGAATTAGGGTTTGTCAAAATTCCTTCCAGTACATTTTGGTTCAGAATGTTGATTAGAGCCATTTAATTCCTTAAATTTACAGTACATGTAATTATTTCTAAAAAATAGCGTTTTTATTTGGTAGGAATCTAAATCATGTTGGGATGAAACGTAGAATAATATATTTTTTATCGTTGCCCTTATTTGCATTTATGAGTAGTTGCGGAACTCCCAGTTCTATAACCACATCATTCAATTGTTCGGGGAATATGCTTATAGAGAGAAACAGCATTGGCGCAAAATCAGAAAGAAATCGCTCCAAAGTATTGAATGCAGAGAAAAAGGCTTATCAGAAGAAATACAACCGCAAAAGAATCTAGCCTGAAACCTGCACTTCGATACCACGTTTTTGAATTCGCGCGGCTATTGCATTCAGCTCATTTAAGGGAATTTTCTTTAATCCCGAGAGTGGGGTATTTCTGTCAATCGTATAAATCATCACCATCGAAGGGGCAATCTCTCCAATAATTTCTTCCCAGGCTGTCAGTTCTGCGTCATTGGTATTATCAATTCTTACACCATCTTTATCTCCCTTTGTAAATAAGGTTTGGATAATTAGCCGACCATTAAATTTTTTAAAATCCGAAATCAGTTGTTCCAAATTTATGGGCTTTACTGGTTGATTAAGGAGTTGAATGGTAGCAGGAACAGCAGAATCCAGTTTTAATATATTCTGATCAATTTTTAAGAGGGAATTAATAACCTCCTTTTTATGCAACATTGTAGCATTAGACAATACCGAAATCTTAGCAGCCGGAAAATATTCGTCTCTCAATTTAATTGTATCCTCAATAATATTAGCAAATTCAGGATGAATGGTGGGCTCCCCATTTCCGGCAAAAGTGATTACATCCAACTTTGCATCTGTTTCAAGCATTTCTTCTAGTTTGTTTTCGAGCGATTGAAATACATCATACCGCGAAGGCAGTTTATGCTTTTTCATTTCCTCCTTTATATTCCAGCCACATTCGCAATAGACGCAGTTAAAATTACAGATTTTACAATCGGTCGGAAGCAGGTTAATACCTAATGAAACTCCGAGACGTCTTGAGAATACCGGACCAAAAACTATTTTATCGAACAGAAATGTATCCATATTGTTAATAATTGCAACAAAGTTAAAAAAATTGACCCTTTATAATTTACAAATAATTTTAATAATTTAAGATTCAAATATCTATAAAATGTATGAAAATCGAAGGAGTTCAGTTATGGTTTTATATATTTGTAGATTAAAATTAACCCGATTTATGCTTAACGTTATTTATAAGTCCTTTGTACCTTATTTTATAGTTGCTCTTTTTCTGATAAGTTGTGGGAGCAGCAGTACCTCCAATAAAGACCGCTTACGAGGCAATATTTCTGTTTCCGGGGCATTTGCACTTTACCCGCTCACAGTGGTATGGGCTGAAGAATTTCAAAAGCTTCATCCGCGCGTTCGGGTTGATATATCAGCAGGAGGGGCCGGAAAAGGATTAATGGATGCTTTAAGCGGTATGGTAGACTTGGGAATGTTCTCTCGTGAAATTACTGAGGAAGAAATATCCAAAGGTACCTGGTATATTGCAGTTGCTAAAGATGCAGTGTTGCCCACTATTAACGAAAATAACCCTTATCTGTCCAAAATTTTAAAAACTGGTATTTCTTCTGCAAAATTCGAGCAGATTTTTATTAACGAACAAATAACCAATTGGGGTCAGTTGGTTGACACTGCCGGCACCGATAAAATAAACATTTATACCCGATCAGATGCTTGTGGCGCCGCAGAGATGTGGGGAAAATTTTTAAAAAAAAATCAGGAAAGCCTTCAGGGAGTAGGTGTATTTGGAGACCCTGGCATGGCCGACGCTGTTAAAAACGATAAATTTGGATTAGGCTACAATAACGTAATTTATATTTACGATATGAAATCGCGGGTCGCTTACCCCGGATTGAAGGTGATACCGATTGATATTAATAATAATAATGTAATAGATCCTTCCGAGAATTATTACGAATCGCTCGATAGCATAATGAGTGCTATCCGCATAAATAAATTCCCCTCTCCTCCCGCCCGGAACCTTTATTTTGTTGCCAAAGGGAAACCGAAACATAAAGCTATCAAAGAAATGCTTTATTGGATTTTAACCGATGGGCAAAACTTTGTCGAAGAAAGCGGTTACGTAAAACTTCCTGAAGAGCTTCGATTACAAGAACTTGCAAAACTTAATTATAAGAAACCTGTTTCCAATATCTTTAAATAGCAATCGAGTGAAGTTTTTTTTATTAAACAGGCGATTCAGGGATAAATCACACTTTATTTGGATGACTATCTCCATTATCCTTGTAATACTGCTCCCCATTTTTCTAGCCACGGGATTAATAATAAAATCACAACCAATACTTAGCACCAATGAATTTTCCAGTTTGCTGTTTTCGAGTGAATGGAAACCTCTGAGTGGAAAATTTGGTTTACTAACATTTATTGTGAGTTCCCTTTGGGTAACTTTTTTATCGATTCTGATAGCTGCCCCCATCTGTTTATTAACTGCAATTTATCTTACACAATATGCCAGGCGTTATTTGCTCCGGGCAATGCATCCGGTAATTGATATTCTGGCCGGTATACCATCGGTAATATATGGTGTTTGGGGAATACTGGTAATAGTGCCATTTATATCAAATTACCTCGGCCCGGCATTGGGCAAAGAGACTTCTGGTTATACCGTTCTGGCTGGGGCACTGGTATTGGCGGTTATGATTATTCCATTCATTTTGAATATCATGATCGAAGTGCTCAAAACCATCCCCGATGCTCTCAAAGAAGCAGCATTATCGTTAGGCGCTACCCAATGGCAGACAGTCAAACGGGTAATTCTGAAAAAAGCATTTCCGGGATTATTATCAGCTGTGAGTTTAGGTATTTCGCGCGCTTTTGGCGAAACTATTGCCGTTCTAATGGTTGTTGGAAATGTAACCCGCATCCCTTCAGGGGTTTTTGAACCAGGGTATCCTTTGCCGGCACTCATTGCCAATAATTACGGCGAAATGCTTAGTATTCCTATGTACGATTCAGCCCTGATGCTTTCGGCATTGGTGCTATTTGCTGTTGTACTATTGTTTAACCTGGCATCGCGAATGGCAATCGCCCGCTACGAAAAACTTCAATAACAGTTGATATGGCGAAATTTAAAAATATTGAAGAAAAGATTTTTATAGCTTTGATGAGGCTTTCAACCGGTATCATTGTATTTGCATTACTCCTTATCGTATTTAGTATTATTTACAAGGGACTCCCTTCGTTGTCCTGGGAAATGCTCACACAAACCCCTAAGGGTGGTTTTTACTTTGGAAAAGAAGGCGGAATTTTGAATGCTATCATTGGTTCGTTGTATCTTTCGGCCGGAGCAACCCTGGTAGCCTTTGTTATTGGTTTTCCCGTAGCCCTTTTTATGAATGTTTACCTTATTAAATATAAGCGATTCGTGCAAATGGTCCGGTTCTTTCTCGACTTGCTCTGGGGAGTACCATCGATTGTTTATGGGGCATTTGGGTTTACCCTGATGATTTTTTTTGGGATGAAAACGTCGTTGCTGGCAGGTATTGTTACCGTTTCGCTCTTTATAATTCCTATCATGGTGCGGGCTATGGACGAGGTAATAAAAACCGTACCAATTGGATTGCTTGAAGCATCATATTCGTTAGGGGCAACCCGGTCGGAAGCGGCTTATAAAATTGTTTTACGCCAATGTTTCCCCGGAATCATTACGGCTATCCTGCTTTCATTTGGCAGAGCTATTGGCGATGCAGCAGCAGTATTATTTACCACCGGTTACACCGACCATATTCCTACTTCGCTGGGGCAGCCGTCGGCAACCTTGCCTTTGTCTATTTTCTTTCAACTTGGATCGCCAATTGCCGAGGTTCAGAACCGGGCGTATGCTTCCGCAGTTGTGCTTACCATCATCATTTTAATAATTAGTATTCTTTCGCGTTATTTTAGCAAACGGTACGAAAAACACCGAATAAACTTTTAATTATGCAAAAAGTCAAAATCGACGTACGCAATTTAAACCTGACCATTGGAAAACAGCAGATACTAAAGGATGTAAATGTTCAGATTCCCGATAAAAAAATTACTGTAATCCTTGGCCCATCGGGCTGTGGAAAAACAACCCTGCTTAAAAGTTTAAACAGGCTCATCGACCTGTATCCTGAAATGAAAGTTACAGGAAGCATTATGCTCGACGATATCGATATTTTACATACCAAAGAAGATATTACCGAAATCCGTAAAAAGATGGGACTGCTCTCTCAGCGGCCTTATCCGCTACCTATGAATATTTACAAAAATATTACTTTTGGCCTTCGGATAAGTGGCCGGCGAAAAAAGAGAAATTTAATGAAACGCGTGGAGCATTACCTGAAGCAGGCTAATTTATGGGATGAGCTGAAAGACCGGTTGAAAGATCCTGCTTCTTGCCTTTCTATTGGTCAGCAGCAACGTTTATGTCTGGCCAGGGGCTTGGCTGTAGACCCCGAAATTATCCTTGCCGATGAACCAACTTCGGCGCTCGATCCAATTTCAAGTACGGCTATTGAAGAGAAATTTCTGGAATTAAAAGATTATTATACCATTGTGGTAGTTACCCACTCCTTACAACAAGCCCGTCGCATTGCCGATCATGTAATTTTTATGTATCTGGGCGAGGTAGTTGAGCAAGGCCCTGCAAAGGAATTTTTCGAAAACCCTATAGAAGAGCGCACTAAAGCATATCTTAAAGGTCTTTTTAGCTAAAACTTAAAATACAGTTTCTTGTGATTTGATGAAGCTTATATCCTTCTTAGTATGTTCTGTCGGTGGTAAATCTTACTAACTCCTCTAAAGCAGTGCGTGATTCTGATTCCGGAAATTCGTGCAAAATTTTAAGCGCCTCATCACGGTAGTGTAGCATCTTTGTCTGCGTATATTGAATACCCCCTGCTTTGTTAACTTCATTTATAACAAAATGTATAGTATCAATATCTTTATTTTTGTGCTTTATAATATTTACCAGCTCCTTTTTCAATTTGGGGCTGCACGTATTCAAAGTATAAATAAGCGGAAGTGTTAATTTTCTATCCCTAATGTCGTTCCCCCTTGGTTTGCCCACATCCGAAGTCCCATAATCAAACAAATCGTCTTTTATTTGAAATGCAATACCAACATTCTCCCCAAATAAATGCATTTTCTCAATTTTTGCATCATCTTCAAATGTCGAAGAGGCTCCAGCAGAGCAAGCAGCAGCAATAAATGAAGCAGTTTTCCCTTTAATTATTTTGTAATATCCTTCTTCGTCTAAATTTAACTTACGCGACTTATATAGCTGTAATAATTCGCCATTTATCATTTGCTGTACTGCCTCGTTAAATATCTCCAAAATTTTAAAATCGTTATGAGACAAGCTTAATAATAGACATTTGGCAAATAAATAATCTCCAACCCAAACCGTTGATTTATTTTTCCATAGCGCATTAATCGAAAAAGCCCCCCTCCTTTCCATCGATTCGTCAATAATATCATCCAATATCAGTGTTGCAGTATGTAATATCTCGGTGAATAAAGCTGCGCGATGGCTCTTTTCATTTATGGCCCCTCCCATTCGGGCACATAATAAAGCAAAGAGGGGGCGTATCTGTTTCCCTTTATTCTTTATTACGTAGCTTAAAATGTCATTCAGTAAAGGAATTTCACTTTTTAATGATTCTTTGAAAAGCTCATCAAAATTTTCAAGCTCGGTACTAAGTAATTTTTTGGCTAACTGCATACTAACAAAATAAATTACCGCTCTATCGATTTTAAAATGGGATCAATAGAACGGCTTAAATTTTTATTGAAAAATATCTTAAAATAATGTACTCCCATCCGGTTGGTATTTCCATTGAATGGTTACCTCAATATACTGAGGCGAAGCATATTTTTTAATCTCAAGATTCGTGATCCGAAATTTTGCATAATTGTTTTCACGGGTTTGAAAAACGTAAACCTGCCCAATTTTTATTTCGTTAGCTTTTGCAGAAAAGTTTACAGAGGGAACTTCAGTCAATTCTTCATAAAAAGTGGCCGATGCTGACGGATCATCAAATTCGCCTGCCAAATAAAATGCTTTATCGTTTTTAGGGCTCGAAAGGTTTGCTCCAATGGTATTTCCCTGAAGATCAATATTATTTTCAACTACAAAATCAGGAATTATAGTTGATTTAAGGTTATAACTTATCTTTTCAGCTTTTTCGAACGAAAAGCCCAGAACATAGCCCACATCACTTCCTAATATTTGGGACGATAAAACAACTTCTCCGCTGGTTTTGATTTCCGTGTCGTCTTTCGAACACGAAAAAACCAATGTCAATAAGAAACCTGTAATAAGAAAAAACCTCATGCAAATTGCGTTAAAGCCGATGTGTTAAAAAGCTGCCATTAATAAATTTATATCCTGCGAAGGTATCCCAAGCATGTTGCCAATAATATGATTGGTAAGAATACCATTATAAATGTAAACCCCATTACGAAGCCCCAAGTCGTTTTTGAGCATTTGAGTAATACTGCCAGAGTAAGCAATATCCTGAAGAATTGGAGCAAGCACATTGCTTAGGGCTATTGAGGCTGTGCGTGCAACCCGCGAAGCAATATTGGGGACACAATAATGGATAACATCGTGTTTCCGAAAAACAGGATCGCCATGATTACTACATTTAGAAGTTTCAAAACAACCGCCCTGATCGATGCTGATATCTACAATTACAGAACCCTTTTTCATTTCGCTTACCATTTCTTCGGTAACAATTATTTTCTGTTCCATTCCGGTGAGATGAACTGCCCCAATAACTACGTCGGCAGATTTTAGGGCCTTTTTAAGTACCTGAGGATGCAATACCGATGTATGAAGTCTTACCCCCAAATGATCCTGAAGACGTTCCAACTTATGGATAGAATTGTCCATAACCTTTACAAAAGCCCCAAGTCCCAATGCAGCCCTTGCAGCCGATTCGCCAGCAGTTCCTGCACCAATAATCACCACTTCGGTGGGAGTAATCCCTGTTATTCCCCCGAGCATTACACCTTTCCCTTTATTGGCATTACTTAAGTACTCGGCAGCTATTAAAATTGCAGTATTTCCGGCAATTTCGCTCATACTGCGAACGACAGGGTAACAACTGTATTGATCTTTAATATTTTCAAAAGAAATAGCGGTGATTTTTTTTTGCATCAATCCCCGGATATATTCTTCGGAATGGTTGCGAAGATGCAGCGACGACATAATTATCTGGCCACCCTTCAATGTGGAAAGCTCCTTTGCTGATAACGGGGCAATTTTCAAAATTACATCTGCTTTTAAAACATCTGCCTTATCAACAATCAAGGCCCCATTTTCGCTGTATTGTGTGTTGGAATAGTTTGCAGATAAGCCGGCATCGCTCTCAATCATCACCTGATGCCCGTTGTTAACTAATATTTCAACAGCTTCCGGTGTAAGTGGTATGCGGCTTTCATAAATATCTGCCTCTTTAGGGATCCCAATTAAAAGCTGGTTTTGCCTTTTACCAACTTCAAGCATTTCTTCCTGCGGAAGAAGACTTTGTTTGGGTATACCGAACGATCCATGTGGAATTTCCTGCTTGGCCATATTTTTCTTCCCAATTAGTAGCTATTTTAAAAATCTTCCTAATCTACTATTTAACCATCATTTTGTCAAATAAATAAACGCTATTCAGTCAAAAATTACGTTTAACCTTCGTTTCCCCGACGACAGTTCTTCCAAATGGATATGCCTGAAATGCTTCGGAATAAGCTCTT
This sequence comes from Bacteroidota bacterium, assembly GCA_020048915.1. GTDB lineage: Bacteria > Bacteroidota > Bacteroidia > Bacteroidales > JAAUTT01 > JAAUTT01. The sequence goes on along the minus strand of JAIFLU010000117.1, from coordinate 11,060 downwards.
CGGCTTTCTCCGGCCATTCAATAAAACAATACGCATCTCCAAATAGATAATCTTCGTACCCCAAATCGAAAAGCTCTTCCTGCTTCGTTATTCTATAAAAATCGAAGTGATAAACCTTTGCTCCGGCAGAAGTAGTATATTCATTTACCAATGCAAAAGTGGGGCTTGTAACAACCTGATTAACTCCCAACTGCTTACAAAATTCTTTAATAAGCGTAGTTTTTCCTACACCCATAGGGCCAAAAATTGCAAAGTGCTTGTGCATGCCCGCTTCCTTCAAAAAAATAGTTGCAGTTTGGGGCAAACTATCCAGATCTTCAATATCGAGTATCATCTTTATCGCTTAGAATCGCAAAAATATTGAATTAAATTTACTTGTGATTACTTTTTTTAAAATTGGCGCTTTATTATCTCCCTGTTCGTTTTATGGTTATTGAAATTAGGAATAAGAAAAAAGTGCTGCCAATCACTTAAAGCCCTTCCGGCTCAAGTCAAACTGTCTGAATGAATTATTTCAATTGATTTTACCATATTTGGGTCTGCCAAAATATTCCTGTAAAACAAAATATCTTCAAATATTTAGTCCATTCCGTTATAAAAACTGACTTAAGATATATTATACTCCAAAATAACCCTGTCAGTGTTCCGGGAGTATTGGAAACATAAAACTTTAGATTGATCAATTACTACTTTTGGTTAACCCTAAAAAAGATAATCATGGCATCTCGTTTGATTTGAAATAGCCAAATTTATGTAAGATGAAACATCCATGTAGAGAAGCCCAACACACAAGGGTATGAAACAAAGGATGTTCCATGTGACCTTAATTTAATAATCAAAAAAATGACACATGAAATACACAAAAAAACTTTATTATGGGAACTTTGCCCCAGCAAGGGTAATGCGTCCGAAGAACGAGGGGTTAAGATTGATTACTGATACCCTGTTTAGTCCCTGGTACTTGATTCTCTTTGTTGTACTTTGCTCTTTTTATCCCAGTGCCATATTTGCGGATAGCTGCAGGTACTTGAAATTACAGTACATCCGATTAAACAATGAGAATTCTAGAAAGGTTTTCATTACAAACTTTCAAAATAGAAAATTGCAATTTACAAACAGAGATTTCGGTTTATGGCCAAAATCGTGGGTATAAAATAAATTTTTTAACTTACACTATACTAGATGTTTATGGCAAATACTCCGTATAACTGATTTGAAATTACACCAATAATTCTTTTCTATTAAAAATGCAATTTGTGATAAATATCCTCACAATTGCATTTTTAATTTTTACGCAAAACTCAGCAAAATTCATTGTGCTGCAATTAATTAAAGTTTCCAATTGTAATATTTTAAACAATTATTAAATAAGGACGTTAAAATTGAACGACATTTAAACTTTTATTGTTTCCATAAACAAAGGCACTATAATGACGCACTATTTCTACTTGTTTCTTTCCTCTCCAAGCTTTTTTGTCTTATTTTAGTGACATTAAACTAAAAAGTATTAATTAACTATTGATTATATGAACAGACGACAAATGATAGGAAGTGTAGCGGGAGCAGCAGCTTTAACTGCGACCAATATCTCTTTTGCAAACACACTAACCCGCCAGTCGGTAAATGCCCCATCTTTAAAGCTAAAAGGAAACATTCACCATTCGGTTAGTCAATGGTGTTATGGCAATATTCCGCTTGAAGATCTGGCAAAAGCTTGCGCTGATATGGGTATTGAATCTATTGAATTGCTTCAAGAGAAAGATTGGACGGTTGTAAAAAAACACGGTTTGAAATGTGCCATGGGTTATGCTACCGATTGGGGCATACCAAAAGGGTTTAACCGGGTTGAAAACCACGAAAAGTTAATAGCCGATTATGAAGCTATGATCCCAAAAGCTGCTGCTGCCGGAGTTCCCAACCTTATTTGCTTTTCAGGAAATAGCGAAGGACTTTCGGAAAACGATGGCCTAATAAATTGCGCCAAAGGTTTACGAAAGCTGATGCCTACTGCCGAGAAACATGGAGTTACAATTGTTATGGAGTTATTAAACAGCATTGGCCATAAGGATTATCAATGCGATAATACCCCCTGGGGCGCTGCTTTGTGTGAAATGGTAAAATCCGACAGGTTTAAACTTCTATACGATATTTATCATATGCAAATAATGGAAGGTAACGTAATAGACACTATTAAAAAATATCACCAATATATTGGACATTATCACACCGGAGGCGTTCCAGGCCGCCATGAGCTCGACGAAACGCAGGAGCTTTATTATCCTGCCATTATGAAAGCTATTGTTGATACCGGCTACAAAGGCTTTGTCGGACAGGAATTTGTTCCTGCGGCAGAAGATAAACTGGCCTCACTAAAAAAATGTATAGCAATTTGTGATGTATAGGACTGCAAAATAGAAATTAAAGAAGCAGGCAACGGCCACTGTATGTCAAAGTGCCTCGTTTGGCCTGCTTCTCTGGCATTATAGAATGTTCTTATAGTATTCCACTTTACCTTCCGTGGCAATTTCAGAAAGCTTATTAGCAAGTGTTTCCTGCTCAGAAGCAGACATTTGAGCAAATTTATGTGCCAACGCAATTTTTTCTTTTATCAAAACAGCGTTTTCAGCTCCGGTAATTAATACGCTAATTGGCATTGTCCAGGCAAAATATAAAGCTTCCTCCATTTTCACCTTGTTTGGAACTACCGGATTTTCTGTTTGCCAAACCTGCTTGCCTTCCATCATTTTGTTTTTAAAAAACCTGCCGTCGGCCAATGTTTTCATAGCTAGAATAGCCACCCCCTTTTCCTGAATTTTGGGAATAACTTTTTGAACAAAACTATGCTGCGATGCCAAATCAACCAGGTTTACAGGAAACTGGCATGTATCAAACAATTTTTGGTCTCCTGTTTTTTCAAGCATCCGAAGATGTGCATAGGGACTTTGGTGCCCCGTGAAACCAACAAACCTAGCTTTGCCGGATTCTTTTGCTTTTCGCATCGCCTCAATTATACCATTGGCAATACGATTATCCACATCGGAAGGCGACTGAAGGGCATGCACCTGCCAAAGGTCAAGATGATCCGTATTTAATCTTTTTAAAGTTTCCTCTAAATGTCGTAGCGCTGTTTCGGCGGTTGGTGCAGTTGTTTTACTCATCAAAAATACCTGATCGCGATATTTGGGGACTAAATATTTACCATATCTCCTTTCACTTTCGCCACTGGCATAGGACTCTGCAGTGTCAAAAAAACGAATTCCACCTTCAATTGCAGCTTCAATAACCTCTTGAGCGTCCTTTTCGGTAGTCCACCCAACATGGTAACCTCCAACTCCGAGCATGGTCACTGATTCGCCGGTATTCCCCAATTTTCGCAAAGGAAGCAGATTGCCCCATTTATCATTAGAAGTTGACTGAGAAAAACCTTTATAAGGAAGCATTAGTCCGGCGGTAATACCTGCCATCGTATGAATAAAATCTCGTCGAGCAATCATAATCACCAATTTAAAGGTTAATAATTATTTTATTAAAAAGACAAGAAATACCTTAAAGAATGGATAAATAAAAGGTTGAGGTAAAAAATTTACATCAATAAAATTAAAGCTTTTTAAACGAAAGAAAAAAGTATTTGGAATTCAATAAAGAAAACAAAGTGGAAAATTTCAGAAGAGTCTTTATGGTTAATGTATAAATGAAAAAAGCCCCTATTTGGGGCTTCCTTTGTAGCGGGAGCAGGACTCGAACCTACGACCTTTGGGTTATGAGCCCAACGAGCTACCACTGCTCCATCCCGCAATATATCTTTTCTTTATAGTTTCTTAAATCGCGATGCAAATGTAGTTGTTCTTATGTAAATACCAAAAAAATAATTGTACTTTTGAAAATATTATTTCTAATCATCTAATCAAGAGTTATTATGCCACGTGTTTTTAGGCCTGTAGATATCGAGCAGGAAGAAAAAGAACTCCGTAAAGACTATTTTGACAGGCACTCCCCTCATATTATTTGTTCGGACGAAGTACAAAAAGGTGAAAAATTTAAAGTAAAGGTTAAAGTTGGAGAGGAATATTCGCACCCCGACGATTTCGACCACTACATTACTTATGTACAACTTTGGAATCGTGAAACATTTATAGCCCAGGCCGTTTTTTCTCCGGGATCATTAGGAAACAAACCTAACCACGTAGAGGTCGATTTTTATATTGTTGCCCCCGAAGTAAGCATGAATCTATCTGCAATGTGCAATTGTATAAAGCATGGCTTATGGATGTCCGATCCAAAAACTGTTAAGGTCATTTAATTTTACATAGGATATAACTAAATCTATTTCGGGCCAATGTCGAATTTTAAGCAAATTAAGCGTCGAAAATTACTAATGGACAGGCTTAAGCATAAATACAGGCTTGTCTTTTTTAATGATAATACCTTTGAAGAAGTTTGGCACCTCCGGTTATCGTTGTTTAATGTACTGTCAGTAATTGGCTCCATTTCAATAATAATGACAACCCTGGTAATTGTTTTAATTGCCTTTACCCCTTTGCGTGAGCTCATTCCCGGTTATCCAAGTGAAGCTATGCGTCGTGAAATAGTACTTAATGCCCTGAAAATTGATTCTCTGGAAAACATTTACCGCATTCAGAATCAATTTATCGAAAATATGAAAACTGTAATTTCGGGTGAAACACCAATATTAAAAGATTCCAGCGGGAATGTCCCACGAACATCTCAGTCTGTTTCGTTCACCAAATCAACTGCCGATTCTGTTTTCAGACAGCAGATTGAAGAACAGGAGCAGTTCAATTTTACCACCGATATGGATAATGGCACCGAAAGCAACATTTCGGATATGCACTTTTTTACCCCGGTAAAAGGACTTGTAACCAATGAATTTAGCAGTAAGGAAAACCACTATGGAATAGACATTGTTGCCAGCCCTAACGAAGTGGTTAAAGCCACCCTTAACGGAACGGTGATTCTTTCGTCCTGGACCTCCGAGACTGGTAATGTAGTGCAAATTCAACACGAGAATAATCTGGTTTCAGTTTATAAGCATTGTGCTAATATTTTGAAGAAGACCGGCAGTAAAGTCCGGGCAGGCGAAGCCATCGCAATTTTGGGAAATTCGGGAGAACTTACTACAGGCCCACACCTGCATTTTGAGCTTTGGCACGACGGAAAGCCTATTAACCCTAAGGATTATATTGTTTTTTAATAAAAACTTGTATTGCCGTCATAAATCTATATTATTCCATTATTTTCGGATCTTTAATTTTTGAAATGCAGCAACAGAAAAAGCACATTGCGATATTAGGTTCTACCGGTTCAATTGGAACCCAGGCACTGGAAGTAATAGACCAGCATAAAGAATATTTTGAGGTGGAGGTATTAACGGCCAATAACAATGCCGACTTACTAATCCGTCAAGCCATCCGGTTTGTGCCAAATGTGGTTGTGATTGCTAATGAGGAAAAATATCAATTTGTAAAGGAATCTCTTGCAAATTACCCTATTAAAGTTTATAGCGGAACTGATGCCATTGCCCAGGTAGTTGAAATGGATACTATTAATCTGGTATTAACAGCAATGGTAGGCTATGCCGGTCTTTTACCTACCATAAATGCGATTAAAAAAGGCAAACATATTGCCCTGGCAAACAAAGAAACTCTTGTAGTTGCAGGAGAACTGATCACCCGTCTTGCTGCTGAAAACCGTGTTGCAATTTTGCCGGTCGACTCCGAACATTCGGCAATATTTCAATGTCTTCAGGGAGAATGGCACAATAAAATTGAAAAGATTATTTTAACCGCTTCGGGAGGGCCTTTTCTGGGAAAGGATAAAGAATTCCTTCAGCATGTTTCTAAAGCTGATGCGTTAAAGCATCCATGCTGGGAAATGGGCGCCAAAATTACAATCGACTCCGCTTCTCTTATGAACAAGGGACTAGAAGTGATTGAAGCCCGATGGCTATTTCATGTTCCTGCCAATCAAATTGAAGTTGTAATTCATCCGCAATCCATTATCCATTCGATGGTTCAGTTTACCGATGGATCTATTAAAGCGCAAATGGGACTACCCGATATGAAACTGCCAATTCAATATGCTTTTTCTTTCCCCAATCGATTTGCCAATGATTTCCCGCGGCTTGATTTTACCAAATATACATCGCTCACCTTTGGTAAACCCGACACTGATAACTTCAGGAACCTAGCATTAGCCTACTATGCACTAGATAAAGGAGGTAATACGCCTTGCATCCTCAATGCGGCCAACGAAGTTGTTGTTGATGCTTTCTTAAAAGATCAGATTGGGTTTTTGGAAATGTCTGATATTATTGAAAATTCGCTCAGCCGCATGTCCTACATTACTAACCCGGGTTACGAAGACTTTAAATTAAGTAATCGGGAAACTATTGCCTATACTAAATCGTTAATTAAGTAAACCGAAATATAATTCTGATGGAAATATTAATAAAAATTACACAATTTATCTTAAGTCTCTCCATTTTGGTAATTCTACACGAAATGGGGCATTTCTTTTTTGCAAAGCTTTTTAAAACTCGTGTCGAAAAATTTTATTTATTTTTTAATCCATGGTTCTCTTTATTGAAATTTAAAAAAGGTGAAACTGAATATGGCGTTGGCTGGCTTCCTTTAGGTGGCTATGTTAAAATATCGGGAATGATAGACGAGTCTATGGATATGGAACAAATGAAACTTCCTCCGCAACCATACGAGTTTCGTTCAAAACCTTCCTGGCAAAGACTTCTTATTATGATTGGCGGGGTGTTGGTAAACTTCCTGCTTGCCATGTTTATCTATTCCGCTGTCCTATTTGTTTGGGGGGAAGAGTATCTTCCTACAAAAAATGTGAAGTATGGGATAAGTTGCGATACCACTGCTATTAATATGGGGCTCCAAAATGGAGATAAAATATTATCGCTTGATAATAAACCTGTAGAAAATTTTAGAGATATTACCCCCGATTTAGTATTCGAAGGCATTCAAACAATTCAAGTAGATAGAAACGGAGAGCAACTGGATATAAAAGTCCCCGAATGGTTAACCCGTTCTTTAATTAAAAACCCTAAAGAATTTATTCAACCCCGTTTCCCTTTCTATATCGGAGAATTTGCTAATAACTCTATTGGGGCTAAAGCAGGATTAAAAGTTGGCGATCAGTTGATTGGAATAGATTCTGTTAAAACACCATTTTTTAATGATTTCCGAAGAGAGATTATTACGCGTAAAAATCAAAACATCTCAATACTAGTGTTGCGGTCAGGTCAGGAAGTACGAGTTCCGGTTAAAGTTCCTGAATCTACATTATTAGGCATTGGTGCTGATAATTGGACAAAGTTTTTTGAATTAAAGGTTATTACCTATGGGTTCTGGGAATCAATACCAGCTGGAATAAATAAAGGAGTTACTACCCTTACGGATTATATTAAGCAATTCAAACTTCTATTTACCCCAAAAACGAAGGCTTACGAATCGCTCGGAGGATTTATTACCATTGGGAAAATATTCCCGGGAGTTTGGGACTGGCAGGCATTTTGGAGCCTTACTGCCTTCCTATCCATAATCCTTGCTTTTATGAATATCTTGCCAATTCCGGCACTAGACGGAGGCCATGTGGCATTTTTATTATACGAAATGGTTACCGGCCGCAAACCAGGCGACAAGTTTCTGGAATATGCACAAATTGTAGGTTTGGTGCTACTCTTCTCCTTGCTTATTTTTGCCAACCTGAACGATGTAATCAGGCTATTTAAATAACAATATCAGCAAAAAAAAACAAAAGCCGCTGTTTTCTAAAATAAAGAACAGCGGCTTTTTCTATATCATATAGTTATATTAGTCCCCAAGGCAAGTACCAACAGCTCTGGCGCTTTTAACCCATTGATGATCCATTGGAACAATTTTCCGCTTCCCAACTACATCCTCCAATGGGACTGGTTCTGTAGAATCGCCCCTTGCAGCAACCATTACACCAAAAATTCCCTTTTGAATATAAACAGCGCATGCAGTGCCAAGACGAGTTGCAAGCAAACGGTCGGCTGCCGAAGGAGTTCCACCTCGTTGCAAATGCCCCAAAATGGTAATTCTCGATTCTACCCCCGTAATTTCTTCCAATTGTTTTGCCAAATCCAACGAATGTCCTTCATGTGCTAACTTATAAGTTGTAAGTTCTTCTTTTAGTTTAGCTCTTTCTTTTTTATCATCTGTTTTTTCAATTTTTTCTTCAAATTCTTTTACCTTTTTGGCAGCTTTTTTTGAGATTGCCCCTTCAGCCACAGCAACAATGCTAAAATGAGAGCCATTTCGAACACGTTTCAAAATTGAATCGGCAATTACATCAATGTCATAAGGAATTTCAGGAATTAAGATAACATCAGCTCCACCAGCAATACCGGCACCAAGAGCTAGCCATCCAGCTTTATGCCCCATAATTTCGACTACAATTATCCGATGGTGGCTATAAGCAGTGCTATGTAATCTATCTATTGCTTCAACTGCAATTCCCAATGCCGTATCAAAACCAAAGGTAATATCTGTCATTGCCACATCATTATCGATGGTTTTTGGAAGGGTAATAACATTTAATCCCTTTTGTTTCAATAAGTAGGCATTCTTAATCGTTCCTCCTCCTCCAAGACAAACAAGAGCATCTAAGTGATGCTTGTGATAATTTTCGGCAATTACATCGGTCATATCCAACATTTTGCCCCCAATAGGCATTTTATTAGGCTTGTCACGACTAGTACCCAATATGGTACCACCAACAGTAAGTATTCCAGAAAGATTAGATTTATCTAGCCGAAGAAACCTGTTTTCCATTAAACCCCGAAAGCCATCCTTAAAACCAATTACTTCAATACCATACATGTGCTGAGCTGCTTTTCCCAAACCTCGAATCGCAGCATTCAGTCCGGGTGTATCTCCCCCTGATGTTAAAACTCCAATATACTCAGCCATTTTTAAGAAATATTTACATTTTATAAATTACTAACCAACAATTTATTAACTAATCAAAAGTTAAGGACATATTATGAATATTCCAAACAACTTTTGAATTACATTCTAATCCTCCATTTCAATTAAAAACAAAAAGCGACGAATAAAGAGTTTTATTCATCGCTTTTAAATTCATTCATCTGACTAACTCATTTATTTCCCAGATTCAATTGCAGCTACCACATTGATAGCTTCCTTGAGATAGATGTCCTTTTTTAGCTCGTCAATCCAAACCTTGTTTCGTTCAATTTTAGCAGTATCGTTTAAAGCCTTTTCAATATCTAACTTTAAAGAGCTTATAACAAGACCTTGCTTTTTAGCTATTTCATCAAATTTTTTCGCACTTTCTGTTCTGTTCTTTTCCGACTTTTTATAATCCGTCATTTTTAAGGAAACCAAGGTTTCGTCCTTTTGCTTTTTAAGAAATTTAGACTGTTCCTTTATAATGCTGATGTCAGGGTCAGATTCCAATCTTGCCATTTCCACCTTAACAATGTTATCGAAATTTTTGATACCATCCCATTTCGAATAATTGACAGCATCTATTTTTGTCCATGGCATAGAATACTCCTGTTCCCTTTCTCCTATTTCTAATTCGCTATAAGCATCGGGGATTATAATATCGGGGGTTACCCCTTTTAACTGGGTTGCTCCACCATTTATCCGATAGAATTTTTGGATGGTAATCAATAATTCTCCTAAGGAACCAAGATTTTGATAGCTTCCTCCGACTTGATCGTCGAGAGGTATAACGGTTTGAACGGTGCCTTTACCAAAAGTAGACGGGGTACCGATGATAATTGCCCGACGATAGTCTTGCATTGCAGCAGCAAGAATTTCGGAAGCAGAAGCGCTAAAGGCATTTACCAGAATAACTAAAGGGCCACCGTATTGAACAGTAGGGTCTTCATCCCCCAATATTCGGGTTGGACCAATCTTGGTTTTTACCTGAACAATTGGGCCTCTTTTAATAAACAATCCAGCCATTCTTACAGCATCTGGTAAAGACCCACCGCCATTTTCCCTTAAATCGAGGATTACACCTTTTACACTTTCCCCTTTGAGTTTTTCGAGTTCAATAGCTACATCTTCAGCACAATTTCTACCTGTCTCTGTCTTTTTGAAATCAACATAAAACTTTGGCAGATAAATATATCCATATTTATCGTTCGTTCCAGGTTTTATAAGAATTGCAGATTTAGCATATGTCTCTTCCAGAATAACTACATCGCGTGTAATTGTAATCTGCTTTATGATATTGTCTATTTTTTTTATGGTTAAAGTAACTTTTGTTCCTTTTTTGCCACGAATCAATTTAACCGCATCGTCTAGTTTCATATCAACAACATCTACAGGCTCCTGGTTTTCCTGCGCAACTTTTAAAATCTTGTCGTTGGGCTTAAGTTCGCCCTGCAGCCATGATGGACTTCCCGGGACGATGCTAACTATTTTAATATTCCCGTCATCTTGCTGAAGCAGTGCTCCAATCCCCTCTAATTGGCCAGACATACCAATATCAAAGTTTTCTTTGTCCTGCGGGGGAAGATATTGCGTATGCGGATCGTAAACGCTTGTAATGGCATTAATAAATAGTGAGAACTTATCTTCGTCTGATTGCTTGATTCTCTTAAACCATTCATCGTGCAAATTCAATACTTTTTTCCGTGCAAGAGCTTCATTTTCTGCAATGGTTTTTGTTTTAAAGGTATCATTCTTTACTTTGGCTTGCTCTTCGACAGTTAATATATCATTAAGCCGAACAAGTACCTGATATTTCAATGACTTCCGCCAACTCTCTTTTAATTGGGTATTATTAGCTGCAAACTCGGTTTTATCAGGATCGCTTTCCAAATTTTCGGAAACAGTAAATTCAAAGGGCTTAGAAAGTATTTCCTTATAATATGTTTGAACCAACGCTAACTGCTGATCGAAAATAGAATTTGCCAACGTATAGAATTCGAAATTCTGAGCCTTTACCTCATCATCAATTTTACTTTTAAAACCTTCCAGTTTCACCAACTCCTCCTTTGTGAAGAATCGTTTGCT
>JAIFLU010000069.1 GCA_020048915.1 Bacteroidota bacterium | reverse complement strand
TAAAACGAATATCGGTTGGTTCATATGATCTAACATCTTTAACGCCGCCAAATCTTCCCTTTTCTTGTTTTTGCACTGTTGAAGGGCCCTCGCCATATATTTTCCAGGGACGGGTACCATAAATGCCTTCGCCATTAGCGGGAGTCCACTGGCCAATCTCATTTAAAATTGTCAGTACATCCGGTTCAAGATCTCCTTCAGGGGTTTGAACAACATTAATTAACAGGTTGCCGTTTTTACTTACAATATCGACTAACATTTGAATCACTTCCGTTCCGGTCATGTATTTTTGTCCGGTACGGTAATACCAATCACCAATAGAAGTATCTGTCTGCCAAGGAAAAGGGCTAATGGAATCCATTGCTCCACGTTCCAGGTCCTGAACCCAACGTCCATTTGACGGATTTAACTTACAGGTATACACGGCTTCCAGATTTCCTCTGTTTTTAGTCATATCCTGATTGTAATAATAGGCCAGCATGTTTCTGCCCACTTCGCCAAAAGGAAGCTCACTATCGGAATATAACAAATCGGGCTGGTACATATCAATCAGTTCTGTAATACAGGTCAACCAGTGTTTCTGATTTTCAGGATTTTTAGTGAGCCAAGCTTTATCAGTAGAATCAGTTTTTGGATGATATAAATCTTCAAATTCAGAATTGGCTCCATCGTATGGCACACCAGCCATTGGTCCGGTTTTGTCTGCTCCCCTGCTTGTCTGAAACCACGTATAGCTTGCCCCTAAATGCTCCGAAACTCCAAAGCGTAACCCTTCCTTTTTAGCTGCTTTTTGCCATAACCCAACCACATCTTTTTTGGGGCCCATATTTATAGAGTTCCACTTATGAATTTTAGAGTTCCACAGAAAAAAATTATCGTGGTGAGTAGCCATGCTTACAAAATATTTAGCTCCCACTTTTTTGTATAGTTTCATAAGCTCTTCGGGATTCCAGCGCTCGGCTTTCCAAAGGGGAATAATATCCTTATATCCAAATTTGGAGGGATGTCCATAATTTGCAACATGGTATTTATAGTCGGCATCGCTCTCGATATACATTTTTTTTGCATACCAATCCCCCTGACGAGGAACAGCTTGTGGCCCCCAATGTGCCCAAATTCCAAACTTGGCGTCGCGGAACCAATCGGGATATTTGTAATTTTCGAACGATTGCAACGTGGGTGAAAATGGCTGCGAATAAGTTTCCATTCCCGAAAACAGGAACACAATGCCTGCGAACAAGAACCATCTAAGTTTAAAATTAATTTTCATAGTCATCGCTTATAATTTAATAGTTGTATTTGTTATTTTTTAACTTCAATCAAAATTTTTGATACTATACCCTGATTATCTTTCCAATACTTAAATGCCTCAGGAGTTTCCCCAAAAGGAAATACTCTGGTTATCATGTCGGCAAATGGCATTAATTTCTTTTCGAACATGTTTATTACCGAAGGAAATACGCGCAGTGCATTGCGTGAGCCCAAAAGATTTAATTCCTTTCGAACAATTAACTGTGTATTTAATTCAACAACGCTTTTCGAATAACCAATGGTTACAACCCTTCCGGCAAAACAAACGCAATCAATAGCCAAAGTGAATGTAACAGGAGTACCTGCTGCCTCAATGGCAACACTTACACCCTCATTATTAGTTAATAGGCTAATGTCTTCTTTCACATTTTCCTTCACAGAATTTAATGTGTGTTGTGCACCGAACTTCTTTGCCTGAGCAAGTTTGGCATCGTCAATATCGACCCCTATAACCGTTGCACCTTTGCGCACCGCAGCACAAAGCGCTCCCATACCAATTGTGCCGCACCCCAGAATCATAACCGTATCGGCTTCGGAAACAGAACCGCGGTTCGCTCCATGATAACCAACACTCATAGGTTCTATTAGTACCAATTCTTCTAATGACAATGTTCTACTAACAAAAACCTTATCGAAAGGAACAACAATGCGCTCGGTTAAAGCTCCGTCGCGCTGAACACCTAAAGTTTGATTAAACTCGCAGGTATTGGTTCTACCTTGCCGACAGGCAGGACAAATTCCGCAATTGGTATAAGGGGACACGGTAGCCTTATCGCCAATATTTATTGTATTGGGAACTTCAGAACCTTTATCGATAATAACTCCACTTATTTCATGGCCGGGGATACGCGGAAAGGTTACCAATGGCATTAAGCCTTTATAGGAGTTCAGGTCGCTTCCGCACAAACCTAAATAATGAACTTCGATCAGAACATCCGCGACTCCCATTTTTGGTTCAGAAATATTTATTGCTTTTACATTAAATGCTTCTTCAATTACAAACGCTTTCATTTATCTTAGAATAAATATTGGTAAGAGATCTGTATTCACTATTTTAATTTATAGGCAGTTATAGAATTACCTCCAAGAATTTTCAGCTTTTCAGTATCTGAAAAATTTGATATATAATCCATTACAATTTTCACAACTTGGGGATAATTACCTGCAATAAGGCAAACAGGCCAATCGGAGCCAATCATAACCCTATCAGATCCAAAAGACTCAAAAACTACATCCAGATATGGCGTAAAATCTGGCAATTTGCAGTTATGCCAATCTGCTTCGGTTACCATTCCCGAGACTTTGCAATAAACATTAGGAAATTTCGCCAGTTTTGCGATATCATCCTTCCACGGAGCAAGTAAACCCTCTTTTATATGAGGCTTGGCAATATGGTCGAGTACAAAGGTTAATTCAGGATATTTTTCGACAAACTTTATAGTATTTGGCAAATGTTTTGGAAAAACCAGAAGATCGTATGTCAGTCCAAAATCCTTTAATAAGGAAATCCCCTTGTTAAAACTGTTGCTTAAAATAAAATTGTCGTCCGATTCGGCTTGAATGACATGTCGTACTCCAACAAATTTTGGATGAGCAGTGTACTTTTTTAACTGGTCGAGTACAGTGGACGATTGGAGATCGACCCAACCAACCACTCCCTTAATTATAGGATATGAATCAGCGATACTCAGCAACCATTCGGTTTCTTCTAACGACTGCCTTGCCTGAACAGCGATGGAACCATCAAATCCTACCTTATGCAATTCTGCGGTAAGATGCTGCGGTAGAAAATCGCGGCGAATTAAGGACATTGAATCATCAATCCAATCGTACTCCAACTGGTTGTATAACCAAAAATGCTGATGGCTGTCAATTCTCATTTTTGCAGAAGTTATTATTCTCCAAATTTGTAAATGCGCTCGATCAACTGCCATTTTTCATCGGCAGAAGCTTCGGCAGAAGTGTTCTGAAATTTCGACATATGCGCTTCCCATTCACTTTGGAGTGGTTTTTTAGCAAGCTCAGCCATGGCTTTATCATGATCAAAATTTGGAACCGTATCCATAATCATAAATAACCGGGTACCAATCAGGTAAATCTCCATGTCGAGTATCCCAACTTCTTTCATTCCCAGGAGTATTTCGGGCCAAACCTCTCCTTTTGCATGAGCTTTCTTGTAATCGTTAATTAACTTCGGATCATTCCGTAATTCAAGCGACTTACAAAACCGTTTGAATTTAGTATAGTTTGTTTTTTCGAGGTATTCCATAATTGTTTTTATTAATAATAATTCCAATCCTCGTCAGACGCAATTCGTCTATAAAAGAATGAACGCTTATGCTAATGAGAACTTTTTAAGGACGAAGCAGAATCGCTGCTATACAGCGGCCCTTTGGGTATTGAACCAACATAGGCATAAAAACATATAAAAATATAGCAGATCAATGGCACGCCCATAGCTAAAGCCATGCTTTCTCTGGCAACTAACCCCATAATTGGAGTAAATACGGCACCTCCAATAATAGCCATGATAATCATAGACCCACCAATTTTGGTATTGGGGCCTAATCCTTTAACACCTAAGGCAAATATGGTCGGAAACATAACCGACATAAAAAAACTGGTAAGAAACACCGCCCAAAGTCCAATCCATCCTGGATATGCTATACCAATTGCCAAGAGTACAATGTTGGCGATCGCAAAAACGCCCATTAGTTTATTGGGTTTTATAAATCGCATTAAATATGCTGCCGAAAAACGGCCAACTAAAAATGCACCTAATGTCCCTGCCAGAAAATACCCTGCTGTTTTTTCAACCATACCGGTATAATCCTGTGCATAAACAATAAAATAGCTCCAGGTACCAACCTGCGCTCCTACATAAAAGAATTGAGCTAAAACCCCTAATTTAAAATGCCGAAAACGGAATAGTTCCTTAAAACTTCCTTTTTCTTCTTTTCCGTTTATTATATGTTCGTCGCTTAAATGGGGGAATTTTGTACGTAACAAAAGCATTGCCCATATAAAGGTAACAGCACTGATTACCATGTAGGGAGCAACAACCCGCATAGTTTCGCGGTTTAGATAAGCCTGATAGGTTCCATCTGCCTTCATTTGGGCTACTTGAACAGCACTAAGTTCAACGCCAGAAAGAATAAAAAAAGTACCGATCAATACCCCCACAATTGCACCAATTGGATTAAATGCCTGCGAAAAATTCAATCTCCGCTCCGACGATTCGGAATCACCAAGCACTGCGATAAACGAATTGGCACCGGTTTCGAGAAATGCTAACCCCGATGCGATTACAAATAATGCAAAAAGGAAAAACTCAAACTTGCCAATTAACGCTGCGGGATAAAAAAGAAACGTTCCTATGCTAAAAAGCAACAAGCCTATTACCAGTCCGGTTTTATAATTGAACTTTCGCATAATTAAAGCAGCGGGCAGCGAAAGCATAAAATAACCCAAATAAAATGCCGACTGGAGCAGTCCTGCTTCAAATCGCGAAAGTTCAAACGATTTCATGAATTGCTTTATCAGAATATCATTTAAATTATTGGGAACACCCCAAAAGAAAAAGAGCGCCGTTACCAGTATGAATGGAAGCATGATTTGCTTATCGGCAATTTTATGTTCAACCTTCATGTTAATAGTTTTAGTAGTTAGTAAAAAAACAATTTAAGAATTTTCCCATGTCTGACGATGTATAGGCTTTAAAATTTCAAGGACCTCGGCAAGTAACTGCTCGTTTTGAGGGGCTTCTGCCCATCGAATATTTTCGACAATATTTGCGGACGATGTGGTACTTACTAAGGTAGTAGTAATTCTGGGGTTCATAACAGAATATTTGATCGCCAATTGTTCAATTGGATATTTCTTTTGTTCGCAATATTCAACCGCTTTTCGACTATAATTCATTATTTCCTGTGAAGCAGGATGCCAGGCGGGAGCCCCCCTTCGGGTCAGCAATCCCATCGAAAGTGGTGATGCATTAATAATTCCAACTCCATGTTCTTCAAAATAAGCAAGGTAATCAGCTAGCGCATCGTCGTTCAAGCAATAATGGCAGAACGAAAGAATCGATTCTACCGTGCCTGCCGGAACTCTGTCAATAACATATTTAAAATTCTCAAGTGGCAATCCTGTAATTCCAACATGTCCAACTTTCCCCTGTTCTTTAAGTCGTAAAAGCGCCGGTAACGTCTCGTTAATCACTTGATTTAAATCGCTGAATTCCATATCGTGAACGTTAATCAGGTCAATGAAATCAATATTTAACCGTTGCATGCTTTCTTCCACACTCTTAATAGCTCTTTCGCCAGAGTAGTCCCAACTTTTCTTTCCATCGGTACCAAAACGGCCGACTTTTGTTGAAATATAATACTTGTCACGGCGAATTTCTTTCAATGCTTTGCCAAGAACTATCTCAGCTCTAGTAAAACCATAATAAGGAGATACATCAATAAAATTAATCCCCGAATCGACGGCTGTATGAACAGTCAATATACCTTCTTTTTCACTTAAATCGTGAAAAACCCCTCCCAACGACGACGCTCCGAAACTTAGACAAGATATATTTAAGCCAGTATTGCCCAACAACCTGTATTCCATAAATAAATTTTTAATCGGTATATAAACTTAAACCCGAACAAAACTCCACATTTATAATATGTTTTCCAATAACCCATTTTGGATTCAATAAACGCAATGCTTTGCGGAATGCTTTGCGGTAAATAAAAATGTTGCATAACATGCAAATGGCTGTGTTTTTTATTTACTTTGAGCGTGCTAAAAAATTAGTGAGATGTCAAAAAAACCAGTATCGCTTAAAGATTTGGCGAAAGAACTCAATGTATCAGTTTCTACCGTTTCAAGGGCATTGAAAAATCATCCTGATATTAGCGCGTCGTTATGCAAAAAAATTCAGGATTTGGCCCAGCTAAAAAATTATTCACCAAACCCATTGGCAATGGGACTGTTACGAAGGCAAACCCGAACAATTGGTGTAATTGTTCCTGATATTGTTACCCATTTTTATTCATCCATAATATACGGTATTGAAGAAGTAGTTTCAGAGCATGGTTATTATGTTGTAATTACATCGTCGAACGAATCGCTTGAAAAAGAAAAACGGTGCATTAAAAACCTCTTAAACCTTCGTGTTGAAGGAATTATTGTCTGCTTATCGCAGGAAACAAATACGTTTTCGCATTTTGATGTTTTACATGATAATGAAATACCCTTGATTTTTTTTGATCGGGTTTGCCGTACCGACGAATTTAGTTCTGTAATTGTTGATAATATTGAAGCAGCCCGACAAATTACCAAGCACTTTTTCGATACCGGTTCCCGAAGAATAGCGCATATTGCAGGGCCTCCACACTTAAATATTACTCAGGACCGCATAAAGGGATATAAGCAAGGATTAGCAGAGTGTGGACTCCCCTTTACACCAGACTTACTTGTTTATTCAAAACTCGATCATTCATCAGGAACAATAGCCACCCAAAAGTTATTGTCAATGAAGCAAATACCAGATGCTATATTTGGAGTTAACGACACTATAGCCTTTGCCGCAATGCAAGAAGTTAAAAGAAATGGGTATAAAATCCCGGAGGACATCGCTATAGTGGGCTTTGCTGATGAGCTACATGCATCTTACGTGGAACCTCCTCTATCTTCAATGATACATCCTACGCTTGCAATGGGAAATCAGGCAGCAAAATTATTAATGGAACAAACAAAAAATTCGAATTCTTTTCCGATGCAACAAGTTATACTAAGTACAGAGTTAATAATCAGAAAATCTTCCTCAAAGTTATTTTGAATTGGCTCGAATATTGGTCAACCGGCATTTTTTGTTGACTCTCGATTCGATTTATCGAAAAGAAAAAACTTATAACAATTACCTCTTGAGTTTGACACCTTAGAAGTCTATTCCCTTAAAAAACAATCAAATACCTTGATGTGTTTCGCACTACACCCGATTTAATGTCGAGT
>JAIFLU010000110.1 GCA_020048915.1 Bacteroidota bacterium | reverse complement strand
AGCGTAGCTGCGAACTGTTTGTAGACAAACGAATACAACAAATGGCTCTAAGCCGCATAGCGGCGACCTGTTTTTTACCGGACAATAGTGATTTAAAAATTAACTTTCCAAAAACCTTCTTTTTCTATCCCGCTCCCGATAGCTATCTCGGATCGGGACTGCTATCCGCAACATGTTATTCTCATACAACCTGCAACCCTTTTTTTAACCTGCAACTCTTACCCCGCAACATGTAACCCGTAACACTCCCTCCCGCACCCCCTTCTCCTCAAAACACCACGCCCAATTGCATACACGCAAAATCGGCCATTCCCAAATTTGCTTTAATGTAAGCGCCAATAAAAACATTTCGTTGGGTGCAGTATTTAGGATCGAAAAAATAGTATTGAACCCCTAACCGGGTGGAGATGTGTTTTTTTAGTTCCGAATTCAACCCCTGTTCGCTTTTCCACATTTTAATATATTCCTTATAAAACTTGTTATAGAGATTATAACCCACCTGCGTAACAAACCCCACCCGCTTAATCATTAGCTCGTGCGCCATAAAAGCTGTTATAACGGTCGATTGCATTTTGGCGTTTCCTGGTAAAAAGTCGTTGGTGACTATAAAATTGTAAAAGCTGTTGTAGTATTTTAATTCAACGCCGGCATGGATATTACTCACTTTGCCGTATCGTTTTGATAAATAAACATCAGTTATATAGATCGAATATTTGGGAGTTCCCGCCGGACCAAAAGTACGGGCAAACTCATGAACTCCTACGCCGGTGCGGGCATTTAGTTTTAATTTGGAAGGAGGTGTTTCCAGTTCTCTGTAAATCCTCTCCTGAGTTTGGGTTTGATTATTAAACTTCAATCCCATAGAAAACGACAATACATTTATTCCCAGATTTGGTACCTGGTAATGGCTATTGGAGCAATGCACAATTTTAACCCCTGCAATAAGGTTTAATTTATTGCTGAGTTTTGGTTCAATTTGAACGGATACCTGTCCTAACGCTGTAATATGGGAACCTATATAAAAATTGGTTGGATTTGTTTGTTCATTATAAGGTTTATTAAAATAGGCAATCCCTAAACCAAAATTATAACTTGGTGTGAACCATTTATCGTCAGTCGATTTAAATGTAATATTTGGCACAAAACCAAGGATACTTCCTAACTCACGTCTGTTGCCTAAGCTACCAAAAATAATTCCGCAACCCACCCTGGGAAACCGAAAAATCTGATGCCAGTCTTCCCGACCATTTGTTTGAAAAGAAGGATTTATTTCTGCCATAAAAGGCATGCTGTTTTTTGGAACATCTCCCGAATTACGCAAAATAACCCCTGCATGAAACTGGGTTTCCAAAACAAAACTATTTCTTGGAGGAATGGGTTGTTGTGCTGAAATTAACAGGCAAAAGCAAAATGAGACTATAAAAAATACACCTTTTAACATGCTTTCGAAATTCTTTTATACGTTACAATCCAATTCAGCATAGATACGAATGACATATCAATTAGTTTGGTAAACGCAAAATTAGAAAAAGTTATTTTCCGATTTTCGTTTCAACTGGATTGAAATCTGTATAATTTAAAAATCGGACAAGAAGCCAAGCAGAAAGAATATTTCGGGCAAAAACATTAATCTTCAAATTTGTTTATATTATAGGGAGTAATTTTGTAATTTACCTCAGAAGAACATTAAAACCTACTTGCATATGGATCAGAATCCTCCAATAATACCTCATATTTATGTAGTTTCTGGTGGAAAAGGACTCGCTGGAGATGCCGTTGTGAAATCGTTATTGGTGCAGTTTCCAAATCATCGAATTCCGGTTACCATAGTTCCGGATATTCTTAACGAAACTGTTGCAAAAAATACCGTTATGGAAGCAAAGGCGAACCAAGGTGTTATTATTCATACCATGGTGGATAAAAAAATGCGTAATGCCGTAAATCGGCTCTGCAAAGAATGGGATGTCCCTTCGTTTGATCTAATGGGGGACCTTTCAGATTTTTTATGTGAGAGTCTGCAAACAGAACCGATAAATCAGCCGGGTTTGTTTCGGAAACTTAATCAGGAATATTTCGACCGGATTAAATCAATTGAGTTTACCCTGAATACCGACGATGGTATGAATCCTTCACGGTTAGACCATTCGGATATTGTACTTACAGGTATATCGCGTACCGGAAAAACCCCGCTTAGTATTTACCTGGCCATGTTTGGATGGAAGGTCGCTAATGTGCCTATAGTTTACAATATTGCCCCTCCGGAAGAGCTTTTTCAAATTGACCCGAGACGCGTATTTGGGTTAACAATTTCGATGAATACCTTAATTGAACAGCGCCGCCGAAGAGTTGCGCATATGGGGGCATTTAACCATCGGTCGTATCTCGATCCTTCCGATATTGTTCAGGAGATGGACTATTGCATAAAAGTTTTCCGTAAAGGAAGCTTTACTACAATTGATGTAACCAATAAACCGATTGAATCGAGTGCCAATGAAATAGTGAAGTATTTAAACGAACGCTTCGATATTATGGAGCGTAAAATTGATAAGGATTAAAAATTTTAAATGCGCTCATAACCAAATATATTATCGAAAGTTTTGTTTTTTAAGGCATAAAAAAAGCTTTCTCAGCATAAACTAAGAAAGCTTTTTTATTAAATTTTCATGACTTTTATGAGGTTGCCACTTTCTCGAGGCGTTTAAGCATAATAAACATAAAACCTGCGGAAAGAAGGCAGCAAACAACAAAAATAGCCCACAATTGCCAGATTTCTATACGGTTCCAGAAGTAACTACCAACAAACAGCAGTTTATTACCTAAAGCGGTTGCTAACAACCAACCACCTTGCATTAAACCCTGAAAGCGAGGGGGGGCCACTTTTGAAACAAAGGATAATCCCATCGGGCTTAAGAAAAGTTCGGCAATTGTAAGAATCAGATAGCTATTTACCAGCCAGTATGGCGAAACGCGCGAACTATCGGGAACAGGTTGTCCGGCAAGTTCGTTGGGCGAGATTATATTTAAAGAAGGAAGCAGTACCACTAAAAAACCAATTGCTGCAATTATCATCCCAATTCCTATTTTTCGGGGGGTAGAAGGTTCCAACCCTTTCTTTTTTAGCCATGCAAAAATACCCATTACCACAAAGGTAAGAGTTACTATAAAGAGCGGATTAAACGATTGGAAAACTTCTGGCGCAATTGCATTGCTGGCAGTGTTTTGCGTCAGAAAGTAATAGGAGAAACCAATCCCTGCAACTAATAAAGCTCCGCCAATTAACCGTATATTCGTTTGTAACTTCTTATTCAGTAATAAAATAATTCCGGTAACAGCTCCAATAACAGATAGGATAGAAGGAAGCGTAAATAATAAGTTTGTAAAAGGGCCTACTTCTTTATCGGTATAATCGCGCGCAAAAAATGTCAGGGTAAGCCCGTTTTGGTGAAACGACATCCAGAAAAAGATAACTACGATAAACACCAGACCTAATGCAATCAAACGTGGCTTTTCTTCAGACCATGGCATTTTGTATTCCGCAGGAGCATTGCTTGCTTTGGCTTTGTTTTCCTTATGCTTATTAGGCAAAAGCCTGCTATAAAAAACATATACCAACAAGGAAATAATCATTGCAAAAGCAGCAATTCCAAAAGCATAATTATATCCTTTGGAAAATACACTGAGGTATTCTGTAGCAAACAGGTTAATATCGGTTACCGGACCATTTAAACTTACATTATTAGCTAAAGCAAGAAATGAATCTTTATTGCTAATGGTTCCATTTAATACCTGATGACACTGTGCAGGAAGGCTTCCATCATGTAAAAATCCGTTCGATTTTAACATCCAGTTACGTATTCCGGTAGCAGCAAATGGCGCTAGAAAAGCCCCGCAATTTATCCCCATATAAAAAATCATATAGGCCGAATCGCGAAGAGGGGAATATTTAGGGTCGTCGTACATTTGACCTACCACTGCCTGTAAATTACCTTTAAATAACCCATTTCCCAGTGCAATTACAAAAAGGCCGACAATTGTAATGGTTAATGATAATCCAGGTACAGCCATAACTATATACCCAATAAACATGATAATTATTCCAACCAAAATTACGGTTTTATAACGTTTGGTGTAATCGGCTATTATACCGCCAACCAGTGCCAGGGCATAAATGCTAAAATAAAACCAGCTATAAATACCTCCTGCTTTTTCTTCAGATAAGCCATATTTTGCCTGTAAGAAAAGTACCAATATGGCCATCATGGTGTAAAACCCAAACCGTTCGCCCATATTGGCAAAAAAAGCAACTATTAATCCTCTCGGGTGACTTTTAAACATAGTATCAGTTTTAAATTAGCGTTCGCAGCAAATATAAAAATCTTTTCAATCGCACCTCCCATACAACAAATGTTATTTAGCTTGTATTTGTAAGCAATCATAAACAAAAATAGTACACATAATAAAAAGGGATGTTGTTATGAGCCAAAATCTTGATTCACGAAGAGCACCCAAATTATAAAATATGATAGAACAAAGGTTTATTTTACTGGTTTTCGAATATATTTGTTAATTGTTTTCCAGTTGAAAAAATGAACCGGACATGAAAATTTTATCTGCGAATCAAATTCGTGAAGTAGATAGCTACACCATATTGCACGAACCAGTTGCCTCTGCCGATTTAATGGAAAGGGCAGCTTTAGTTTGTGCCAATTGGGTTAAAGATCGGTATCCGAGTACTTTTCCTGTTAAAATATTTGCCGGGTTGGGCAATAATGGGGGCGATGGCTTAGCGATTGCTTATTTATTGATATCATCGGGTTACAACGTTACCACTTATATTCTGAATTCTCCTGAAAAATTCTCGACAGATGCCTTAAATAAATTTGAACGACTTCAGTTAAATTTTCAAAATACCATCAAATTTTTGGAAGAACCAAATTGTCCGGATATTCTCCCTTCTGATATTGTAATCGATGCATTGTTTGGAACAGGGCTTACCCGGCCGGCCAATGGTTATGCAGCAAAGTTGATCTGTCATATTAATATTTCCGGGGCAACTGTGGTTTCAATTGATATTCCGTCAGGACTTTTTTCTGATTCGGACGAAAGTAATAATCGCAGCGCTATTATACAGGCTGCGCATACTTTAACTTTCGAATTGCCTAAGCTCATGTTTATGTTTCCGGACAATAGCATCTACACAGGAACATGGCATCTACTTAAAATTGGACTGCATCCCAAAGCTATCGACATTCAGGAATGTGAGAACTATTACCAGGAAGCATCCGAATTGCAAAATTTCATTAAACCAAGGAGTCGATTTGCCCATAAAGGGAGTTTTGGTCATGCCCTATTATTTGCCGGGAGTTTTGGTAAAATTGGAGCGGCTGTTTTGGCATCAAAAGCATGTCTAAAATCGGGAGTAGGTTTGTTAACGACACATCTTCCGCGCAAAGGCTATGAAATATTGCAGATATCGTCTCCCGAAACAATGGTAAGTTTGGATGTACATTATGATGTAATAACAGAAGTTCCCGCTTTGGAAAAGTATTCGGCCATTGGAATGGGGCCTGGAATGGGCAAATCAGATGAAACAGTGGATGTCCTCCGCGAAATAATTACCAAATCGGCCTTACCTTTGGTACTTGATGCCGATGCAATTAATATTCTTGCTGAACACCAATGGTTACTGAACATGATTCCTCCCAATACCATTATAACTCCACATTTGAAGGAATTCGAGAGACTGGCAGGAACATATAATTCAGGATATAAACGGTATCTTGCTCAAATCGATTTTTCTCAAAAATATAACCTTATTATCGTTCTGAAAGGTGCCAATACCTGCATTTCGTCTCCATCGGGTCAATGTTGGTTTAATACCACCGGAAATCCCGGTATGGCTACAGCTGGCAGTGGAGATGTATTGACCGGCATCATTTTATCATTGCTGGCACAAGGCTATGAACCACTAATTGCAGCCAGGCTAGGTGTCTATCTCCATGGATTTGCTGGTGATTTGGCTCTGGAACACGAAAGTCTTGAGTCCCTGCTTGCCAGCGACATAATAAACAACATAGGAAAAGCGTTCAATAAATTAAAAGAATAGGAAATGAACCTGTTCAATCCTGATTAAGTTATTCATTATTAAACCAGTTATAGTTGAAATAGTTAAGTATGAAACAAAAAGTATTCTATCCCATTTTTTCGTTTCTTGTAATTTTTGCATGTTCCCCTTCGCAAAATCTAGAAACCTATAAGACTCAGGCCGAATTGTCTTCTTCTCAAACCCTCATTTATAGCCTTCCCAAAACACGAATCGATATTGCAATTGAGGTAACAAAAACAGTTATTAAAAAAGGGCCATATGCCGAATATGCAAATAAATATTTGACTTTGACAGATGTGCCGACAGTTGATTCGGAACTGTTCGAAATTTCCAAAGTAGGTATTGTGCCTTTAAATGAACCCGACCCTAGTCAATATTATGCTATTTCATTTAAGCAGTATCCTGCTAATTTGGATAAGCTTTTTGCTTTTACGCAGCAGGGGTTGATGCTCGATTTGCAAAATTCGTGGCGTTCGGTTTATCAGAAATTCCCCTCCTTGAATTCAGGTTCGAATAACCCTTTCGAAAAAAGCATATACGAACCTAATATTGAAGAGCACATCGATACATTATACAAAACAATACTAACCGATAGCTCTTTTATGAAAGTACCGATTTATAAGAAATCGATGCAGATTAAAAATGAAGAGGACAAGGCAAAGGATATGGCCGAATTAATTCTCAAACTTCGGAAAAGAAGGTTGAAATTAATGATGGGTGATTATGATTATCATCCCGATGGATCGGCGTTAAAAGTTATTAATTACGAACTTGCGAAGCAGGAGGAAGAGTTGCTTTGTTTTTTTAAAGGAAAGAGGATACAAAACACGCAAATCATTCATTATACACTTTTGCCAACAGGAACAACCTCAAAAGAACTTACCTGGTTTAGTTCCGAAAAAGGAATTTCGACAAGTCAACAAACTGGCGCTACTCCAATAAGCATAACTGTAATTTCGAAAGATGCCCCTGCACAGGAAACTCCAGCCAGGCAGCCCGAAAAGGCAACAAACGGCATATATTTCAGGGCGCCGGTTATGACAAATGTGCAGGTGAAGCAAGGAACAAGTATTCTTGCAGAATCAGTTATTCCCGTATATCAGTTTGGAAAACTTCAAATATTACCGGTTCTTCCATGATTCATTTTTGAGGTGTATTAAGAAAATTTTATTTAAAAGATAGATTCATTTTACAATATTATATATCGTATTCCGCTTTTTAACTAGGTTATGGGATTACCTGAAGTTCGAAACGACAATGTTGCCAGTTTCCTTCGTCATGAGGATATTGTATTGGAAACTGCCCGGCAAATCATGAAGGATTTTGGTCTTTTTGGTGTTATAATTACTTTTTCGGGAAATGTTAAGAACGCCTATTCTGAACTGCATGATCAGCTTACTGGTCAAATATCAGTTTTGCTCGATCGGGATTATGGTAAACTACTTTCGGTACTTTATCAGGTCGACATTTCTGACAAGGACATCGCTAAAACAACCTTGGAACTTCCCCAATACAGTCCTGTTGAGATTATTGCACATCAAATAATTGTGAGGGACTTAAAAAAAGTTCTTACCCGGCATTATTTTAAATCGAAGCATTCGTAAAGTACGTATCTGGTTTGATTTGAAGATTTAAGATACGTTAAAATCAGAAAGGGCATAAAAGTGATTTTGTTATGGCATGTGGGTGTGCTCCCTTATTTTCCTCAATAATATTTCTTTATTAATTGGTTTAGTAAGATAGTCGGCACATCCTGCTTCAAATGCTTTTTCTTTTTCGCTTTGCGAGGTAAAAGCTGTCTGAATGATAATCGGGATATGAGCTTGCTGCTGGTGAATTATCTGGGTTGCCTGAATTCCTCCTATATCGGGCATTTTTAAATCCATTAAAATAACATCAACCTGTTGTTGGGAAGTCATTAAAATTGCTTCCCTCCCGGTTTTAGCATGAATAATAGTTGGAATATAGGGAGATAAAAGTTCTTTAAGAAACATGAAATTAAATTCGTCATCTTCAGCAATTAGAACGGTTAAATTACTGTTCATTTTGCTTGAAATAGGAATTTCCGTTTCTGTATTAGCAATTCTTGGAGGCTTTTGATAAGGCAATGTGAAAAAGAATGTTGAACCCTTATGAAGTTCGGAGGTTAACCATATTTTTCCGCCAAGCAGCTCCACAAAGGCTTTAGATATTGATAAACCCAGGCCATTGCCCCCGTATATTTTGTCATTCCTTTCGTCGACCTGCCGGAACCGGTCAAAAATAATTTCGTGGTATTGCCGGTCTATACCAATGCCATTATCTTTTACATAAAATTCCAACTCGTTTTTTTTAACATAATAGCCTATCTCTATCGTTCCATTTTCTGAAAATTTTATGGCGTTAGATAGTAAATTTGAAAGTATTTGTTGAAATTTTACCCCGTCCGTATTTAAAACAGCTTCATTATCGGGAAGTGGCTTATGCACCTCAATTTTTGTTTTATTAAAGCGTGATGAATTATTAAAAGCCGATACAACATTATCTATAGTTTGGTTCAATAATAAAACTTCATGATTTATTTTAATCTGTTGGCTTTCAATCTTTGAAATGTCCAGAATGTCGTTTATGATGCAAAGTAACTGGTTTCCACATAAATTTATGGTATTTATATATTCTTCCTGAATGATGGTATCCATATTGGGTTGTAAAAGGCTCGAAAAACCCAGGATACCATTCATCGGTGTTCTGATTTCGTGCGAAATGTTTGATAAAAACGCTGTCTTCAGGTTATTAGCTTGTTCTGCTTTAGTAAGCGCCAGTTTTAACTCGTCCGATTTGGTTTCGATTGCTGTTACCAGAGTCTTTTCCTTACGAAGATTTGCCCGTACCCTTTTTACCTGAATGTATAATACCAGAATCAGGAAAATTAGTAAAATCAGGATAATACTCAGTAATGTAAAGAAAATTTTATTTTTAAGTACGAAATCGTAAGGCAGGTTGATTATGTGCGCATCTTTAGGTAAGCTAAACTTGCTTATATCATGTTTACGAAGGATTTTATAATCGTACCAATAGTGGGCCGGGCCATTAATAATTGGGATCTCGGATGTTGTTTTACCATCGAGTATTTGTTTTACCATGCCACTGGCCAAATATCCATGTTCGTATGCGCTTAAAATTTTTCCACCTACAATGCCTTTACCCAGATAAAAAGTCCAGACTCCATATATCGGAGCTTTACAGTGTGGAGCAATCTCATCGAGAATATAATCGAACGAAAAAGTCGTCCCTTGTCTGTCGAAATTGAAAAGGAGCATTAAAACAGCATCGTTTTCTTTCAAGGTTTCCAATTTTTCTTCTAGTTCGCTTAATGTATAGTTTGTAAGATACTCGTATTTTAAACCCGGAAAGTTCGATTTTATAACATGGTCCAGTTCCCTCTTAAGACTTTTGCCGGTAATTGACTTATCATTTATAATATAGAGCTTATTATACTTTGGATGTATTTTAATAATCGAATTCAAATTATTGTAGATATCCACATCTTCAATAATTCCGGTAAACCCATGTGGAATTGAATCGGGATAATTTAGACCGCAAAAAACAATGGGGGTATTTTTAAATAAAGCTACATGGTGTTTGCATAAAAAATTAAATGCTGGATTATCCCCGCAAATAATTGCATCGAAATTTAGTTTTTGATATTTGTAGGCCAGGTAGTTTTTATAGTACTCAAAATAGTTGCTATCCTCAAAATGTTTGGTATCCATAAATTCAACCCGTAAATCTACAATACCATATTGTCCTTCCTGAAATCCGTCAAAAATTCCGAAATTGGTACTGTCTGTCCAACTGAGTCCACTGTTATATGAATGTAGAACAAGTACCATTTTTTGTTCTGTTTTGGAATAGAGGAATGTATTCCAAAAAAGTAAAACGAATAAAAGGGTTAAGCATCGATGTTGAAACAGAATTGTCATAAGATTTTTTTTGTTTCGAAAGTCATTTTTTGCATTAGCTATTTTAATTTTCAAACATTGTTAACGTATATTTTTTTTATTTAAAAATTCATTCGCTCTTAAAGTTATTGTTTTTTTTTGGATAAATTATTTATTGATAAGTCAAATAGTAAATGGGGACTTACGATTTAAATTCGTTTTATATATTTCTTATAGTCAATATTATATAAGGTTATTAAAGGTTATTTTTCAAAACCGGTAAGCTGAAAGTAAACGAGCTTCCTTTCCCCATTTTGCTGTTAACCCAAATTTTACCGCTGTTTCGTTCGACAAATTCTTTACAAAGAACAAGTCCCAAACCTGTACCTTTTTCGTTGGCAGTGCCAGGCATGGTAATCTGCTCTCCCGGCTGAAATATTTTACTTTTTACCTCTTCCGACATGCCAATACCATTGTCGGAAACGGATATTTCTGCAAAGTTTTGCTTCAAAAGAGTATTTATTTCTATTTTACCACCAGTATTGGTAAACTTTATAGCATTTGCAACTAAGTTTTGAAATATTATTTTTAACATGTTAGGATCGGCAATTACCATAATAGGTTCTTGTATTTCTTCAAATTGAATTCGTATGTTTTTGACATTTGCAACCGATTTATAAATGTCGAGTGTTTGATTTATGAAAGTTGATAAATCAATTTCCTCGGGCGAAAACTGGATTTGTCCAATTTGTGATTTTGCCCATGATAGAAGATTATCTAAAAGATTAAGCGTGTTTTCGGCTAATGAATAGGTTCGATTGAGGAAGTTTTTTGATTTATTAAGATCGTATGTGTCAATATTATCGCACAATAATTCGAGCATTCCAATCATGCTGCAAAACGGACTTCTTAAGTCGTGGGCAATAATAGAAAAAAGTTTATCTTTTGCGGCATTAATGGCAATTAGTTCAGTTTCTTTTGCTTTAAGGGCCTGCTCAGTTTTTTTACGATCATTAATGTCCCGGCTATTGATAATAATTCCTTCGATAAATGGATTCGAAAGGAAGTTTTGGGCGCTGCCCTCCAACCATACCCAGGAATTATTTTTCCCCAGAAATCGAAATTCAATTGTTCTCGGGATATTTGGATTGGAAAAAAGCTTTTGAAATTCTGATGAAACAATGGCTAAATCGTCAGGATGGACAAATTCAAAGGCATTTTTACCAATTCTTTCCCCGGCAATGTATCCTAAAATGCGGTATGTTGCAGAGCTTTCATATTCTATTATTCCGTCTGGATTTAATACGGTCATTATATCGTATGAATTATCGCTCAATACCTTAAACTTAGCCTCGCTTTTATTGTAAGCAAGTTCAGCACGTTTGCGCTCAATTGCATTAGCACATAAAATTGAAAATGCTTTTAAAAAATCGGCATCAGGTATTGTCGATTGAGAGTTTGTTGCAATAACTAATGCGCCAACCAGTTGATGTTCTTTCATAAGTGCCATGCCTACAAAATGCTTAACGCCCATGATTTTTTGTATGCTGTCGGCAATAAATTTAGGGATACTTCCAAATGTGACTTCATAGAGCGATTGCGGTGTCCCAATAATTTGCTCTACAATTTCAGTATATTCATCAGGGCTCACTTTATTGCGAAGCCCTGTTATTTTTTTTCCAAGTATTTTTTTAATATTCGAATTCTCTTCATTATTAAGAGAAGTCTCTGAAGTAACCAACTCCGATGTTTTTTCCTCATAATAACTTAAAGCAATTGCAATTGCACCGGTATATTCTTTTAGTTTATTTACAATAAATGAATCGACAAATTGTGAGGGTTTATATGCGAGTTCCTTGGCAAAGTCGTTCAGTATTGCCAGTGAATTGTTTTTTTGATTTGTAACATCCTTAATTTCTTGTCTTTTAGAAATATTTTGTATTCTGGCTCTTGTGCCGATAAAAATCCCCTTTTTATCAAATATTGGTAGGATGTTTACTGAAATATATGCTTCCTTTTTGTCCTTCTTAATTGTCCGTAGTTCCAGATTGCTTATTGAAGACTTATCGTTATAAACTTTTTCCAGGGTTTTATTTAGAGAATTTATGTCATCCGGATGGATAAACTTTTTTTCGGATAGCTTTCCATTGAGATAATCTTCGGTTGTATAGCCGAAAAGCTTTTCAAACGATGGCGAAACATAGATTATTTTATGGTTTATATCCCGAACAATTTCACAGTCGATGGTATTATCGGCAATTAATTTATAAATCTCAGCAAACTTTTCCAGTTCAATAATTCGATTCTCTAATTGCTCATACGATAGTTTGGAGTCTGCCATTTTAAACAGATGTTTTATTATAAACTGTTACTTTAATTACAGTATAGAATTCAATGTCTTTGACTTAAGAAAGACCCTTCGACTTCAGGGTGACACTTCGGAGTAGAGTCATTCTGAGCGGAGTCGAAGAATGCTTAGGAAAGATAAATCCTTAAGTCAACGACATTGGTGTAGAATTAGTTATTTTATCACCTAGATAATTGAATCCTTCTAATCAAAACATAATAACCTTCGTTGCCCAATGTACTATGTGTATTATAAATTTACAAAAAAGACCTGATATTCCTTTGAGTTACAGAATTATTTGCAGTAAAAAAGTTTTATACAACCTTATGGAATTTGTAAAGGATTTGTCGATCTCGTAAAACTTAATAGCTTTTGTTATGTTATTTGTTATAGTTTATACCGTCTTGAATTTTTTTATTCACAATTAAAAGCATGATAAAACAATTTATCTTAAAGTCAAGGCCCGAAGGGATTCCTACCCTGGCAAATTTCGAAATTCAACATATCACTCTCCCTGTATTAAATGATGGGGAAATTCATTTAACAGCTAAAATTGTTTCGGTAGATCCTTACATGCGAGGGAGAATGAGCGACGCTAAATCGTATGCGCCGCCCTATGAAGTTGGTAAGCCTATATTTGGGGGAATAGTTGCCCAGGTGAAAGAAAGTAAAGCAGAGGGATATAAAGCAGGCGATTACGTACTTGGATTTCTTCCCTGGCAGCAGGAAATAATTGTTGCTGCGGCAGGATTACAACGAATCGATTCCACCATTGCACCATTGAGTTATTATTTGGGAATACTTGGAATGCCTGGTCTCACTGCTTATTTTGGATTGCTCGATATTGGAAAACCTAAAAAGGGCGAAACTGTAGTTGTTTCGGGCGCAGCAGGGGCTGTGGGAATGGTGGTTGGCCAAATTGCCAAAATCAACGGTTGTCATGTTGTGGGCATTGCCGGTAACGACGAAAAAGTTAATTACTTGCTTAACGAACTAAAATTTGATTCGGTTATAAATTACAAAACCACTTCAAATATAGCCTCAGCTATTGAAAAAGCATGCCCTAGCGGGGTAGATGTGTATTTCGACAATGTGGGCGGACCAATTTCTGATGCTGTAATTGAAAACATGAATGGTAGCGGCAGAATAGCAGTATGTGGACAAATTTCGCTTTATAATGCAACTGAAACGCCAGTAGGGCCAAGAATTCAGCCCATTATCCTGAAGCGCAGTTTATTGATGCAGGGATTTATAGTAAGTAATTATGCCGCTCGCTTTCCGGAAGGATTTCAGGCGCTTACAGGCTGGGTAAAATCAGGCGATCTAACGTATTCCCAAACAATTATGAAGGGATTCGATATGTTGCCGGAAGCATTTTTGGGACTTTTTGAAGGGAAGAATCTTGGTAAACTGATAGTAGAAGTGTAATCTAAAAGCCCAAAACCAGCAACATTTTTAGGTGCAACCGGAATAATTGAGGGACAAGAGATCCTAAACAATTAAATTTATGGTTCATATAATCAATAAGTTTTGAAAATTACCATTTCTCTAATTCCTGTTTTTCATAGTCGTCAATGTAGATATTCATTGTTTGGGGCATTTGATCTCTGTAGAGTCCAATTTTGAAATAAAAATTACCGGGCAGCGGATACCCATAAGTTTCTGAATATGCAGTAACTCCGCTATAGTCAATAATCTCTTTACCATTCAACCAGGTTTTGATTCTCCCATCGGGATTTCTCGAAAACTTTATTTTGAATTTAAAGTCCATCCAATTGTTAATGATACTATCGGTTCGTCGGAATAAAGTAATTTTATCCGGCCCCACCTGCAAAGTGATTCTAAATATGCCGGAATTATAGCGTAAGGCCAAAATCGGATTATCGGGATTACAGTTTCCCGATTTACAGTTTTGTTTCCATTGGGCAATTACAAGTCGTTCGGGCGAAATAGGAAATCCTTTGGGCAACAGAATGCTAAAGGAATAAACATATACTTTATTTTCGAAAGCCATTAGTTTTTTCGATTCCTTCAATTCAGCCCTTTCAAGTTCAGTGCCTTTTTCTTCTTTTATCTGATCGCCTTTTTGTAGAGTAAGAATAGCTGCACTTTTCCCGGATCTTACGAAATGCGATTGTATTTTAAAAGCACCAGGGAGAAACTTATCATTTGTCCAAATTGCATTCAGTGTATCTCCTTCAAAATTGTCATGTATTTTCGCTCCAGTTTTAGGTTTACATGAATTAAGTAAAGGAAGCAAAAGGAATAATAAAAGACAGGAATACTTCATTCTCAAAAATCTTTAGAAGGGAGAAAAAATTATGTTTAAAAAAATTTTGCCAAATCTGTATTTTTTAGGAAAAACCGAAAAAATGAGATGATACATGGAAAATACTCTTTTTGATGATAATACTCGTTCACAGCCTCCCTAAAACCACTTTTTCCAGCGAAATATCAATGTGATGCTTATGGAAATGATAAACGAAATTAACAATACCATCCAAAATCCCAGTTTATTATTTTCAAATGCATTGGGAACATTCATCCCATACAAACTTGCGATTAAAGTTGGTATCATTAAAATAATCGAAATAGAAGTTAACCTTTTCATAATAACATTCAAATTATTGGAAATGACCGAAGCATATGCATCCATCATTCCACTAAGAATGTCGCTGTATATGTTCGTTGTTTCCTGGGCCTGTCGCAATTCAATTTCAACATCTTCCAACAATTCAGGGTCAAAGGTTTCTTTGTAATCTTTCAGGTTTTTTACCCGATGTATTAATATGTCATTCCCTTTCAGCGAGGTGGTGAAAAATACCAGGCACTTTTCTATTTGCAAAAGGGTTTGCAGATCTTCGTTTTTGATTGATTTTTCAAGGGTATTTTCAGCTACCCTAATTTTTTGGTTTATCTGCTTTAAATATTTTAAAAACCAAACGCTTGATGAAAGGGAGAGTTTAAGAACCAAGTCGAAATTATTCTGGATTTCCTGGTTTTTTCGAACTGTATAATGTATAAAATCAGATATCATTTCGGTTTGATAAAAACAAACTGAAACAAAAACATCGTTTTTGAATATTATTCCTAAGGGGACAGTAGAATACGGCAAACTCAGCTCTTCGCTTTTATATGGAAGCCGCAAAATAATCAGGAACCATCCTTCTTCTATTTCAATACGAGGACGCTCATCTACGTCTTCAATGTCATTCAGGAAAGGGGCCGGTATTCCTAATTCGTCCGTTAAGAAAGTACGGTCGTTATCGGTAGGACATTCAACATTAATCCAACAGTTGGGCTCCCAAACCGAGCAGGGAACCAGTCCTTTGAAATTTTTATAATACGTTTTCATTAATACAACACTCCATAAATTAATAAACAGAGGTTGTATTAACCGCCTCTATTTATGATTAACAACTAGAATGGTAATCGTCCATATAAAGGATAATTGATTATGCCCGCAAAAGTATAATTATTTTCTACCAGTGGAAAATGAATTTTAATAAAATTTTAATATAAATGATTCTTTGGGAATTAGGTTCATGTAATTTATTAATTGACTATCAGATATTTATTTAAATGGGGACTTGAAGGTATAAACGAAATCGGTCTCGTTTTGAAATGAGTTAAACCTGACCAGGATTGCAGATAGATTTTTTTATATTTTATACTATAAAAATGGTAAATTTTAAAATAAGGTGAGAGGCAATACCTCTGAAAATAACTTTTAGGAAGGTTCAAACGTAAATGCAAAAAATTTAAAAGTGGGGATGAATATTTTTTGAATTAACCTAAAATTCGATTCGTATGATAAAAAATTCTTTATTCTTCGTATTTCTAATCGCAATAGTAATTTCAGGATGCAGTAAGTATGGCAGTGTAAATTTAAATTACCCCCTTAATCCTGAAGTTTTTTTGCCCGATAATGTGAAGACAATTGCGCTGGTAAACAGGTCGCTGACTAAAAATGAAGATAAAAAGACGAAGGTTATTGAGGCGATTGCTACCGGAGAGGTTGCAGGTTCTGATCGATTGGCCTCGGACGAATGTTTGACAGGGGTGTTCGATCGTATGCAGGGGCGTAAAGGTATAAATATTGTTATCCCTCAAAAAACCAGATTGTATGGCACAGGTACCCGCGAAACTCCGGAATTGCTCGATTGGAAGATTGTTAAAAATATTTGTGATTCAGCAAATGCCGAAGTCCTGTTGGTGCTAGAAACATTTGATTCGAATTCGGATGTAGTATTGTCAACTGTTGCTAATCAGGTTGTAAATGCTATTAATGGAGAAAAACCAAAAATTGGCTTACCAAATCAAATCAGAATGAATGTACTCAGTTTTTGGCGATTGTACGATCCTGCCACAAAAACTATTATTGACCAATATCAAATAACCAATTACTTAACATTTAATGGTGTTGGGAACAATTTTGCTTTTGCTCCTCCTGAGGCTTTGCCAAATACGGCATATGCAGCGGGGCAGGACTATATTCAACGGTTTTTGCCAAGCTATTATACCGTTCGAAGGGATATGTATAAAAAAGGAAAAGGTTCGGGCAAGCAAGAATTCAAAGCAGGATTCAGGCGTGCTGAAGTTGCTAACTGGCAGGGAGCTATTGATAGTTGGAGCGAAATTGCTAAACATACCAGTCGTAAAAACGCAGGGCGAGCTTGTTTAAATATAGCAGTATCGTACGAAGTGCTTGGTAATACAGAATTAGCATTGAAATGGGTTAAAAAATCGTACGAAGATTACAATGACAAGTTGGGTAGAGATTATGCGAAAATACTATTGAATAGAAGGAATTTGGAATAGAATGATACGGAGGAAGGGGTGCGGGTTATGAGTTAAAAGTGGTACGAGTTACAGGTTGCAGGTTACAGGTTGCAGGTTGCAAAATATTAAGATGAGGTTGCACCTTGCACCTTGTAACTTGCAACTTGCAACCCTTTTTTTTATTTCACCAAAATACTTGCATTCCGAATAACGGCAATGCTTCCTTTTTCTGCTGAAATTATTTTTTGCACATCCTCTTCCGTAATTTTAGTAACACCCAGTGTTTGGCATGTTATTTCGTCAAGTGATGTCAGCATACAAATGTTAATACGCTTGGTTTTAAGCATCATCGAAAGCGCCGTTCCTCCATTCCCTTCATAATTATTTTCGAGCATGGCAAAAGCAGCTTCAAAGCTACCTGCTTCCAGGTATTTCATAAAATAATTTGACCCGATTTTATCAAAACACTCCGATAAAATCACCAGTGTGCCGCCATCTTTCACAAAAGCTGCGGCATGATGAACCGATTTATGCGCCTGGATAAAGTTTATGTCTTTGGGATATCCTCCGCTGGAAGCAACTACCAGGTCGTATAATGTTGCCGAATTGTATTTATAGTAGCCGTCGTGAACTTTGCAAGCTTTTACAAAGTCGTCGTAACTATTTCCAACCATCAATCTGCAAACTTTTCCCGATGCATTCATAATTCCATGAATGGAGACTTTAGCAGGAACAAACGTGTCTATTTCTTTCAGGTCTTCCGCCAACGGATTTCCATCGAGTATTCCTGGTTGGCATCCGGAAGCCAGTGATCGTGATGCCCGATCGAGAAAAAGCCCGTGATTTTGATAGACCGCTTTCCGGGCAGCCAATCCAGGGAATAAAAGTTTACGCCCTCCACCGTAAGCAGCAAAATAATGGTGGGATATCGCTCCGAATGTAATCAGCAATGTACTCTTAAGAATGTCTTTCCGAATGGTAACCGAAGTCCCTCTTTTAGTGGTACCGCATATTTCGAACACTGACTCGTCGTTGCAATTGTGGTGGACAAAGCGATATTCGTTAAATACGGAACCGTAGCTGTTTATACTTTCTTCGTCGGTTTGCTTGGGATGGGTACCATAAGCTATGTAAAAGCAGATATTATCTTTTTTTGCCCCTTGTTGTATCAATGTTTCCGTAAGCCAGGGAAGGTATTCTGGATATCCGCATAATCGTGTTTTGTCCGAAACCACAATAGCAACATCGTTATATTTCGATTTTTCTACAGGAAGATATTGAAGCAATTCCTGAATAAAATCAAATTTATCAATTGAATACTCGGGTTCACTGTATTCAGGTATAACTGCTTCATTTGAAAAGGTTAGGGCTAATTGTTTCTTCCCGTATTTAAGCTGAATATCCATGATGTTTTTTTTGCAAATATATTCTCAAAATGCTACCATTAGCTAATTATAGGAAGGGAAATGCTGATCATTTTTACCAGCGCTAAGAAATTGCTGACAGAACCCTTTCAAATATGAACGTAAAGCAATTTACCAATCGCCCGATTGTTTTCCCGAAATGGAAGTTATGGTCAGTTTTAGAATGCAAACCCGGGAAAGCAATGCTTCGTCGTAATCAAAGCTATTGCCTGTTGCTCCGTATTTGCGCATTATTAAATTGAGCGCTTCTTTTTTAAATGCAGTATCTGTTTCAATAGCAATAGTGCCATGGCCCATGGCCGAACGGTAGCGGGCAGTCCAATCGCATGCTTTTTCGCCGGTTATAATTCCACTTTTGTATTCTATCTCAAAAGCTACCTGATTGTTCTTTTTCAGAAGTTCTATTTTTTTCCATGCATAGCCGAGTGAATATATATTGCGCCATCTTTATGTGCATAATTCACCGGGACTATATAAGCACGGCCATCATCAACCATCCCTAGCCGACAAATTTCAGAAAGGTCAAGTATCTCGCTGATAATTTTCGGATCGGTTATTTCTTTGTCTTTTCTTCGCATCTGTATAGAATTAATAGGATTGTATAAGATTTAAAGTTGCGATTATTTTTTCGACAAATAAATTTTTAGTAAGCCCTTTCTTAAACATTCACCTAATTAGGAATAATTTTCTTTACACTCTAATTACCTTTAAAATCTTATTTAATGATTTAATAATGAGAAAGAAAATGCTTCTAAAACTACATTTTGTTTAATCCTTCTACATGTATATATAGTTATGTTTTAAATAAAATATGATATTTATCATACTGTTAATAATTTACGAAAATATTCAAAACCGATTGACTTGTTTTTATTTATAATAAGTTTAAATATCGAAAACTAATTGTAGATATAATTGTTTATATAATATTCATTAATAAATACTTGTAAAAATAAATAAAGATGTAGTTATCTTTTATTTGTTTGGTCTTGCTATGATTGACTTGGTTAGCTTTCTAGCCTAAATTTGCAACTTTATTTATTAATTCAAAACTCCCTAATTATGAAAACAAAAGTATTAATGCTGGCAGTGTTGTTTATTGTGGTGATTCAAGTGCATTCTCAAGAGAAAGAAATAATTAGAATTCCATTAATCGGTGAACTAGCTCCTTCTTTTAAAGCTCAGTCAACGAACGGACAAATTACTTTTCCTAAAGATTTTGGTAATAAATGGAAAATATTGTTTGCTCACCCGAAGGATTTTACTCCGGTTTGTTCCTCTGAACTTCTTGAACTATCGCATCAGCAGGAAGACTACAAAAATTTGAATGCTCAAATTGTCATCTTATCAACAGATGTTATTAGTCAGCACACCGATTGGGTGAAAGCGCTTGAAGAAATTAAATATAAAGACAGAGAACCTGTTAAAATCAAATTCCCGCTGATTGCTGATGATAATCTGATGATATCAAATCAATATGGTATGATTGATCCTTCTGCCAGTATCTCTCAAAATATCAGGGCTGTCTTTATTATCGATCCTGAAAACAAAATTCGATCAATAACTTTTTACCCAAAAGAAGTAGGAAGAAACATGGAAGAGATAAAACGGACTTTGGTTGCATTGCAGACCGTAGATGCCCAAAATAATATAGTGACCCCTGCTAATTGGGTTCCTGGCGATTATTTAATGGTTCCGGTAATTACACAGGCCGAAAGGGAGCGGATTGGGAATGCAGATTCCGATATCCATCAAGTTGCCTGGTTCATGAATTTCAGAAAGAGTAAATAACCCCACCTAGTAAGTTTCAATAGTGTTTTATAAATAATTATTCACCGATAATTAAGGAGATATACCTTAGTTGTCAAATCAAATTGCAATAAAATGCAGCCTTAACTGAATGCCGTTTTTACATCTTCTGGTAAAAGCGGCATTCCATTCTCTATTTTTTATTTTTTTTTAGATTGAAATTAATCTCAAAATACTGATTTGAGTTTTCCTGAAAACGTTAGATTTTGGACAATCTTTTCCTGGAATTTTTTTTTTAACAATCAGAAGTATTTTCGTTTAATTATTGTTTTTGGTTTCTCCTTAAAGGTGCTATTCTTAAACAGTTTTCAGAGTCCTCCATCAACGTTTCCATTCGCTTCCGGCGGGTAGTTTCCTGCCTGGCACTTATTACCCACCAGGTGGCTGTTTTTTGGTAGGAGGGGGGCTGAGAAATAAAAAACTCCCATGCTTTCGTATTTTTCCTGAAGGCAAGCTTAAATTCATCATTTAATTGTGCCGATTGCTGTTCAAACGAATAAATAGCTGAGTTTTTATCTGTTCTATGTTCAAAAGCTTTTAAACCAGCAGGGTTCATCAAACCTGATTTTTTCAATTCCTCCACCTTGTTAATATTCACAGCACTCCATATACTTTTTGGATTGCGGGGAGTAAAACGAATGGTATAGCTTTGCGAATCAATTGATTTTCGAATGCCATCTATCCACCCAAAACACAGCGCTTCATCAACCGATTGTGACCAGGTAAGGCTTGATTTTCCGGTTTCCTTTTTATAAAAACCAACCCAAAGTTCTTTTTTTAGAAGGTGATTTTCTTTAAGCCAACTTCGAAATTCTTCAGGGTAGCTGAAAAAAAGGACATCTGTGATGTTAAACTGTGGCATACTTGGTAGAAATTAGCGTTTTGGTTTTCTTGCCGTAGGGGTATGGTTCTCTGTTAACGAATAGTTTACCGTTAAACAATAAAGATAAAAAATTTGTTCTTCCAAATTTTATTAATTGGATGGAAAATGAATTGAAATCAGCTGGTAGCTAAGCTGATTTGTTAAATTCTTGCAGTTAGGAAACCAACTATAACCTTGGTCTAAAAATTAAAACATAAACCACCCGAAAGGTTGCATATATCCCAAAATTGAAGATGGTTGTTATTTAACCAGTACCAAAAATAAGTGTCAAGAGTTCCCAACTCGACAAAAGTATGTGCGGTTTTAGCCCAAATGGGTTTGTAAAAAGGGAATGGATAGCGACAGCCTAAAAATGGCGCTGCATGTATTGCATTTGGTGCATAATATCCTTTGGGGAAATACGATGGGAGGCAAATAAAGGTATTAGAGGTAAAACCGCATATTGCCGAAAAGCCTGTATACCAATTTGCTTTTCTCAGGAACACTCCTTTGTTAAACTGATACTTAGTTTTGAGGATTACCGAGTGCACTTCTACTCCATTTACAGCTTTTGGGAGATACCCATACCCCAGAGAGAAATTCAAATGGGTTTGCAAAATGCTTATACCACCATGAACAGAAAATAGACCAGCGTTTCCTGCGTATTGGATTTCGGTATATTTTTTAATTTTATCTCTAAATACAGTTGTGTCAGTCGGTTGAATGGCAGCTAAAACAAAGATCCATAAATTACATAAACAAAGGCATAAAATAGTTCGAGCCATTTGTTAGAATTTAATAGTTTCAATTTCAATTGTTTCCTCTGACATTTTAACAATATAATATTCCCGCTCAAATACAGCCTCAGTTACAAAATAGCGTTTATCATTAATTATCGTATCCATATAGTGGTGTTGGTGCCCGTGAATGTTTATTGCCACAGCCGGGTTATTTACGATGGAGGAATATAAACTTCGGGACTTTTCCGTAAACTGATCGGTCCAGGTAGGGATATGCGAGAATACCACACATTTTTTGTCACTTGTTTTTATTTGAGAATTAAGCCAATCGAAATCAGGGCAAACATTTCCTTTTTCCCATACAATATTGTTAAAGGCAATAAAATGATAAGCGCCATATTGAAAAGAAAAATTAGTTGCCCCAAACATTCTCTGGTAAGCTATTTTGCCGTTTGATAGATAGTCGTGATTTCCTATTAATGTTAAACACGGGATTTTCAATTTTTTTATATGGTTATGGTAGAATAAATATTCTCGAGCCAATCCCGAGTCGGTTACATCACCGCAAACAAAAACAAATGCCAGGTTTTTATGGGTATTAATGTTCTTTATTGCACTGGCAAGTTCATCATAATAAAAATGTGGATCACTTAGCAGCGCAAATGAGAAGGTGTCATTTGTCTGGGAGTTAAAATCCGAAAGGTGTTCAATAAAATTTGAGTTTTGATTCCGGCTTTCTAAGCCAACATCGTAAGGACTGTATTCGATTATTTCATTACAGGACAGGAAGAAAAGCGGAAAAAGCAGCATTAGAAACCGATAGGGCGTAACAGTAAGCATATCAATAAATCAATAAGGGATTAGTTGACCGACTAATCCTAGGTTTAAAAAATAAATGTTTGGTACAATCAAATTACATACCAAATGGTATGTAATTTGGTAGAAAAAATTATTTTTTAATCAATTTAT